>JAJUGE010000006.1 GCA_029268305.1 Alphaproteobacteria bacterium
GCTGAGCGGTGCGGCGCTCGCGGACTGCGCCGGTCACGCCCAGCAGAGCGTCAAGGCCGACACGCCGATGACCGTGGCGAGCGCTCCCGCTTCCACCACCGATAAGGGCGACAGGAAGTAGGCGCCCGAAGGCATCGGGTTCAAAGGAAAGGCGGCCACGCAACCGCCTCTTCCAACGATGCCAGACGCGCGCGTCAGGCCGCCTGCTTCCGGCCCATCTGAAGGAATTTCTGTCGGCGGCCCCGCAGGAGATCGACTGCGGGTACCGCCTCGAGATCCGCCAGCGCCGTCGCGATCGCCTCTCCAACGGCGGCGATCGTCGTGGCGGGGTTGCGATGCGCGCCGCCCAGAGGCTCGTGCACCACGCTGTCGATGATGCCGAAGCGAAGAAGATCCTGCGCCGTCAGCTTCAGCGCCTCCGCCGCATCCACCGTCTTGTCCGTGCTTCGCCAGAGAATCGACGCGCATCCTTCCGGCGAGATCACCGAATAGATCGAGTGTTCGAGCATGAGCACCTGGTTGGCGGTGGCGAAGGCCACCGCCCCACCCGAACCGCCCTCGCCGATGATGACCGACACCATCGGCACCCGCAGCGACAGGCAGCGCTCGATGCACCGGGCGATCGCCTCGGCCTGTCCCCGTTCCTCGGCCTCCACCCCCGGATAGGCGCCGGGGGTATCGACGAAGGTCAGGAGCGGTAACCTGAAGCGCTCCGCGAGATCCATCAGGCGTTGCGCCTTCCGGTACCCTTCGGGATGAGCCATGCCGAAATTGTGCTTCACACGGGATTCGGTGTCGTGGCCCTTTTCGTGCCCGATGACCACGACCGAGCGACCCTTGAACCGCCCGAGGCCGCCGACGACGGCGGCGTCCTCGCCGTAGAGCCGATCGCCACAAAGCGGCAGGAATTCGTCGATGAGCGCTGAGACATAGTCGCTGAAATGCGGGCGGCCGGGATGCCGGGCGACTTGGACCTTTTGCCAAGGCGTGAGCCTCGCATAGATCTGGCGCAGCTGCTTGTCGGCCTTTGCCTGCAGTTCGGCCACCTCGTCAGCGATGTTCAGATCGTCGGAACTGCCTAGATGGCGGAGCTCCTCGATCTTCGCCTCGAGCTCGAGGACCGGCTTCTCGAATTCCAGCGGTGTCAGCATTCGCTTTTCCGATATGAGGCTTCAACGGCGGGAAGCAGGAGCCACGGTTGCTTGCCGCGCTTTGGCTCGAGTGTCAACGTCGGGCGACCGATACGTTCTACCGGTCGGCCAGCGGATGGCTCTCTTCCACGACCCTCCGCAGCCGCTCCTGCAGCACATGCGTGTAGATCTGTGTGGTGGAGATGTCCGCATGCCCCAGCATCTGCTGCAGGCTCCTGAGGTCGGCGCCGTGCTCGAGCAGATGCGTCGCGAACGAATGTCGCAGAACGTGCGGCGACACCCGTTCCGGCGAGATACCCGCCTCGATCGAGAGATGACGGAGGATCTGGCCCAGCCTCCGCCGCGTAAGATGGCCTTCGGCACCCCGTGAGGGAAACAGCCACGGCGATCCGGCGCCACCAACGAACACGTGCCGAACTTCCAGGTAAGCGGCGACGGCGGCCGCCGCTTCTTCCCCCAGCGGCACCAGCCGCTCCTTGCCGCCCTTTCCCCGCACGCGGATCATCCCGTCCGCCGTGCGCATTGCAGAGAGCGGCAAGGAAACCAGCTCGCTGACCCGCAGCCCCGTTGCGTAGAGCAGCTCCAGGAGCGCGACGGTGCGCAGGCCGCCCGGACCTTCCTGGCGCCGAGCTGCCGCCAGAAGCTCCTCGACTTCCAGTTCGGACAGAAGCTTGGGAAGCGGGCGATCCCGACGCGGTCCATCGATGACATGCGTCGGATCGTCCGATCGATGACCTTCCGAGCAGAGAAAGCGAAAGAACTGCCGGATTGCAGAGAGGCGGCGCGCGGTCGTGCGGGAGGACAGCCCAGCCGTCTGCAACGAGGCCAGATAGGCCCTGACGTTCTCGCTCGAGGCAGACACTGCGTGGAGAGACCGCTTGCGGAGGTAGGCGTCGAAGTCGGTCAGATCTCGGCGGTAGGCCGCAAGTGTGTTAGCCGACGCCCCGCGTTCGGCGAGCATCATCTCCAGGAACGCTTCCCGCAGCCCGGCCGATCCCGGCTCGCCTCCCATGCTCAGAGTCCGGCACCGATCGCGGCTTCCACCGCGAGCCGCCTCGCCTCGCTCTCCAGCCCGATGGAGCGAAGCGCCCGCACGGCTTCGGGAACCCGCTGACGGTAAGCCTCAGCCGCGCCTTCGGCTGCCAGATAGTGCGCGATCTGGAGGATCGTCTCGCCACGAGGGCCGCCTCGGATCGTGGCCGCAGACGCGGATCCACGACCGTCCACCGTTCCTGCCGATGAAGGCGCCGGCTCGCCGAGCGCTTCCAGGAGGTCGGCGAGCAATGCCGCGTTCTCGGACCCTTTCTCAGGGTCGGACTCCTGGCGCCGCTGCCACCAGGTGGCGAAGCTCGCCTCGTTCCATCGCCCTCCTTCGCTCGCACCTGCGAGCGCCAGCAGCGGCTCCAGCTCGACAGCATCGCGCGCGGCATAGGGATTGATCTCTCGCTCCCTCTGCGCGAGCGCCGCCCACTCGTTCGCCGACGGCAGATCGTGCAGCAGCAGGTACGCACGCGCCGCGTGGGCGGCGAAGAATGTCAGCCGGGCACCGGGATCCAGTTGGCCGAGCAGTGGCGCGGCCGCGAAGACGACAGCCTCATAGCCGCCGCGAGCCTGTGCCAGCTCGAACAGACGCTCCAGGGCTGCGGCCCTTTCGGGCTGCGAGCCGGCTTCGGCCGCATCCTGAAAGAGGAGGGCTCGCTCACGTCCCGTCCAGTCGTCCGGTTCCTCCGCCGCTACACGATCGCGCTCGCCCGGAGCGCCCTCCAACAGCCGGTAGAGACTGGCCAGAGCTTCGCTCGGAAGTGCGGCCGCGCCGACTGCGGCCTCCGCAGCCTCGATGCGCTGCACCAGCGGTGCATCCGGCGAGGCCGCAATCGCGCGCCAGATCGAAGGGTCCGACGCCCGCCACGCCTCCGCCGGAATCGGCTCTCCGGTCGCTTCCCACATTCTGAGGTGAAGCGGCGAAAGGCGCTCCGGCGGCTCGCCCGGAGGCGAGCCGAACCCCAGCAGCGTCTCGGCCAATCGGATGAACAGCGGATCGTCCGCCTCGGCGGATTCACGAACGAGATCCAGCCCGACGCTCGCTCGATCCTTTTCGCCGGCGACGATCTGGCAGAAGACCATGACCCGTTGCGCGTAGGGTTCGAATGCCGTCTCTACTGCCACACGGGCCGCCTCGCAGGCACGCTCCGTTTCACGCTCGACGAGCAGGGCGTCGAGCTCGGCGCGGACCCGTTCAGGAGTAGCGCTCCCTTCCTGCATCGCCGAGATCAGGCTCTTCGCGCCCTCCACATCTCCCAGTCTCACGAGAGCGGCCGCACGCAGGCCTGCGGAGGTGTCTGCCTCGGCGGCGGCAGCCTCGCCGAACGGGGCGCGGGTGAGCAGCAGCCGCTGGAGGAGGGACGCCATGCTGCGATCCGGCATCGGCAACGGCAGAGTCCGCAGCATTTGCTCCACCTCGCCGACGGCCGCGCCCTGCCAAACGTCCGTGCCGAGACCGGCGCCTTCTTCCAAGGTTCCGATCGGCCCGCTTCCCGGCGCAGGCAGCGGCGCGACCTCGACGACGGCCCCCGACTCTCCCGCCGGCTTAAGCGGCACCCGCTCGACCTCGTTCGGAGAGGACGTATCTCCTTGTGCTCTGTCAGCCGACGACGAGAACGGGTTCGCCGTAGGCGGGGTCAGACGGATCGGCCCGTCCGACTGCGCGATCGCGGCGACGGGCGTAGCAGCCGCCATTGCGAGCGCGCATACTCCGATCAGCGCTCGCGTCTTGGCGCGATCAGCGTGGGAAGCGTTCATCCGGAAGCACCTTCTCGACAGTGGCCGTCGGCGGCGGCATATCCCAGGTAGCCAGAAACACCACCCCGACGACAATCGCGATCGCGGCGATTATCCCGAGGACCCGTATGAACATGCCTGTGCTCCCTTGCAGCCATGACCCGCCCCCTCCGGCCGAGTCGCAGCATTTGAATTGCCGATCATTGTGTTAGAATTCGGGTTTAACGAAGCTGCGGAAGTCTATCCATGCAAATCCCGATCTTCAACGACGCGAGCCCGGACCGGGCCGTGGAACAGGTGCGTCGTGACGGTCGAGTGTAAGGGAAACATCCCTCGGACCATCGTCCTTATCGGAATGATGGGCGCCGGAAAATCGACCATCGGTCGCCGTCTCGCAGGCAAACTCGGACTTCGCTTCGTCGATGCCGACACCGAGATCGAGGCTGCCGCAGGGTGCACGATCGAGGAGATATTCCAGCGGCATGGTGAAGCTGCCTTCCGCGACGGGGAGCGGCGTGTGATCGCCCGACTCCTCGACCAGCCGGTTCACGTGCTGGCGACCGGTGGCGGCGCCTTCAACGATCCCCGAACGCGCGAAGCGATCGCGCAGCGCGGTGTTTCAGTATGGCTTCGAGCAGACGTCGATCTGCTGGTTCGCCGGGTATCACGCCGTAACAACCGGCCGCTGCTGCGGAATGGCGATCTCCGCACGACGGTCGAGCGGCTGGTGCGGGAGCGTTATCCGATCTACGCCGAGGCCGATATCATCGTAGATTCGGAAGATGGCCCTCCGGAAAAGACGGTCGACCTCGTGCTTCACGCACTGGACGATCATTTCGCGGCCTCCCGTCAAAAATGCAACCAGCTGCAGGCGGCCGGGCGATGAGCGGGAATGGACACGACACGCTGCGTGTCGACCTCGGTGAGCGCAGCTACGACATTCTCGTCGGTGGACGGTTGCTCCCGAATGCCGGAAGCATTCTTGAAGGCGTCCTGCGGTCGCCCCGGGTCGTGGTCGTCACGGACACCGCAGTAGCCGATCTGCACCTCACGGCGCTGCTCACGAGCCTCGACCGGCACGGAATTCGCCACGACACCATATCGCTGCCTCCCGGCGAAGCGACCAAGTGCTTCGACGAGCTCGAGCGCCTGATCGGGCGTCTTCTCGACCTCCGCATCGATCGCGCGACGACCCTGGTTGCGCTCGGCGGCGGCGTGATCGGCGACATCGCGGGCTTCGCCGCCAGCATCGCCCTGCGCGGCATCGACTTCGTCCAGATTCCGACGACGCTGCTTTCCCAAGTCGACAGCTCGGTCGGCGGAAAGACCGGCATCAACACGCCGCACGGCAAGAACCTGGTGGGCACGTTCTACCAGCCGCGACTCGTGCTCGCCGACACCGACGTGCTGCGAACGCTGCCTGGACGCGAGCTGCGCGCCGGATACGCCGAGGTGGTCAAGTACGGGCTGATCGACGAGCCCGACTTCTTCGACTGGCTCGACCGTCACGGCAACGAGGTTTTGGACGGCGACGCCGCGGCAGTGCGGCACGCGGTGGTCAAGAGCTGCGCGGCAAAGGCCCGGGTGGTGGGCGAGGACGAGCGCGAAGCCGGCAAGCGCGCGCTCCTCAATCTCGGCCACACCTTCGCCCATGCTCTCGAAGCCGAAGCCGGCTACGGGGGAGACCTGCTGCACGGCGAAGCGGTCTCGATCGGCATGACGATGGCGTTCGACTTCTCGGTCCGCCTCGGCCTATGCCCGCCCGGCGACGCCGCGCGCGTGCGCGGCCATCTCGAGGAGACAGGACTGCCGGTTGATCTGCGCAGCCGCAATCGGCTTCGGCCGAGCCCGGAGACCCTCGTCTCCCGAATGCGTCAGGACAAGAAGGCATCCGGCGGGAACCTCACTCTGGTCCTGGCGCGCGGGATCGGGCGCTCGTTCGTAGCGCGCGACGTCTCCTCGGACGAGCTGACGGCATTCCTGTCAGAAGCCGTTCCCGCCTAGACACAATCAGGAACCATGGACGAGGCGATCTGGATAACCATAGGAGCGATCCTGCTCCTGCTCATCCTGAGCGCATTCTTCTCAGGGGCCGAGACCGCCTTGACCGCCGCCTCGCGCGCCCGCATCCATCACCTCGAGCGGAGCGGCGTAGCCCGAGCGGCACTGGTGCGCCGGCTGCGGGACGACAAGGAGACTCTGATTGGCGCCGTCCTCCTCGGCAACAATCTGGTCAACATCCTGGCCGCGTCGCTCGCGACGAGCGTGCTCATCGCCCTATTCGGCGAAGCCGGCGTCGCCTACGCGACGCTGGCGATGACGCTGCTCATCCTCATCTTCTCCGAGATCCTGCCGAAGACATTCGCGATCAACCACGCCGATCGGGTGGCGCTCGCCGTGGCGCCGCTCGTCGGTATCGTCGTGCGGCTGTTCCTGCCCTTCGTCCTGGCCATCCAATGGTTCGTGCGGATCATTCTGAAGCTGGCGGGGGAGCAAGGAACCGCCAGCTACAGCGACGCGGCACAGGAAGAGGAGCTGCGCGGGGCGATCGAGCTCCATCGAGGCGAAGATCGCGAGATCCGCGACGAGCGGCGGATGCTCCGAAGCGTCCTGGATCTCGGCGACGTCGAGGTGGGCGACATCATGACTCACCGGCGCAACATGGTGACGATCGACGCCTCGAAACCGCCGACGGAGATCGTCGACGAGGTCCTGAACAGCCCCTATACCCGCATACCGCTCTGGAAGGACGATCCCGACAACATCGTCGGAGTGCTGCACGCCAAGGCACTGCTCAGAGCGGTTCAGGCACAGGGGCGCTCGCTCGAGGGCCTGGATATTCTGGCGATCGCCTCTCCGGCCTGGTTCATTCCCGACTCCACCACGCTGCTCGATCAGCTGCAGGCGTTCAGACGCCGTCGCGAGCACTTCGCGCTGGTCGTCGACGAGTACGGCGCGCTGATGGGGCTCGTCACGCTCGAAGACATTCTGGAAGAGATCGTCGGCGAGATCTCGGACGAGCACGATGTCGCCGTCGCCGGGGTCCGCCCGCAACCCGACGGCTCCTATATCGTCGCCGGGACGGTGACGATCCGCGACTTGAACCGCGAGTTCGAATGGTCGTTGCCGGACGAAGAGGCCTCGACCCTCGCCGGCCTCCTCCTCTACGAGGCACGCCAGATTCCGGAGGTCGGCCAGGTGTTCGACTTCTACGGCTTCCGCTTCCAGGTGCTGCGGCGGGTGCGGAACCAGATCACATCCATCCGGGTGACGCCGCCCAAGCGCCGCGGCGCGACTGCATGAACATGGACGCGCCTGTGCGCGGCGGTGCGCTTTTGCGCGCGCCTCGGTGAGGCTGGCTCAGGCCGGTCGATTCTCTTCCGGCGTCAACGTCCGGAGCGCCAGCGCATGAAGGCCGCCGGCAAGCTCGTCGCCCAGAATCCGATAGATCTCGCGTTGGCGCGCAACACGGCTCATCCCTTCGAAACGCCTGGAGACCACGAGCACGCGGAAATGCGACTCGCCTTCGGGACGGGCGCCAGCATGGCCGGCGTGCAAGGCGGATTCGTCGACCACTTCCAGCTCTTCGGGCTCCAGCGCTTCGACCAATTTCCGCCGGATCGCCTCGGCAATACGCATGTGAACTTCCCCGACTCGAGTCAAAAACCACATATCGCCCCAGCGCCGCGGTTCGATCAAGCATCCCTGCCCTGCAAGATTCTTGCAAGCCGCAGCCATTGACGTTGAGATGATACCGGCCGCCGCGACCGCCGGCGATTGTCCCGAGGAGGCGAACATGGGAACACTTCGGGCCGCGATTTTCCTGGCTACGGCCGCCCTGTTGGTGGGCACGTCACCTCTCGCGGAGGCGCGGGACTTCACCATCGTTGGCTGGGGTGGCGCGGCACAGGACACACAGCGCAAGGTGTTCTTCCAGCCCTTCGCCGAGCAGGAAGGGGTCACCTATCAGGAAGACACCTATCTCGGCGGGTGGGGTCAGTTTCAGGCGATGCAGGATAGCGGCGTCGTTCCCTGGGATGTGGTTCAGGTGGAGACCGCCGAGATGACCAGGGGCTGCGAGGAAGGCATGTTCCTCGAGCTCGACTGGTCGCGGGTCGGCGGCAAGGACAGGTTCATCCCGACCGCGGTCAGCCCCTGCGGCGTGGGAACAATCGTCTGGGCCGTCCTCCTCGCTTACAACGACGAGAAGATCGGCGAAAAGAAGCCGACGGCATTCGCCGATTTCTGGGATATCGAGACCTGGCCCGGCAAGCGGGGGATGCGCGCCGGCCCCAAGCTCAATCTCGAGTTCGCGCTGATGGCGGACGGTGTGCCTCCGGCGGAGGTGTACGAGGTGCTGTCCACCCCCGAGGGCGTCGACCGAGCGTTCGCCAAGCTTGACGAACTGAAGCCCCACATCCAGTGGTGGGAGGCAGGCGCGCAGGCACCGGAATGGCTGGCCGCCGGCGACGTCATCATGTCGATCGCCTACAATGGCCGCGTCAGTGGCGCCCAGGAAAAAGGGGTGCCGCTGGTGCCCGTCTGGGACAATACGATCTATGCCGTCGATTCGTGGGTGATCCTGGCGGACTCGCCGCATATTGACACGGCTTACAAATTCATCGAATTCGCTTCCGACCCGAAGCGCCAGGCGCAGAACGCGATGCACCTTCCATACGGCCCGACGAACGTCGATACGGTGAAGGAGCTGCCGCCCGAGGTCGTTGCCAACCTGCCGGCGGGGGACAATCTCGCGACCGCTCTCTTCGGCGGCAGCGAGGAGGCCACCGAGTTCTGGGTCGACAACCAGGAAGAGCTGACAGAGCGCTGGACCGCCTGGACCGCCCGCTGACAGGCGCTGTCAGGGCCTTCCACGTCGCAGCCGCTCGCTCCGCCAGCGCAGCAGCTCGACCACGATCAGCAGCAGGATCGACACCAGGATCAGGAGCGTGGCCAGCGCCACTATCGAGGGGTCGAGCTTGTCGCGAAGTGCGGTGAACATGTGCCGCGGAAGCGTGAACTGCCCCGGCCCGGCGAGAAACAGCGCGACCACCACCTCGTCGAACGAAGTGACGAACGCGAACACGGCGCCTGAGAGGATGCCCGGCGCGATCAGCGGCATCGTCACCGTCCGGAAAGCCGTGAGCGGGCTGGCGCCGAGGCTCGACGCGGCGCGCATCATGTTGCGGTCGAACCCCTGCAGTGTCGCCGTGACGGTCACCACCACGAACGGAAGTGCCAAAATCGTGTGGGCCAGGATCAACCCGACGAAGGTGTGGACCAGCCCATAACGGGCGAACGCGAGATAGATGGCGAGCCCGGTGATGACCAACGGCACCAGCATCGGCGAAATCATCAGGCCCATGACGAGACCCCGCCCCCTGAAATCCGAGGTGGCCAGTCCGTACGCCGCGAGGGTGCCGACGACCGTCGCCAGAACGGTCGTGGCCGAGGCCACGGTCAGGCTGTTCGCGAGACCGGTCATCCAGGGAAACGGCTCGAAGACCCGTGCGTACCACTGCAGCGACACGCCGCGCAGCGGATAGGAGAGGAAGTCTCCGCCGTTGAACGACAGCGGGATGACCGCGACTATGGGCGCGAGCAGGAACAGAAATCCCGCGCCGACCAGGACGCGCAGTGCGCCGCGGCCGAGCCGCTCGACCGGGGAGGCAAACGGTCGGGCGCTCATCCGAGTCTCAGCCGATCGATGCCGACATAGCGCCGGAAGAACGGATAGAAGATGGCGACACAGCAGAGCAGCACGATCGCCAGCGCACTCGCCACGCTCCAGTTAGCCGTGCCCAGCGCGAAGTTAGCGATCAGATAGCTGATCATCTGATCCCCGCTCCCGCCCACCAGGGCCGGGGTGATGTAGAAGCCGATCGCGAGAACGTACACCAGCAGGCATCCCGCGCCGAGGCCGGGGACCGTCTGCGGGAAGTAGACGGTCCAGAATGCGGAGATCGGCCCCGCGCCGAGTGAAGCCGCCGCCCGCATGTGGTTCGGGGAAATGCCCTTCATCACGCTGTAGAGCGGCAATGCCATGAAGGGCAACAGGATGTGCGTCATCGCGATGTACACCCCGAGACGATTGAAGATGAGCTGCACGGGCTGGTCGACGACGCCGATCCAGATCAGGGCATCATTGATGATGCCGTCCCGCTGGAGCAGAACCACCCATGCCGCCGTTCGCACCAGCAACGAGGTCCAGAACGGCAGCAGCAGGAGGACGAGCATGAGGCGAGCACGTCTCGGCGGCGCCGCCGCAATCGCATAGGCCATCGGATAGCCGATGAGGGCGCAGAGCGAGGTGACTACGAAGCTGATCCAGAAAGTTGCCTCGAAGCGGTCGACGAACACCCGCTTCTCCGGCTCGACCAGGCGGATCTCACCGTCCCAGGTTATCTCGCGATCCACCGCCTGCAGCAGGTAGCGGGCGGTGAACGGAGCGCTCGCGGCCTGCATCGCCTGCCAGACCGAGATGCTCCCCCAGTCCTTGTCGAGTTCCAGGAAACTCCGTCTGTATGGCGCCTCCAGACGATCCGCCCGCCGGCCCGCCCGCATGAAAAGGCTGCGCAGCCCGCTCTGCTCGTAATTGAGGCGCATCGCGGCGCCGGGGAGCGTCTTGTCCGAGTATGCCCGGCCGATCTCCTCCGCCAGGAGCCGATAGCCCTCCTCTCCCGGCAGCTCCTGACCATCCCATTCCCGCACGTAATCGGCCAGCCGCGGCATTGCCGACCGAAACTCCGGATTCGCGACCGCATTGAACAGCATCCCGCCGATAGGCGCGACGAAGGCGACCATCAGCAGAAGCAGCGCGGGAGCAACGAGCAGCAGCCCGCGAAGACGTGCTCGCGACTTCGATCGTCGCAGCTTGCGACGGAGGTCGGGCTGCTGGTCCGCCGAGATCACGCTGCAGCACCTCCATCGACGGCCGGCTCGAGGACGAGACCGTGGTCGGTGGCCCAGCTGAGGTCTACCCTTTCCCCTCGGCACTCGGGATGGCGCCATTCGTCGAGCCGCGCCTTCACCATCACCTCGATCGCACCGACGCGAACCCTCAGCCTCGCATGGTCGCCGAAATAGATCACCTCCAAGAGGCGCCCTTGGATACGGTTGCGTCGATCGGGGCGGTGGGCGAGTTCGAGGCGCTCAGGCCGTATCGAGACCGCGACCCGCTCCCCGACCCGGCGCGAGCCGTTGGCCAGCGCCTCGACCGTCGGCCCGTCGTCCAGCTGCACCGTGCACAGCTGCGGCGCTCCCTCGGATGACAGCGCAGGCTCCGCCGGAGTCACGATCACACCCGGAAGCATGTTGTTCTCGCCGATGAAGTTCGCGACGAAGGCGTTGACCGGGCGCTCGTACACTTCCCGCGGAGAGCCGATCTGTTGTATGCGCCCGTCGCTGAACACGGCGATGCGGTCCGACATCGTCAGTGCTTCGGCCTGGTCGTGCGTGACGTAGATGACGGTCATTCCGAGCGTCTGGTGCAGATGCCGGATCTCGAGCTGCATATCCTCCCGCAGCTTCTTGTCCAGCGCCCCGAGCGGCTCGTCCATCAGCACCACGTCCGGCTCGAACACGAGTGCGCGCGCCAGCGCGACCCGCTGCTGCTGCCCGCCGGACAGCTGGCCGGGGAAGCGCTGTTCGAGACCGCCGAGCCGCACCATGTCCAGGGCACGCCGGACCCGCGTGTCGACCTCGGATCGGGGAAAGCGTCGGCGTCGAAGAGGATAGGCGACGTTGTCGCCGACGGTCATGTGCGGAAAGAGCGCATAGTTCTGGAAGACCATGCCGATGTTCCGCCGGAAGGGCGGTGTGCGCGCGAGAGAGCGGCCGTTGAGCAGAATCTCCCCGGCCGTCGGCGCTTCGAAGCCCGCCAGCATCATCAATGTCGTGGTCTTGCCGGAACCGGAGGGTCCAAGCAGGGTCAGGAACTCTCCCCGTTCGATCTCGAGGTCGAGTCGTTCCACGACGTTGACCACGCCGTCGTAAGTCTTCTCCACCGCCCGGAACGCCACCAGCGGTGTTTCGCGGCTGGGCTCTCCCCTCATCGCTTTCCCGAGATATCTATGCGTAGAGACGGCATTGCGGAACGAGCTGAGGCCGCGTCCGGCCCCACCTCACGATCTGGTCGGGCCGGAGCCGGTACCTCGCCTTGCATCGTATATGCACCGAAACCATACTTGATACGTGGAAAGACAGCCTCGAGATTGCGCCGCCGGAAGCCCATCGAGAATGCACGCAAACGCATCATCCCGGGTATGCGATCATCCGGGTTGTCGGGAGCCCGGGACGTATCGCGCTCCGCAAGCTCGACAGGCACTGGACAGCTTCTACTGGTTCTGCCTCGAGCATGTTCGGGCCTATAACCGGTCCTGGAACTACTGCGCCGGGATGAACACCGAGGAGATCGAAGCAAACATCAGAAGCGACGCCGTGTGGAGGCGACCGACATGGCGTTTCGGCACCGGCGGCCGGCGCATTTGGTCCGAGGAAGAGCTGGATGACCCGCTCGGCATTCTCGGCCGCCGTAAACGCCCCGCCCATACCGGATCTTCCGGAAATGATGGCAATGCGGCGAGACGCTACTGGTCGCCCAGCAGCCCGGAGGGCAAAGCTCTCGCGACCATGGGGCTCGAAGGAACTGTTACACTCCAAGCCCTGAAGATGCGATACAAGGAACTGGCGAAAAAGCATCATCCGGACGCGAACGGAGGGTGTAAGCTTGCCGAAGAACGACTAAAATCGATCAATGAAGCCTACGCGGTGCTGCGGAAAACTATAACCGCCTGAAATCACAGACCCACGGATCCCTGATGACACTTGCGCAAAAGACGGAAGCCTCGCGGGAGGCTCAAACTTCGCTGCCCGACCTCAAGCTCTCGGTGCGGCAAACCTTCGGCATCGACAGCGACATGCAGGTGCCCGCCTTCAGCGAGCGCGGGGAGTATGTGCCCGATGTGGACGATGCCTATCATTTCGATCCGGAGACGACGCTCACGATCCTCGCCGGCTTCGCCTTCAATCGGCGGGTGATGATCCAGGGCTACCACGGCACCGGCAAATCCACTCACATCGAGCAGGTGGCCGCGCGGCTCAACTGGCCGTGCATCCGCATCAATCTCGACAGCCATGTGAGCCGGATCGATCTGGTCGGTCGAGACGCGATCGTGATCCGGGACGGCGTTCAGGTCACGGAGTTTCGGGAGGGCATGCTGCCCTGGGCGCTGCAGCACCCGACGGCTCTGGTGTTCGACGAGTACGACGCCGGACGCCCCGACGTCATGTTCGTCATCCAGCGCGTGCTCGAAGTCGAAGGCAAGCTGACGCTGCTCGACCAGAACCGGGTGATCCGGCCGCATCCTGCCTTTCGTCTTTTCGCGACCTCGAACACCGTAGGCCTCGGCGACACGACCGGTCTCTATCACGGCACCCAGCAGATCAACCAGGGGCAGATGGACCGCTGGAATGTGGTGGCGACGCTGAACTATCTCCCGCACGAGGAGGAGGAGAAGATCGTCCTCGCCAAGGTGCCGTCGCTGGACAACCCGGAAGGCAAGAAGCTGATCGCCTCGATGGTGCAGCTCGCCGATCTGACACGGCGTGGCTTCGTCAACGGCGACATCTCGACCGTGATGTCACCGCGCACGGTGATCACCTGGGCCGAGAACGCAGGGATCTTCAACGATCTCGCGTTCGCCTTCCGCGTCACGTTTCTGAACAAGTGCGA
Organism: Alphaproteobacteria bacterium; assembly: GCA_029268305.1. Classification (GTDB taxonomy): domain Bacteria; phylum Pseudomonadota; class Alphaproteobacteria; order JAJUGE01; family JAJUGE01; genus JAJUGE01. Next base: position 13,663 of record JAJUGE010000006.1, read on the forward strand.
CGAGGCGGAACGCCCGGTCGTAGCCGAGTACTATCAACGCTGCTTCGGCAAGGAGCTGCCCGAATCGGTCGCGATCGTGGGCCGCGCCTGAGAGGACCGATGAAAGAGCCGGAAAGCCCGATCGAGGCGTTCAAGCGCTACACCGCTGCGACCATGCGGGCAATCGCGCACCGCGACGAGCTGAACGTGACTTTCGGCCCCGACGCAGCCAGCTTCGATGGAGAGACGGCGAAGCTCCCGGCCCCGTCCCGCAACCTCACGCCGGCGGAGCTCGCCCTCGTGCGCGGAGAAGCGGACTCGATCGCTCTCCGTCTCCGGCACCACGACGCCGAGAAGCACGGCCGCCACCGCCCTTCGGGCCAGATGGGGCGGGCGGTCTATGACGCCGTCGAGCGGGCGCGAGTCGAGGCGATCGGCTGCCGCGCGATGCGCGGCGTGGCCGAGAACCTGGAGGCGGCGCTCGACGAGCATTGTCGCCGGCAGGGCTACGCACGCATCAGTTCGCAGGAAGATGCGCCGCTGCCTGAAGTGGTCGGACTCATTGCCCGCGAGATCCTGACCGGCCGGCAGCCGCCGGAGTCGGCCCGCGCCATGGTCGAACTGTGGCGCGAGACGCTGGAAGAGCGTGCGGGCGAGTCGCTCCACGAGCTCGCGACCTGCATCGACGATCAGGAAGCGTTTGCCGAAGCGATCCGCCGGGTGATCTCCGATCTCGACCTCTCCGACGACTCGTCTGCCGAAGAGGACGAAGAGGGCGAAGGAGAAGGCGACGAAAACGATCCGGCGGAGGGCGACTCCGACGACTCCGACGGCGAGTCTACCAATCCTCTCTCCGCACAGGGATCCGAGGAGGGAGACGGTGACACCGAGGAAGGTTCGGAAGCCGGCACGGACGACGCCTCGGGCGAGATGATGCCCGGAATGGGGGAGGACGAACCGGGCCAGTCTTCCCCGATGGACCTGCCGCCGGGGATGGGGCGCAACGATCAACGGCGCCCGGCATACGTCCCCTTCACGATCGAGTTCGACGAGGTGGTCGGCGCCGCAGAACTTTGCGACCCTGAGGAGCTGGCTCGCCTTCGTCATCACCTCGACCAGCAACTCGCCAGCCTGCAGGGCGTGGTCACGCGCCTCGCCAATCGGCTGCAGCGACGGTTGCTCGCCCAGCAGACACGGGCGTGGGAGTTCGACCTCGAGGAAGGGCTGCTCGACAGTGCCCGCCTCGCCCGCGTCGTGTCGAACCCGATGCAGTCCCTCTCCTACAAGATGGAAAAGGAGATGAACTTCCGGGACACGGTGGTGAGTCTCCTGATCGACAACTCGGGCTCTATGCGCGGCCGGCCGATAACCGTCGCGGCCATGAGTGCCGACATTCTCGCGCGCACGCTCGAGCGCTGCGGCGTCAAGGTCGAGATCCTTGGATTCACGACCCGGGCCTGGAAGGGCGGGCAGAGCCGCGAGAAGTGGATCGCGCGGGGCAAGCCGCCGAACCCGGGCCGCCTCAACGATCTGCGCCACATCATCTACAAGGAAGCCGACGAGCCGCTCCGGCGGTCGCGCAAGAACCTGGGCCTGATGTTGCGCGAGGGCATCCTGAAGGAGAACATCGACGGCGAGGCCCTGCTCTGGGCACACAACCGCCTGATCGGCAGGCCCGAGGAGCGCCGCGTCCTGATGGTCATCTCCGACGGCGCCCCCGTCGATGACTCCACGCTCTCCGTCAATCCGGGCAATTATCTGGAGCGGCACCTTCGAGAGGTGATCGGCTGGATTGAGACCCGCTCCCCGGTCGAATTGATCGCGATCGGCATCGGCCATGACGTCACTCGTTACTACCGCCGAGCGGTCACGATCTTCGATGCCGACCAGCTCGGCGGCACGATGATGGAGCAGCTCGCTGCCCTCTTCGACGAGGATCAGCGCGCCGCGCGGCGGCCGGTCCGGGCGGCATAAACCAGGAACTCCTGCGCTGGCCCCACGTTGACCGAGCGACGTCGGGTGCCCAGCACCCGGAATTGCCGCCCTGCAACCCGGGACCAGTGGATGTCACCTGTCTTCGCTCTGCGGTCGCTGATCGAAGGCCTGGAAGCGCGCGGCGACCGGCCAGCGCTCATATCGCTGCGCGGAGACGAGCTGCAGGTCCAGTCGGGTGCGGATCTCGCGGCGCGCGCCCGTCGGCTGGCGCAGGGATTGCTCGACGCCGGGCTCTCACCAGGCGAACCGGTAGCGATCTTTGCGCCGAATGGTCCCGACTGGGTCGTGACGCGCCTGGGAATCGCCATCGCCGGGGGTCTTGCCGCCCCGATCGACGATCTGGCGGGTGAACGCGAGGCGCTCGGCATTCTGCGGGACAGCGGCGCTCGCATCGCGTTCGCGACTGCTGCGCATGCCGCGACCCTCGCCAAGCTGGACGAGCCGATCGAGATACATGTTCTGGATGCGGACGCGGAGGAGCCGTCGAGTTGGCAGCGCCTTTTCGCGGATCGAGAAGCCCCCCTTCCCGACCCCTCTCCGGATACCGCGACCACGCTGTTCTACACCTCGGGAACGACAGGCAAGCCGAAGAGCTTCACTCTCAGCTATCGCAACATCGGCGCGAACGTCGACGCGATCCTGGCCGAGAACCTGGTCGGGGCCGACGACCGGGTGTTGATGCCGCTACCCCTGCATCACGCCTATCCGTTCGTCGTCGGCCTGGTCACTCCCCTTATGGCAGGGGCGACCGTCGTTTTCCCGGAGTCGGTGACCGGGCCGCATCTGGTGCGGGCGCTGAAGGAAGCGCAAGCCACCGTCATGATCGGGGTTCCTCGGCTCTACACCGCGCTCCTGAGCGGCATCGAAGGTCGGGTCGCGAGCCGCGGTGCGCTCGCAGCGACCATGTTCCGGGCATTGCTCGGCCTTTCCCGCAATGCGAGGAAGCTCGGCATTCGCCTCGGCCCGGCGCTATTCGGCTCACTGCACCGCCAGTTCGGCCCGTCGCTTCGGCTGCTGATATCGGGGGGCGCGCGCCTGAACCCCAACGAGATGCTGCAACTGGAGGCCCTCGGCTGGGAAGTGCTCAGCGGCTATGGGCTGGCGGAAACAGCATCCATATTCACCGGCAACCGGCCCGGACAAAAGCGGTTCGGCAGCGAAGGCCGGCCTCTAGGCGACGGCCAGATCCGCATCGCGAAGGTCGAAGGAGACGGTGCGGAGGGGGGCGAGATCCAGCTCAAGGGAACGAGCGTCTTCTCCGGCTACCGCAACAACGATGAAGCCAACGCCGAAGCGTTCACCGAGGATGGCTGGTTCCGTACCGGCGATCTCGGCCATCTCGACGATGACGGTTACCTCTACGTCACCGGCCGTGCCAAGGAGCTGATCGTCCTCGGCGGTGGCAAGAACGTCTTCCCGGAAGAGATCGAGAAGGTTTACGCCGAGAGCCCCTACATCCAGGAGATCGCCGTCCTGGAGCGGCAGGGCGCGCTCGTCGCCCTGATCCGACCGGAAATGACGGAGATCCAGAAGGGCGGCAATCTGAACGTCGCCGACGTGATCCGGGTCGCTGTCGCCGAGCAGAGCCAGAAGCTGCCCTCCTTCGAGCGGCTCGCCGGGTTCGCGATCGCTCGCGAGCCCCTGCCCCGCACCCGCCTCGGCAAGTATCAGCGGTTCCTGCTTCCCGACCTGTACGAAGCCGCTCTCGCCGGACGCGACCGGCCGAAACCGGCCGAGATTTCGGCCGAGGACCGGGCGCTGCTCGACTCGCCGCCGGCTGCCGAAGTCTGGCGGATCATGGAACGGCGGTACGCCGAACGGGGCCTTTCCCTCGATGCCAGCCCTCAGCTCGATCTCGGCATCGATTCGCTGGAGTGGATGACGCTCTCGCTCGAGATCGACGAGCGGCTCGGCGTCGGCCTGTCGGAGGAAGAGCTGGCGTCGGTCACCACAGTGCGGGAACTCCTGATCGCGGTGGGTAAAGCGGCCGAAGCGGGGGAGCGGCGGGAGCTGCCGCCTGCCGGGGAGCCGACACCGGAGCAGGCGCGGTGGCTGGAGTCCGGCAATGGCTTGCAGAACGTGGTCGCGCTGTGTCTCTACGGCATCAACTGGCTGATGATGCGGCTCCTCTTCCGGGTGGAGTTGCGAGGCGCCGAGCATCTGCCCGACCGCGGTCCCTACATGATTGCGGCCAACCATGTGAGCGATGCCGACCCGACGGTGCTCGCGGCCGCCCTGCCGCTCCGGATCATGCGGCAGGTTCGGTGGGGCGGGAACGCTGCGCGCCTTCATGCCGGACCGGTACGGCGCTTCTTCGCACGCGCCTTGCACATTTTTCCGGTAGACGAGCGCTCGCCCTCATCTGTCATTACGCTCGGCAGTGCCGTGCTACGCCGCGGCTATATCCTGATCTGGTTTCCGGAATCGTGGCGCTCGCCCGACGGGAAGCTACAACGCTTTCTGCCGGGTGTCGGCGGCATCCTCGCGAACACCGATGCGCCGGTGATCCCGGCCTACATCGACGGCACGTTCGAAGCCATGCCCCGCTACCGCCGGCTGCCGCGACCGCATAAGGTGATCGTTCACCTCGGCCCGGCCGCACACCCTGGCGAGTTGGCGGAGACCGGCGAAGGCGAGACCGAAGCGGCACGGATCGCCTCGGCACTGCGCGAACGCGTCGCGCGTCTGGTACCGCGGTGACCGCTCGACACGAATAAGGGTGGGATAACGCAGAAGGCCGGCGATCGCGCCGGCCTCACGGGAAATGAAGCGCGGATCCCCTCACTCGGCGTTCGCGGCGACAGCGCGCTCGATGCGGCGCTTCAGCCGACGCACCTCGGGGCTCAGGCGGCTTGCAGGCGTGTCGAGCAACCAGGCATCGAGCCCGCCTTTGTGCTCGACCGTGCGCATGCCGGCCGCCGACAGGCGGAGGCGCACCAGCTTCCCCAGCGCCTCGCTCATCATCGAGGTGTCCTGCACGTTCGGGAGAAACCGACGCTTCGTCTTGTTGTTGGCGTGGCTGACATTGTTGCCGACCATCACGCCTTTGCCCGTCACGTCACACCGTCGTGCCATAACCCAGAATCCGATCGAGATTGTCCGTGCCTTGGAGAACGGAGGTATTTACGGATGCGCCGCCCGCGGGTCAAGCCCAAAGGCCCATTCGACCTTCAGCCGCCTCGTACGTCCGACGCCGCGACACCGGCGTGATCGGGGATTTGCGAGCGGTCGAGGAACAGGTCCAGCAACTGGCGCGCCGCGACCGCAGCGGGCAATCGCCCCTCACTGACTGCCCGTTCGAGGTCGCCGATCGCCGCCCGCACACGGGGATGCGCCCGCAGGGACGTCATCAGCGTCTCGCCGACCTCGCTCCACATCCAGGCCCGCGCCTGCGCGGCGCGGCGGGTGGCGATCTCTCCCGCCCCGCCCAGAGCATGCCGGAAGTCGCTCACGGACCTCCAGACCTCGGGCACGCCTTTCCCGGTGAGGGCAGAGCAGAGCTGGACCTTCGGCGACCAGTGCGGCGAAGCCCCGCGCAACATCTGCAGCGCGTGTCGGTAGTCTGCGGCAGTGTGCCGGGCCGCGTCCTTCAGATCGCCATCCGCCTTGTTCACCACCAGCAGGTCGGCGAGTTCGACGATGCCTCGCTTGATGCCCTGGAGCTCATCCCCGCCGGCCGGCAGCAGCAGAAGCAGGAACATGTCCACCATGTCGGCCACGGCCGTTTCGGACTGGCCGACGCCGACCGTCTCCACGACGATCACGTCGAAGCCGCCCGCCTCGCAGAGCAACATCGATTCTCGCGTCCGGCGGGCGACACCGCCGAGCGTGGTCCCGGCCGGCGACGGCCGGATGAACGCATCTGGGTGTCGGGAAAGCTCTTCCATCCGGGTCTTGTCGCCGAGGATCGAGCCGCCACTGCGCTTCGAAGAGGGATCGACCGCCAGCACCGCGACCCGTGAACCTTCTCCGATCACGTGAAGGCCGAACCGCTCGATGAAGGTGGACTTGCCGACGCCGGGGACCCCGGTGATCCCGAGACGGATCGAGTTGCCCGTCGCGGGCAGGATTCGCTCGAGCAGGATTTCCGCCACCCGCCGGTGGTCTTCCCGGGTCGACTCGACGAGAGTGATCGCCCGCGCCAACGCACGTCGATCTCCACCGGTGATCCGGTCGGCAAGTACTTCCGGATCGACCGCACGCGCGCGTGCAGCAGGCATCAAAATACCTCCAACCCCGCGAGCTCTCGTCCCCTTCCTGCGTCGATCATCGCTCTCGCGCGGCGGGGATCACGGGCGGCAACAGCACGATAGTGGCGGCGCAGCGCTTCCACGAGCTCGCCGTTCCGCGCAAGCAGACCGTCCCCGAGCTCGACGATCCGCAGGTTCGGCCAGGCCTGCGGCCGCAGGCGGACGACTTCCGCGAAGATGGTATCCGCCGAGACGTCGCGGCGGGCCTGCGCCAGCAGAAGGGCCATCGAAGCGGTCGAGCGCGAAACTCCCATGTGGCAGTGCACGAGGAGGTGACCGCGCGCGCCTTCACCGCTCATAAGCTTCTCGCCGAATCGCAGGATAGCCTCGACGTCTGCCTGGCTCGGCGCCACCAGCCCGGGGTTCTCGTCGATGATATCGTGAAACCGCAGATCTAACCGTTCGTGCTCCCCATACTCCCCGAACGCCGCAGGGTCGGGAAATCCGGGATCCAGGAGCGAGAGCACGTGCGAGACCTCGGCCTCGCAATGATCGGAAAGCTCTTCGATGCCGCAAATCGTCAACTCGAACTGTGTGAGAATTCGCCGGTCCTTCATTGCCTCCTCTCAGAGCAATACAGCATCGCTGCGGAGCATGCGCCGGTAGGATGCGACACCGATCTTACCAACCGCCGCCGCGGCCCAGCTCGTGATAGAGGCCGGTGATGATGAAATCTACGGTTTGTCCTTCGCCCGAGAAGGGCAGCGCCAGTCGATATAGCCGACCGGCCCTGCCATCCTTGTACGAGAAAGCGCCATCGCTGTAGCGCGGCCGGCAGTCAGCCACCATCTCCGCATAGGCTGCCAGCGCATCGTCCTTCAGCACCACCACTCCCGGCTCGTCGAAAAACCGGCCCGTCGCGCCGAAGCCGCGAGCCGCCGACACCTGTTCGCCCTCGAGCCGGATCCGGAAACGGAGCGGATCGTGCTGGACTTCTTTCAGCATGAGATTTGCGAGAAGCCGAGGGACGGCTGCGGGGTCGAACTCCGATTTGCGAGGCAGCCTCCTGCCTCCCCGCAACTTCAGCCAGTAGTCCAGCAGTTCGAGCAGACGCGGGTGTCGCACCTGTCGACGCATATCCTCCGTGTCGTCAACCACGGGCACTCTGCCGACTCTCGAATTCCTTCACGGCTTCGGCCATGGTGACGAACAGTGCTCCCTCTTCAAGGAGGCGAAGGATCAGTCGCTCCAGCATCATCATGCGATGGCCGCGACCTATGACGTACGGGTGACAGGTGTAGGTGATCACACCCCAGTCACACGTCTGCTTCATGTAGAGGAAATCGTCGATCCAGTTGGAGAGAACGCCGCGGGCATCGGCCAGCCCGGGAAGCACGGCTCCGGGCGTCCGGAGAAACTCGAAGTGGGGGAAGTCGTCCAGCGACCAGCTGATCGGCATCTCCACGAGGCACGTCTCTCGGCCGAAGACCATCGGCTTCTCTGCCTCCACCACATCGCCGACCCGAGCCCGGTACGGCATGTAGTCGTGGCCCATCATGCTGCTGTCGTATGCGAAACCCTGGTCCAGCAGCAGCTCGATAGAATTTGCACTGAGGTCCCACGAGGGCGAGCGATAACCCTGGGCCGGCGCACCGGTAAGGCCGCGAATCGCCTCGTTACCCCGGCCGAGATCCTCGGCCTCCTTGTCGCGACTGAGCTCCGCCGGCGGAATATGGCTCCAGCCGTGGTGTCCCACCTCGTGGCCGGCGGCAACGACGCGCTCGCAGATGGCGGGATAGGTGCCGATCACGACACCGGGCACGAACCAGGTGGCGCGGATGGAATGTCGCTGCAGAAGAGCAAGGATGCGATCGGCCCCGACCGCACCGAATTCGCCCCGCGAGACCGGCGTCGCCGTTACGAGACCGCGGGCCGCGAAGCCCGACATAGCGTCGAAGTCGAACGTGAGGCATACGAGATGCCGCGACATCGCCTATCCCCAGAGCTCCGATGGCGGCGTCCGCATGATGCTTCCTTCATACCGGATGCCGGGCTCCCGGTCGCGCGCGAGCAGGAGCGGCCCATCGAGATCGACGAAGCTCGCTCGCGCCGCGACCATCATCGCCGGCGCCATCGCCAGCGAGCTGGAGAGCATGCAACCGACCATTATTCCGAAGCCGCGGCGCTCCGCCTCATCCACCAGCGCGAGCGCCTCGGTCAATCCGCCGGTCTTGTCCAGCTTGATGTTGATGTAGTCGTACCGCCCTGCGAGCCGCTCGAGGCTGACACGATCGTGGCAGGATTCGTCGGCGCATACCGGCACCGCGCGCTCGATCCGCGCCAGAGCGGCATCGTCCGCGGCAGGCAGCGGCTGTTCGACCAGGGCGACTCCGAGTTCTGCCATCGCCGTGATCCGCGCCTCGAGCTCGGCCGCGCCCCATCCCTCGTTGGCGTCGACGATCAAGCGGGCGCGAGGTGCCGCTTCGCGAACCGCTGCGACCCGTTCCGTGTCGCCAGCCCCGCCGAGCTTGATCTTCAGCACCGGCCGGTCCGCTGCCGCCCGCGCCGCATCGGCCATGCGCGCCGGCTCGTCCAGGCTCAGGGTGTAGGCGGTCACGATCCCGTCCGGAGCGGGCATACCGATCAGGTCCCAGGCGCGGACGCCGGAGCTTTTCGCCTCCAGGTCCCACAGCGCGCAGTCGACGGCATTGCGCGCGGCGCCCGCTGGGAGCAGGCCCTGAAGCGCCGCGCGGTCGGCACCTTCCGCAACCGATGCTGCTATGCTGTCGATCTGCTCAGAGACCGACTCGACGCTCTCGCCATATCGAGGGTAGGGAACACACTCGCCGCGCCCGATCGCGCCGCCTTCTTCGATCTCGCAGACGACCGCCAGCGTCTCGGTGCGGGAGCCGCGCGAGATCGTGAACGCGCCTCGAATCGGAAGCGCCTCCGCCCGGTGCGACAGGCGCCTCATAGCCGCTCGAGCTGGTCGACGATCTTGCCGACGCCGCGCGCGATCGGGTCGGTGCAAGGCAGACCGAGCCGATCCTCCGTCTCCTTCAGAAGCCGATCCGCGTCTTCTCGCGAAAGCAGATGCGTGTCGATGCTGACGCCGACGAAGCGGCACTCCGGACTGGTGAGGCGCGCGGCCTGGAGATAGGGCTCGATGCAGTCCTCCAGCTTCGGGATCGGTGCGTGCGGCAGCCCGCGCATGTGCCGGCGTGTCGGCTCATGGCAGAGCACCAACGCTCGCGGCTGCGAGCCGTGCAGAAGGCCGAGCGTCACGCCGGCGAACGCCGCGTGAAAAAGCGAGCCCTGCCCCTCGATCAGATCCCAATGATCCGGCTCGTTTTCCGGACTGAGCCATTCGGCGGCGCCCGAGATGAAATCCGCCACCACCGCATCGATCGCGACCCCGCGCTCGGCGATGAAGATGCCGGTCTGCCCGGTAGCGCGGAATTCCGCGTTCATGCCGCGTCCCCGCATCTCCCGCTCCAGTGCGAGGACCGTGTATTTCTTGCCGACCGAGCAGTCCGTGCCGACGGTGAGCAGGCGCTTGCCCGTTCGCGGGATGCCCTTACCGGTCTGGAAGCGTTGCGACGGATGGCGGACATCGAACAGCTTGCGCCCGTGCCGCGCCGCGGCTTCCGCGACCCGGGGGACCTCCCCGAGCCGCTGATGCAGACCGGCCGCGACATCCATGCCGGCTTCGATCGCCGCGACGATCGTGTCGGTCCAGTGCTCCGGCAAGGTGCCGCCGGAATTCGCGACGCCGACCACCATCGTTTTCGCACCGCGGCGGCTCGCTTCCTCGATGCTGATCTCGTCGAGCCGGACGTCGGCGTTGCAGCCTTCGAGGCGGAGTTGCCCAACACACCATTCCGGGCGCCAATCGGCGATGCCTTGGGCGGTCTTCGCCGCCAGCTGGTCCGCCACATCCCCGAGAAACAACAAGTAGGGCTTTTCCACCCTTTCCCCCTTAGGCTATCGAGTGCCGAATCGATAGTAACTGAACGGATCGGGAAATACAGGGCGGCCTGTGCCCCGAGCCTCGGGATGTCAGCTCATGAGCGATTACAACGCGCCGATCGACGAAATGCTGTTCGTCATGGAGGAGGTCGCCGGGCTCGGCGATCTCGTGCAGATGGAGAGGTTCGGGGAGCTTTCGCCGGAGCTCGTCGCAGCCGTCCTGGAAGAGGCGGGCAAGCTCGCCGGTGGCGTCGTGGCGCCGCTCAATCGCCAGGGCGACGTCGAAGGCGCTAGGCTGGAGAACGGTGTCGTGCGGACACCGACTGGGTTCCGTGAAGCCTATCGCCAGTTCGTCGAGGGCGGGTGGAACGGCGTGCCGTTCCCGGTCGAACACGGCGGCCAGGGCTTGCCGTGGCTGGTATCGACGGCCCTCTCCGAGATGTGGGCATCGGCGAACCTCAGCTTTTCGCTCTGCCCGCTCCTGACGCAGGGAGCGATCGATCTTCTTCAGGCGCACGGCTCCGAAGCGCAGAAGGAGATGTTTCTGCCGCGGATGATCTCCGGCGAGTGGACCGGGACCATGAACCTGACGGAGCCTCAGGCGGGCTCGGACGTGGGCGCCCTGCGCACCCGTGCCGAACGCAACGGCGATCACTACCTGATCCGCGGCCAGAAGATCTTCATCACCTACGGCGAGCACGACTTCACCGATAACATCATCCACATGGTTCTCGCCCGGACGCCGGATGCGCCGCCGGGGATCAGGGGCATCTCGCTTTTCGTCGTGCCCAAAGTGCTGGTGGAGAGCGACGGCAGGCTTGGCGCCCGAAATGACGTCCGGGTCGCCTCGCTCGAGCACAAGCTCGGTATCCACGCGAGCCCGACCTGCGTGATGTCCTATGGCGACGACACCGGTGCCGTCGGCTACCTGATCGGAGAGGAAGGCCGGGGCATCGAGTACATGTTCACGATGATGAACAATGCCCGCCTCGGGGTCGGCCTGGAAGGTGTGGCGATCGCCGAGCGCGCCTATCAGCAGGCGGTCGCCTTCGCACGGGAAAGGATCCAGGGCCGGGATGCGCTCAGCGGTGACGAGGCCCCGGTGCCGATCATCCGGCACCCGGACGTGCGGCGGATGCTGCTCTCGATCCGCGCCGATACGGAAGCGACGCGCGCGCTCGCCTACTACGTCGCGGCGGCTATGGACCGGGCGCGGGGCGCGCAGAGCGACGTAGAGCGGCAGCGCTGGCAGCAGCGGGTCGACCTGCTGATCCCGGTGGTGAAGGCGTTCAGCACCGATGTCGGCGTCGATGCCGCCTCGACGGCACTCCAGGTGCACGGTGGGATGGGTTTCATCGAAGAGACCGGTGCCGCCCAGCATTACCGCGACGCCCGCATAGCGCCGATCTACGAGGGGACGAACGGCATCCAGGCACTCGACCTCCTCGGCCGGAAGACGTTGCGGGACAAGGGTGCCGCACTCCAGGCTCTGATCGCGGAGATCGAGGTGGACGCCTCCGCCGGCATCGGCTCCGGCAACCCGCACATCCGCACGATCCACGAGCGTCTCGGCGAGGCTGCGACCGCCCTCGCCCGCGCCGGTCGCAGCCTGATCGAGCGGCGACAGGGTGCCGATGTGCTCGCCGGCGCGACGCCGTTCCTGCGCCTGGTCGGCCTGGCGACGACCGGCTGGCTTTTGGGTCGGGGAGCGGTCGCTGCCGCCCGCCTCCTGGACGAAGGGGGTGACAAGCAGGCCCTGTTTGAGGCAAAGTTGCAGACTGCTCGCTTCTACGCTGAACAGCGTCTCGTTATGGCAGAGCCCCTGAGCAGGGTTGTCGCGGACGCGGGAGCGACGGTAGCGGACTTCGCAGAGGAGTATTTCTGACGAACTTCGATCGGGCTTCGCGAGCCGATCCCGATCATCACGGCAGGCAAGCGCCGTAGCTCCCTTCTCCCGAGGGAGCAACCCATGGCCGGACCGCGCTTCGCGCGAAAGTCCTTGAACTTTTTCCGGTTGCCCCCAGCTTTTTCGCTTGCATTCGCGGGGGCGATAAGAGAGAACTCGCCCCCTCGTTAACCCCCCCCTTCACGACCGGCCTTACGGGAGTTTGTCGATGGCGATTAACCTCGCTTCTGCAAAGCTGGCGTTCGATGCGGGGTACAATGGGTCTGAAGACCCGGCGGCCGCAAAGATCGATACCACTTCAATCTCCTCCGTCCCCTATGAGGAGAAGGACTATTTCGTTGAACGCGACGGAGTCCGATACGCGGGGACACATCTGCTGATCGATCTTTGGGGCGCCGAGCGTCTCGACGACATCCAGGTGATCGAAGAAGCGCTGCGCGAGTCCGCGATCGTCAGCGGGGCGACAATTCTGAACGTCGACCTGCACTGCTTCGAGCCCAACGGTGGCATTTCGGGCGTCATCGTGCTGGCGGAATCGCACATCAGCATCCACACGTGGCCGGAGCGCGGCTTTGCGGCACTGGACATTTTCATGTGCGGCGACTGCAACCCGTACAAGTCGATTCCGATTCTCCGCCGGGCGTTCTCGCCGGAGCAGGTGCAGCTTACCGAGCACAAGCGGGGGATGGTGGTTTGAGCTGGTTCGTCGAACAGCTTCACAAGCACGCTCGGCAGCAGCTCTCCATAGACGAGGTCCTGTACGAGGGTCGCACCGATTTCCAGGACCTCATCGTCTTCCGCAATGGCACCTTCGGGCGGGTGATGGCCCTCGACGGCGCGGTGCAGCTGACCGAAGCCGACGAATTTGCGTATCACGAGATGATGTCGCACGTCCCGCTGTTCGCCCACGGATCGGCTAAGGACGTGCTCATCATCGGCGGCGGCGACGGCGGGCTGCTGCGGGAGGTTCTTCGTCATCCGGTGGAGCGCGTGACGGAAGTCGAGCTCGATGCCGGCGTGGTCGAGGCGACCAAGCGGCACATGCCGTTCATCTGTGGCGACGCCTTCGAGGACCCCCGCACTGATCTCGTGATCGGCGACGGCGCCCGCTATGTCGCCGAAACGGACAATCGGTTCGACGTGATCCTGGTCGATTCGACCGACCCCGTCGGCCCGGGCGAGGTCCTGTTCAGCCGCGGCTTCTACGCCGACTGCAAGCGGTGCCTGAAGCCGGGCGGCGTCCTCGTCACCCAGAATGGCGTTCCGTTCATGCAGGGGGAGGAGCTGCGAAAGTCGGTCGGCCACTTCCGGGAGCTCTTTACCGACGCCGCCTGCTATCTGGTGTCGGTGCCGACCTACGTGAACGGCGATATGGCCCTGGGATGGGCGTCGCTCGATCCTGCACTGCGCCAGGTGGACGCCGGGACGTTGCGGGCCCGCTACGAGGCGGCAGGGCTGAAGACCCGCTACTACAACCCTGAAATCCACGTCGCGTCCTTCGCGCTGCCGAACTACATCAAGGATCTGATCCGCTGACATCGGCGGCCGAGGGAACCCCTCGGCCCCTGTCCGGTTCCGGATGAAGACGCCGGAACCGGACAGGGTGATCGCCGATGCCCGTATACATGATCCACGTGGACCTCGCCGATTCGGCGCTCAACCTCCCTGAGATCGACATGGCACTTGAGACGGTCGAACGCTGCGTGCGGCCGGTGCCGTTCACCTGGTTCGTGGAGGCGGCGCTGAGCGCACATCAGATCGGCGAAATGCTATCTCCATTCCTGAACGAGGACGACACGCTCCTCGTTGTGAACGCCGGACAGGAAGGCTACTGGCGTCGGGTGGATCCGGAAGCCGAAGACTGGATGGCCGATTACTTCAAACGAAACCGCTAGCGGCAGAAGTCTCTACTCTTCCGGTTGCAACCGGGTGAACCGCTCCATGAATTCCACGCGAGCGCGCTCCGCCGGCCAGGCTTGCAGGTCGATGCCCGGGTCCTTGCCCCTGAACATGAAGATGCGCCGCGCCTCATGCTCGGTGAAGCCGGCGAGACGCGTGGCCTCCACATAGGCAGCGATACGGTCCGCTCGCTTGATCTCCCGCGTCCAGGCCTCGGGCAGGACACCAGGGAGGCCGAATCGCAGGTTCGCCGCCGCCTGCACCCGTTTTTCCACCGCCTTGTATTCCGGGCCGAGCGCCGCCTTGAACGGGGTGATGAGATCGGAAGTCACGTATTCGCTGGCGTCGTGAAGCAGGGCAGCGAGACGGAGGGCCCGCGGCGCGGCGGTCTTGGACTTGCCGACGATATCCAGCACGAGAACCGAGTGCTGCGCTACGGAGAAGGCGTGCCGGCCGGACGTCTGGCCGTTCCAGCGCGCTACTCTGGACAGGCCCAGCGCCACGTCTTCGATCTCGATGTCCAGCGGGGACGGGTCGAGAAGGTCCAGACGGCGCCCCGACAGCATGCGCTGCCACGCGCGGGTAGAGACGCTTGCAACCACGGTCTTGCAGGACCTTTCGGAACTAACCAGATACTCGACGGATCGGTCAGACCTTCGAGAGATCTCGAGCGAATGCACAGCCCCGCCGTCATTCTCTACGGCATACGGACTTGCGACACCTGTCGCAAGGCCCGCCGCTGGCTCGAGTCCCATGACATCCCGCATCGCTATCATGATTTGCGCTCGGACGGTCTCGACGCCGCTACCCTCGACCGCTGGATCGAAGCGGCCGGTCCGGATGCGGTGATCAACAAGCGCGGCACGACCTGGCGCAAGCTCGCCACAGAGCTCGACGCGGACCTCACGAGCGCCGCTGCGCGAGATCTGATCCTGTCACATCCGACGCTCGTAAAGCGCCCGATCATAGAAGCTGACGGTCGACTCATCACGGTCGGCTTCACCTCCGCTGAACAGCAGCGCATCCTGGATACGGTAGAGAACAGCTCAGCCAAACGCGCCGCAACCCCTTGAAAACAGAGGGTTCGATCCCCACATGGGGGATGTCCGGAGGCCATTACGGCTCCGGGCACTGTGGAAATGGACGTGTCCATTGCGGAACGTCTGCGACGGTATCGCTCAAAGGAGGATATCTATGCGTGCTTTCGACTTGTCCCCCCTTTTCCGCTCGACGGTCGGCTTCGATCGCATGTCGCGGCTGCTAGACGCCGCCATGCAGCAGGCCGGAGATAACGGGCAGTCCTATCCGCCGTACAACATCGTCGCCTTCGACGAGAACACCTACGGCATCACCATGGCGGTCGCCGGCTTCACGGAGAAGGACATTGAAATCACTCAGACGGAAAACAGTCTGGTGGTGAAGGGTAAGTCCTCGCGTGAGGAGCCGGAGAACCTCCGATACCTGCATCGCGGGATCGCGGCCCGCTCCTTCGAGCATCGTTTCCAGCTGGCCGATCACATCAAGGTGACGGGTGCGAAGCTGGTGAACGGGCTGCTCGAGATCGAGCTCGTACGCGAGGTCCCGGAAGCGATGCGGCCCCGGACCATCGAGATCCGCAGCGCGGCCGATATGTCGGGCGAGCCTGCGAAGATCGAGAGCCGGGAAGCTGCCTAACGGTCTATCCCATCTGCGGCAAAAGGGGGCGGCGCCAAAACGGCGCCGCCCTTCGTTTGCCGGCTTGCACGATGTCAGGTGAAAGTCAGGTAGAGCATGACCCAGCACAAGCCAGCGTGGCTGCAGGCCACTGTCGATTACCTGCCGCTTGCGGCCTTTTTCGGCGCCTACCTGGCTTACGGCCTGATGACGGCGACGGCCGTGCTGCTGGCCGCTACGGCGGTGACGCTCGTCGTCTCCCTCGCCGTCGTCCGCCGAGTGCCGATGATGCCGCTGGTGACGGCGGGAATCGTCGGCGTATTCGGAGGTCTCACGCTTTGGCTGAATGACGAAACCTTCATCAAGATGAAGCCGACGGTGATTCAGTCACTGTTCGCGCTGGTTCTGATCGGCGGCGTTCTGATGCGGCGCAACCCGCTGAAGCCGATCTTCGGGCATGTCTGGAAGCTCGACGACGCCGGCTGGCGCATCCTCACCACGCGCTTCGCCATATTCTTCGCCACCATGGCCGCACTCAACGAGGTGGTCTGGCGCACTCAGAGCACCGAATTCTGGGTCAACTTCAAGGTGTTCGGCATCCTCGTCCTGACACTCGCCTTCACCATGGGTCAGGTCGCCCTCATCAACCGCCATACGATTTCGGAGCCGGCGGAGAGCGGGCCCGACGTCAGAACCTGAAGGAGACCGAAACGGCTCCGAACTGGTCCGGCTTGTCCTGACCGTCGAATTCCTTGGTCCGGAATATGTGGGTATAGGCCAGCCGGACGCCCGAGAAGGTAACGGCGATCCCGGCCTGGGCATCGCCGATGAAGTGCTTCTTGTC
Source organism: Alphaproteobacteria bacterium (assembly GCA_029268305.1). Taxonomy (GTDB): domain Bacteria; phylum Pseudomonadota; class Alphaproteobacteria; order JAJUGE01; family JAJUGE01; genus JAJUGE01. The sequence continues at coordinate 30,098 of JAJUGE010000006.1, forward strand.
GACGCTGCGGCTGTCTTCGAAGGTGTTTCCGTCGAGGAAGATGTTCCGCGCGACGGCTCTCCCCTCGACGCCGGCGAACAGATACCAGCCGAAACTCTGTGTCGGGACGAAGAAGTCGGACCCCGGCAGGCTCGGCCGGATCCGCGGCGGTCCGTAATCGGAGGGAAGATCCTCACCGATCCGCAACATGAACCCGGCCGCGGCATGGGTGTAGACGTTGCCGATGCTGCCACCGACGTGCGGTGTGATATCCGCGCCGAACCCGAACGGCGAGAACTCCCACAGGCCCCGCCATTTCCGTTCATAGGTGAGCACGATCGCCGGCTCGTTCTCCAGCTGGGTGTCCCACGCCTTTGGCTGCTGCGATCCCGTGATCGTATGGACGAATTTCTGGGTCTCTTCCGCCAGCGATGCGGGACCGACGACGCCGAGTTGCAGTTCCAACGTATCCAGCCGGGAGCCGGTGTCGGAGACGAGACCTACGCCGCCGTAGAGAAAGCCGGCATAGGGTCGATCGTCGGACTCGGGAGGGTCGATCGAAATGTCGCGCGGCGTGAACATGCTCTGGCCGAGGGAGAAGCTGACGCGCCGCTTGCCGCCTTCGGGGAACAAGGGGAACCAGTCGGCCGCATCGTTCACCCACTCCGGGATTCTGCCCTCGGAGGATAGCCAGGACAGCCTGATGCCATTGGTGTAGTGCCGGTCGGTGTTAGCGAACAGGTCGTTCTCTACCGTCAGCGTCACGATAGCGTCGGGGTCGTCGTACCAGCGGCCGGAGTCCTGCGCCGAAGCGATCGTCGGAACGCACCCTGCACCGACGACCACGGCGGCGCAAAGCCGTCGCTTCAAATCCATCCGACTCTCCTCAAGGTTCAGCATGATCGGCAGGAAGCATCCCTACGGCTGCTGTATACGCTCGGACTTCGATCAGGTTGCGTCAACTTCGCTCATCCCTTGCAGGCCCCGCGGCCGATCCGTGGGCCAGAGCCTTCGGCGCACCTCTTTCTCCGCCTCAACCGCCAGCAGCAGCGCCACTCCGACGGCGACCACCATGCCCGATTCCATCACGCCGAGTGAACGGGTCTCGAACACGAACTGCATCGGCGGCAGATAAGTGAACGCGAGTTGAGCGACGACGACGACGACGAGGCCGATTAGAACGGCGGGCGTGCCGATCACCCCCTCGAGAGTGAAGGATGTTCCGTGCACGTAGCGCACGCTGAACAGATAGGCGATCTCCATCACCACGAGCGTGTTGACCACGATCGTTCGCCCTTGCTCCAGTCCGAGGCCTCTGCTTTCGGCCCAGAAGAACATCCCGAACGTACCGATGACGAACAGGACCGAGACGAACAGAACCTGCCAGAGGAGAACGCCGGTCAGGAGGGGTTGCCCAGGAGGCCGTGGCGGACGTTGCATGACGCCCTTCTCGGGTGGCTCGAAGGCGAGAGTGAGGCCGAGCGCCACCGCCGTTATCATGTTGACCCAGAGGATCTGCACCGGTGTGATCGGCAATGTATAGCCGGCCGCGATCGCCGCTATGATCGTCAACGCCTCGCCGCCGTTCGTCGGCAACGTCCACGCGATGACCTTTCTCAGATTATCGTAGACCGTTCGTCCTTCCTTCACGGCGGCGACGATCGAAGCGAAATTGTCGTCGGTCAGGACCATCGACGCCGCTTCCTTGGCGGCCTCCGTTCCCTTCTTCCCCATCGCCACGCCGACGTCGGCCCGCTTCAGGGCAGGTGCATCGTTGACGCCATCGCCCGTCATGGCGACCGTCAGTCCGTCGGACTGGAGAGCCTGAACCAACCGCAGCTTGTGCTCCGGCGTCGTGCGCGCGAACACCGCGGTGCTCCGCAGCGCCTCCCGCAGCGCATCGTCGCCGATTTCCTCGATCTCGGCGCCGGTGAGCGCCTTGGGCTCTTCGTCGATCCCCAGCTGGCGCGCTATCTCCCGCGCGGTGACGACGTGATCGCCGGTGATCATGATGACCCGGATGCCCGCGGTCCTACAGTCGGCGACGGCGTCGATCGCTTCCTCGCGCGGCGGATCGATGAAGCCCACGAGGCCGAGCAGGACGGCACCGGATTCCACTTCCTCAGGGCGGAGCCGGGTTTGCCCTTCCCCCGCCGGCCTGAACGCGAAGGCGAGGACACGCTGACCGCGCGCCGCCAGGGTTTCCCCCTCCTCTCGCCATCGCTCGTGGTCGATCTCGGTATCACCCTCGGCATGCCGCTCGCTACTGCACATGTCGAGCACACGCTCGGGTGCGCCCTTGATCAGGATGAAGCGTTCCTCGTCCTCGTCGCTGTGCAATGTCGCCATGAAGCGATGGCGGGAATCGAAAGGGATCTCGTCATCCCGCGCGAATTGTCGGCGGATCGAGCCGACATCGACGCCAGCCTTGGTAGCAAGCGTCACGAGGGCCGCTTCCATCGGGTCGCCCGCGGCGACCCAAGCGCCATCCGCCTGGCGGATCTCCGCGTTGTTGCAGAGGACGCCGGCCCTGATCAGATCCGGCAGCACCGGATCGCTCGACAGGTCGACCTCGTCGCCCGCTCGGGAGGAAAGGCCACCGTCCGGCTGGTAGCCGACGCCGGTGGCCTCGTACTCGCACGCAGCCGTCACCACCGCGCGTGCGGTCATCTCGTTCCGCGTGAGCGTTCCGGTCTTGTCCGAACAGATCACCGACACGGAGCCGAGCGTCTCCACCGCCGGCAGGCGTCGGATGATGGCCTTCCGCGCCGCCATGCGCTGCACCCCGATCGCCAGCGCGATCGTCATCACCGCGGGCAGGCCCTCTGGGATAGCCGCGACCGCGAGCCCGACGACGACCATGAAGGCTTCGTCGGCCGAATAGGCCCGGAGGAAATACGCGGCCAGAAACGTCAGTGCTGAAATCGCGAGAATGATGAACGTCAGTTGCTTGGCAAAGACGTCCATCTGACGAATGAGCGGCGTCTTCAGTGTCTCGACCGTGCCGATGAGCGTGCTTATGTGTCCGAGCTCGGTCGAGGCGCCTGTTCCGACCACGATGCCGGCTCCCTGCCCGGCGGCCACGAGCGTGCCCGAGAAGGCCATCGAGGTCCGGTCGCCGAGCGCCGCGTCGTCGGGAACGGGCGATACGTCCTTGTCGACCGGGACCGACTCTCCGGTGAGGATGGATTCGTCGACCTTCAGCGAGCGAGCCCGTATGACGCGCAGATCGGCGGGCACCCGATCCCCCGCCTCGATCAGCACGATATCGCCGGGGACGATCCGTTCGGCCGCTACAGAGATCCGCATGCCGTCGCGCAGTACCCTGGCATGCGGGTCGATCATGCTCCGAATCGCCTCGAGTGCCCGTTCGGCTTTGCCCTCCTGGACGAACCCCACGACCGCATTGATCACGACCACGCCCATGATGACGGCAGCATCGATGGCGTGCCCCAGCAGGAACGAGATGATCGCCGCCACGATCAGGACGTAGATCAGCAGATTGTTGAACTGGAGGGCGAATCTGGCCAGCGGCCCCCTGCCCCGGGCCTGCGGTAGCCGGTTCAAGCCGTGTATGGAAAGCCGCTCTTCCGCCTCGGAGGAGGTGAGCCCCGAAGCGTCTCCGCCCATCGCGGCCAGCACGTCCTCGACCGACATCGCGTGCCAATCGCGCGGTCCGTCCGCCTCCCGTGCCATCGGCGCGTCAGCCTGGTCCATCGGAATTCCTGATCGATTCGCTGCTACCCGGAACATATACGACGCGGGCGCCCGTCCGGTCTCCGCGAGAAGGGCCGACGATCAGACCCGAATCGCGCCGGACCAGCGGTCTTCAGGAGGAAGAAGCGACCGCCCCTTCCTCGGCCGGATCGGGAATGCGCTCCGGCGCTTCGCCGGCAAAGAGCAGGTCGACCGCACGATCCGCGGCATCCTGGAAGGGGTCGAGCACGAGGTCCGCGCCAGCTTCCATCAACTGCTCGGCATCGATGCCGCGCGGCGAGGCCACGGCGATGCGACCTTCGAACCCGTTGTCCCGCAAGGCACGGATGAATGCGAGGCGCGGGTCGTAGTGCGTAACGCCCGTGTCGTGGATCGGCACCGTCGAGATCGCCCATCGGGCCTTGCGCATCGGCAGCGTCGAGATGAACTCCGCATCGGTCGCGTCGCCGAACTCGACGTCGAATCGCAGGTCCCGCCAGCGGCGCACCTCGTCCGGGTTGAAGTCGATCCCGAGTATCCGGATCCTCCGGCGCTGCAGCCTGAGCCCGATGGCGGTGCCGAACCGTCCGAGCCCGAACAGAAGAACGTCAGGGTGCGCGTCATGGCCGATTCCTCGGTCTCCTTCCTCCCGATACGCCTCTCGCCGCTCGAAGGGCGCCAGAAATGGCTCGCACAATGCGTAGAGCCGGTGTGAATAGGTGATCATGTAGGTGGATGCAGTGATGGTGATGAGCCCGACCAGCGTCGTGAGGCCGAGTGCATCCGAGCCGACATGGCCGAGCGTGACGCCCATCGCGACGAAGATCAGCGAAAACTCGCTGATCTGCGCCACGGTCAATCCGCAAAGGAAGCCGGTTCGCTTGCGAAAGCCCAACGCCCCCATGATCGCGAGCACGATCAGCGGGTTCCCGATGAGGACGAACGCCGAAAAGACGGCGGCCGCGAATGCCTGGGGACCCAGGTTCTCGAACTCGAGCGTCGCGCCGAGACCGATGAAGAAGAACAGAAGCAGGAAGTCACGCAGCGGCGCCAGCCGCGCGGCGACCATTTCTCGGTAGCGCGTGGAGGCCAGCGCCACGCCGGCAAGAAGGCCCCCCAGCTCTTTCCCGAACCCGACGTCGTCGCCGATCGCCGCGAAAAGGGCCGCGAGTGCGATCGCGAAGCAGATCAGAAGCTCGGGCACGCGCGCGAGACGGTCGACCAGCGGGTCGGCGACGTATCGCACGAATACGCCGACGAGCAGTAGCATCAGGACGCCAAGGCCGAGGACGCGGATGATGTCGGTGCCGGCCGAATCGGTGGCTGCGCCAATCCCGACTGCCGAAAGAACGATCATCGCGAGCACGACCACCAGGTCCTGGACGATCAGAAACCCGAGTGCCACCTGGCCGTGCAGCGAGTCGATCTCCCGTTTGTCCGAGAGGAGCTTCACGACGATGATCGTGCTCGAGAACGTCAGTGCGACGGCGACATAAAGGCTCTCGATCGGCTGCAGGCCGAGCGCGAGACCGATCAGGTAGCCGAACACGGAGGTGAACAGGACCTGCCCTAGGCCAGTCATCAGGGACACGGTGCCGAGCGAGCGGATCAGCTTCACATCCAGCTTGATGCCAACGAGAAAGAGCAGGACCGCGATCCCGAGCTGGGACAAGACCGCGATTTCGGTGCCCGACCGCACCAGGTCCAGCACGGAGGGCCCAGCTAGAATGCCGACGATGAGAAAGCTGACGATGAGAGGCTGGCGGAACGCGAGGCCCACGAACCCCACGACTGCCGCGAGCGCGAGCAGCGCGGCTATTTCGTGGAAGGCCGAGTGGCCCATCAGTTCGTTTTCCATGCGCCAACCCTGATCCGTAAGCGCGCTCCGCGATCAACACCCCCATCGCACCTCTTCAATCGTCAGGTCGCGGGCCGATTGACACCGAACCCCGCTACCTGAAGATCCGCCCCGCCTCTCGGGCGAAGGGCTACAGGCCCGGGTAGTTTTCACCCCATCGATCCAGGTAGACCATCTCGCTCAGCGGACCGCGCCCGACCGGCCCGAACCGGCCCATGGGCCAGCCGATCGGCAGGATCGCATAGGAATGCACACCAGGCGGCAGTCCGAGTGCCGCTTCCGAGTCCTTCTCGAAGAGGAGGTGTCGGGTCGTGAGCGTGGCCCCGAGCCCGAGAGCACGCGCGGCCAGCAGCATGTTCTGGACCGCCGGATAGATCGAGGCGCCGCTCCAGCGCCGGGGCCGCTCACCGTGATGCTCGATGCAGGCGACGATCCAGACCGGCGCCTCGTGGAAATGGTCGGTGAGATATTCGACGGCGTCATGCTGGCGCCGGTACTTCTCCGGCGTCACTCCCGGCGGCGCCTCGCTGCTGCGGTACCGGGGCCCGACGATTTCATCGAAGGCTCGCTTGTAATGCACCTGGACCCGCTTCTTGATCTCTGGATCTTTGACGACGAGGAAGCGCCACTTCTGGGTATTTCCGCCGTTCGGCGCGCGTATGCCAGCATCGAGGATCTTCCGGATCAGATCGTCCGGCACGGGGTCGGGTTTCAAGCGACGCATGGCACGCGTCGTATGCATGATCTCGAAGACGTCGTTCGCAGCGGGCATCGGCATTTCTCCCAAGTTCTGCCTTCGGTGGCAGAGAGTGCGGCAAACAATTACGTGCTTGCCGACTATCATGGCATCCTCGGCGAGGGCGTGCACTTCGATCGAAGAGGAATCGACAAGAAATGACGTGGAAACGGATGGTGCTCGAGATCGGCATGGGGACCGATATACGCGGCGGCGACAACACGAAGGCAGCCGTGCGTGCGCTTCGCGATGCCCTCTGGCACAACTCGTTGAGCATCGCGGACGCTCTGGGCCAGCATGCCGATGCAATGCGCGTCGACGTCACGATCGGGGCCCCCCGGCCCGACCAAGTCGACAAGGATGAGGTGCTCGCCGTCCTGCCCCATGGAACCGGAACGGTGAACGTCGTCGAAGGCGGGCTGGAGATCCCGACCCCGAACGGGACCGACGTCACCGTCGTGGCGCATGCCGCCGCCGCGGTATACCTGGATGTGCCAGAGGAGACCGGCGATGGCCGCTAAGCGAGTGATCCTGGAGATGGGCGCCGGCAACGACCTGCACGGCGGCGACTACACCAAGGCGGCGATCCGGGCCGTCGAAGATGCTCTCCATCACAGCTCGCTGAGCTTCATCCGAAGCCTCGGCATCGACAAGGACCAGCTCCGGGTCGACGTGACGGTGGGCGTACAGCAGCCGGAGCGGGTCGATATCGAACGGGTGAAGACGGTGCTGCCGGTCGGACGCGTGTCGGTGCGCGCCACGAAAGGCGGGCTCGACGTCCCCGACGAGGCGGTCAGAGACGTCGCAGTCATCGCCACGGCAGCCGTCGAAGTGTGGCTGGAGCGCCAATAGCGAACATCTTTTGCTTGGCGTGAGCAGAAGGCCTAGCTAGGGTCCGCGCCAACACGGATGAATTAACGGAGAATACAATGAGGAAACTGCTCGCGGCTGCCGCTGTAGCGGCAGCCATCGGGCTTGCCCCTGCGCATGCGGCGTGGCCAGAGAAAAATGTTCGGATCGTCGTGCCGTACGCTCCTGGGGGGAGCACTGACAACACGATGCGTGCCGTTCACCCGGCTTTGGAGGAAATACTCGGCCGAACCATCACGCTGGAGAACATCGGCGGCGGCGCCGGCCTCATCGGCACCGGGCGCGCACTGAATGCCGAACCCGACGGCTACACCTTCTCGATCAACCCGGTCGCTACGCTCGCGAATGTCTACACGCGAGAGGTGCCATACGACGTCGATGAACAGGTGCAGCCGGTCGCCCGCGTCGCGCGCTCCTACGTGGCCCTTGCTGTCCGGCCGGATCTGCCGGTGGAGAACGCGCAGGAGTTGGTCGCCTACGCGCGGGAGAACCCGGGGCTTACGTACGGCTCGGCTGGCGTCGGAAGCATCACCCATCTCTATGCCGAGCTGTTCGTCGAAGCGACCGGCGTCGAGATGACGCATGTGCCGTACCGGGGCAGCAGCGAAGCCCTCAATGCATTGATGGGCGGCCACATCGACGTGCTCGTGGACTCTAATCTGCTGCCGCAGCTTCAGACGGGCGCGATCAAGGGCATCGGCTACATCAATGACGAACGCTGGCCCGGTTATCCCGAGCTGCCAACGCTGGCGGAACAAGGCATCGAGGTTCAGCATCTGAGCTGGTTCGGTCTGATTACCCGAAAGGGTGCACCCGAAGAAGCCGTGAACGGCATGGCGGCGGCGGTAGAAGAGGCGCTGAAGCGAGAAGACGTCCAAAAGCGGCTCGAGAACCTCGCCCTCTATCCGGGTTTCCTCGGACCGGAAGAGTTTGCCGAGCAGATCAAGCGCGATCAGGCCGCATTCCGGTCGGTAGCAGAAAAGCTTGGCCTGGTGAAATAGAGCGAGAGCGCGCAGCCGCGCGCTTCGCCACCATAGCGCCACACTTCCGCCGCATTCGACACAAAGAACGTCGTTCCGAAAGGGCAAGGCGCCCGGGAACGTAGTACATCGGAGACATAAGAATGAGGAAATTGCTCGCGGCTGCCGCCGCACTGGCCATGCTCGGAACGGCGAGCGCACACGCGGCCTGGCCAGAGAAGAACGTCCGGGTGGTCGTTCCGTTCGCGCCCGGCGGCAGCACCGACAACACGATGCGAGCCATCCACCCCGCACTCGAAGAGATTCTCGGCCGCACGGTGACCATCGAGAACGTCGGCGGTGCTGCCGGCCTCGTCGGTACTGCCAAAGGCCTTCAGGCACCCGCGGACGGCTACACCTTCATCATGAACCCGACGTCCACTCTCGCGAACATCTACAGCCGCGAGATGCCTTACGACGTCAACGAAATCGAGCCGGTCGCGAACACGTCCAGCTCATGGGTCGTCGTCGCGGTGCAGCCGAACCTTCCGGTCAAGAACCTCGAGGAGCTGATCACCTACGCCAAGGAGAATACCCTCACCTATTCCTCGACCGGCGTCGGCGGCATCACTCACATCTACGCCGAGCTGTTCTCGGCGGCGGCTGGCATCAAGATGACGCACGTGCCGTACCGGGGAAGCAGCGAAGCCCTGAATGCCCTGATGGGTGGGCACGTGGATGTTCAGGTGGATTCGAACATCCTTCCGCAGCTCAAAACCGATTCGGTCATCGGGATCGGCTACATCAACCGGCAGCCATGGCCCGGCGACCCGGAACTGCCCCTGCTGCGAGACCAGGGGGTCGTCGTTCCGGAGCTCAGCTGGTTCGGTCTGACCACGCGCAAGGGTGCCCCGCAGGAGGCGATCGACGGCATGGCCGCGGCGGTGGAGGAAGCCCTGAAGCGTGAAGAGGTGGAACAGCGGCTGCTGAACATGGGTCTCTTCCCCAATTTCCAGGGACCCGAGGAGTTCGCAGAGCAGATCAAGATCAGCCAAGAGGCGTTCCACAAGGTTCTCTCCGACCTGGGAATGATCCAGTAAGGCAGTGACTAGCTCGGGACCGGCGGATCGCCGGTCCCGGCCGCGCCTCCGGGAAGAGGCGAGAAAAGGATTATCGATGAACGCTGAACGCCTGACAGCGGCTGCCGGCGGCCTGAGCGCGCTGGTGCTCGGGCTCCTGCTGTTGCTGTTCCTGATACCGGCCTACGTGCCGGAGCCCGCCGCACTCGCGCCGAACGCGCCGGGCCCGCGGGCGATCCCGAAGATCATCGCCTGGGGTCTGATCATTCTCGGCGCCTTCGAGGCCGTCACGACCTTCATGTCCGGCGAGCGCATCCGTTGGAAGCGCCCCGAGGGGCTGGGCCGGCTCTTCCTGGTCGGCGGGATCATCCTCGTGACCCTACTCGTGACGCCTTACGTCGGCATGATACCGGCCGGCATCGTCATGATGGTGGCGATCACCTCCGGCGCGTCGGGGCAGCGGCTGGTCCCGAGCGTCCTGACAGCGCTGGTGTTCGGTGGTGCGCTGTACCTCGTTTTCGTGCTGCTCGCGGGCATTCCGGTGCCCGGCGGAAGCCTCTGGGGCTAGGCCATGGATCACCTTTCACTCGTTCTCCAGCATCTCTCACAGATCGAGCTCATTCTCCTCCTGCCGCTGGCGGTGCTGGCGGGGATGGTGATCGGCGCAATTCCGGGGCTGACGTCGACGATGGCGGTCGGCGTGCTGCTGCCGTTTACCCTGTTTCTGGATCCGCTCGTCGGCGTCCTGATCCTCGTGGGTATTGGGAAGGGCTCGCTCTTCGGCGGCTCGATCTCCGCCATTCTGATGAACGTGCCGGGGACGCCGGCCGCAGCCTGCACGGTGCTGGACGGCTATCCGCTCGCGCGCAACGGACAGGCGGGGCGCGCGATCGAATGCGCACTCTGGGGGTCCTTCATCGGTGACATGCTCTCGGTCGTGGCCCTCGTGCTCGTCGCCGGATGGCTGGCCAAGTTCGGGCAGCAGTTCGGGCCGAAGGAGTTCTTCGCCCTAATTCTCCTGTCGCTCATGGTGATTGCGGCCCTGTCGCAGGACAGCCTGCCGCGCGGCATCTGCGGCGGCCTCTTCGGCATCCTGCTCGGAACGGTCGGCCTCGATCTCGTCAACGCGACCCCGCGCTTCACTTTCGGGTCGCTGGAGCTCACCGACGGTATTCCGTTCCTGCCGCTCCTGATCGGCCTGTTCGCCCTGCCCGACATCATCGAGCACTACATGAGCAAGGTGCAGGACCTCAAGGCGCAGCCGATCGACAGATCGCGCTTCTCCAAGGCCGATTTCCGTCTCACTCTGCCGACGATCCTGAAAGGCAGCACCGTCGGAATCGTAATGGGCGCGATCCCCGGGATCGGCGCCACGGCCTCGACCTTCGTCGCCTACGCCGAGGCCAAGCGGAGCGCACCCGACCGGGATCAGTTCGGCAAGGGCGCGCTTTCCGGCGTCGCGGCGGCCGAGAGCGCAAACTCGGGCACCAAGGCGGCAACCCTGATCCCGCTGCTGGCGCTCGGCGTTCCCGGTGACGTGATCACTGCGATTCTGCTCGGCGCCTTCTACTTCCACGGGCTGGCACCGGGGCCGCTCCTGTTCCAGAACGACCTGCCGTTCATCCATGCGATGTACATCGCGTTGTTCTGCGCCGGCTTCTTCATCCTGCTCTGGGGCTACCTGCTGAAGCGCTGGATGACGCCGATCGCATCGGTCCCGCGCGACATGCTCTACCCGCCGATCATGCTGCTCTGCATCGTCGGCGCCTACGCACTGTCGAACTCGATGTTCGCCGTCTACACGATGTTCCTGTTCGGGATCATGGGCGTCCTCCTGCGGCGCCTGCGCATTCCCGCACCGACCATCCTGATCGGCTTCGTGCTGTCTTCGCTTCTCGAAGACAACCTCCGCCGCGCGCTGCTGATCTCCCGCGGCGACGTGCTGGACCTGTTCTCGGGCCCTCTCGCCCTCACCCTGCACGCCGCTACGGTAATCATCGTGGTGACGGTCGCATGGCGGGCGCTCCGGCGCTCCCGCGTCGGCAAGGTGGGCTCCCCGGTCGCGCAAGAGTAGGCGCGCCGCCTCGGAAGGGGTGAGCCCGCGGCTTGCCCCTTCCGCTCCGAAACGGTTCGCGCCAGAGTGTCTCCGGCGCAATAAGAACACGGCCCGGCGCCATCGGCGTCGGGCCGTGCCGTCAGGAGGAATGGCGATGATCGAGGAAACGCTGGACATCCCGACCAGAGACGGCGGGATGGAGACCTTCACCTGCCGCCCGGAACGGGACGGCCCATACCCGGTCGTGCTGATGCTGATGGATGCGCCGGGCATCCGTGAAGAGCTCCGCGACATGGCACGCCGGCTCGCCACCGTCGGCTATTACGTCCTCTTGCCCAACCTCTATTACCGCGCCGGACGCGACACGATCTTCGGTCCCGACGTGCTCGAGGACGGCAGCGCCGAGCGTGCGCGGATGCGCTCGATCCGAACCAAGATGACGATCCCGCCGGTCATGGAAGATGTCGGCGCGATGTTGGCGTTCGTCGACGGCAGGGCAGAGGCCAAGCCGGGCCTGATCGGTGTCCACGGCTACTGCATGAGCGGTCCCTACGCCCTCGCCGCCGCCGCCCGCTACCCGGAACGAATAGGCGCTGCCGCCTCGTTTTATGGCACCTGGCTGGTAAGCGATGCCGAGGAGAGCCCGCACCTGTCGCTCGGCAAGGCGCGTGGCGAACTCTACATCGCCTGCGCGGAGCATGACGACCTGGCACCGTTGCCCATGGTCGAGGAACTCAGGCAGCTTTTCGAGCAGTCCGGAGCGCCCGGCGAACTGGAGATCTACCCGGGCGTCCACCACGGGTTCGCCTTCCCGCAGCGCTGGTGCTACGGCAAGCAGGCCGCCGAACGTCACTGGGAGCGGCTGTTGGCGCTCTATCGACGTACGCTCTGACCGGGAGCGGCACAAACGTCACGAGATCTTCAGGATCTCCCACTCGCCGGGGCCTGCCTCCACGACCTCTCCTACTTTGCCGCCGAGCAGCGCCTGCGCCACCGGCGATACGTAGGAAATCGTGCCGCGTCCCGGGTCGGCCTCGTCCTCACCGACGATGCGCCAGGTCCGCTCCGTGCCATCGGGAGCGCGAACGGTCACCGTGGATCCGAAGCGGACTTCATCCGTATCGGCGGGGGGCGGCACCACTTCAGCCGTCTGCAGGCGCGCCTGCCAATAGCGCTGATCCCGGGCAATTCGGGCGAGCTTCGCTGTGTCGCCCTCGCGCTCTGCAGCGATCTCCTCCTCCCGAAGGTTGCGCAGATTTTCCTCGATCTCCGCGAGCCCTTCGGCAGTGACCAGGTTGCGATGAGGCGAGATCGGCCGATCCGGCAGGTCTTCCACGCCCTCTTCGTCTTCTCTGGTAAATGCCTTGCTCATGAAGCCACCGCTCGAAAGTTCCGGTTGCGAGATTAACGAATGAACGGAGGAATGTCTCATGACGGATCGGGAAGAAACAAGGGAACGCGGCCGCACGTTACAGGCAAGGTTATTCCATCCCGATGAGCAATTCTCGGCGAATTTCTTGGACAGTGTCGTCCCCGGATTCTCCGCCCTTTCGGAAGAGCTTGTCCTCGGCCAGATCTGGTCTCGTGCGGGTCTGCTGGCGCGAGATCGCATGATCTGCACGCTCGCGGCACTTGGTGCGATCGAGCGCCTGCCCCAGCTCCGCCGCTGCATCCCGGCTGCGCTCGACCTCGGACTGAGTCCGCGGAGCATCGGCGAGATCCTCCTGCAGAGCGGGCTCTACGGCGGATTCGCGCTCACCGAGAATACCGCCGCCGTCGCACGGGAGGTGTTCGCCGAGCGCGGTATCCGGGTCGAGGACGATCTGGATCCGGCCGCAACGTCGGACGAGCTTCGGCGCCGCGGCCAGGAGGTGCTTCGACGGCTGCACGGGGCGCGAGGACAGGAGGGGTACGCCGCCCCGGACAATCCGGTTACCGGCGCTCTCTACGGCCTCGCCATCGAATATGGCTATGGCGTGCTGTGGCATCGCCCGGGCCTGGAAATCCGCGAGCGGGCGCTGGTCGCGGTCGCTGCCTTCACGGCGCTCCGTCTCGTCGATCAGGTGCGAAAATTCGGTGAATCCGCCCTGAACGTCGGCCTTTCCCGCATCGAAGTGCGGGAAGCGGTGATCCAGACGGCGCCGTACAGCGGCTTTCCACCTGCACTGAACGCGCTCGCCGCGCTGAGCCCGGCGCTCGCGGAAGACACGCCATAACGGCTCACGGCTGGCGGCGCGATCCGCGATAGGTCTCGGGAGCGAACAGCGCGAAGGCCAGGCCGATCAGCCCGAGCAGCGCCGCCGCGAGCACGAGCGCCGCGTCTGGACCGAAGACGTCGACCACCAGCCCGAGCGCGAGCGGCCCGATGACGTAGCCGGAATCGCCAATCATGCGGAAAGTGCTCATGGTGCTGGCGTTCAGGCCCGGCGGTGCCGAGTCGGCGGCATAAGCCGCGGGCGCGGCACTGCCGATCGAGCTCGCCATGCCCCACACGAGACACGCGGCAATGAACCAGGCATAGGACGGCGCCAGACAGAACAGCAGCATCGACAGTCCGGCCGTGACCGTTCCGGGCACGATCACCGCCTTACGGCCGAACATGTCCACCAACATGCCGGCCGGATACGCGGCGATCAGCCCCATGGCGCTGCCGAGCGCGAGGCCGAAGCCAATCTCGGCCACGGATAGACCGAGCCGGACGCTGCCGATCACCGGCACGATGGTGAACAGCCCGCCGGTGCGGGCCAGGGCGTTGACCAGCGCCAGAAGGCTTACCAGCACGAAGCCGACGCGCCGACTCAAGGCGCCGAGTTGGGAGAGGAAAGACGGTCTGGGCCCGGCAGTCCACCCCTCCCGCAACTGCGCCAGGTCTCTGGTCTCGGTGACGAGAAAGCGGGCGATGGCGGCGGAGACCACCCCCGCAATGCCGTAGGCGACGAAGGGCGCGGCGAGGCCGACATGTTCGGCGAGGAGCCCACCCGGGAACGGCCCGATTCCGACCGTGAAGATGAAGACGCCCTGGTAGATCGCGATAGCGCGCCCGCGCCGCTCCGGGGTGGTGATGTCGGCGAGGATGATCTGGCCGGTCGTGAGCATCAGCCCGGCGCCGCACCCCGCGACGAAGCGTGCGACGACGAACTCGGGAAAGCCCGTCGCCGACGCACACCAGACGTTACCCAGCGCCGATACCAGCCCGCCGAGCGCGAGCGTGGAGCGGCGCCCCATCCAGTCAGACAGATGGCCCGACGGCGTGGCGACCACGAACCGCGCGAGGCCGTAGATCGCCACGGTCAGTCCGACGGCGGAGACCGACACGCCGAACGACTGCGCATAGAGCGGCAACACCGGAACGATGCCGCCGAAGCCGAGCTGGTTCACGCCGACGAGCACGCACATCCAGAGGAGGACGCGCCGCTCCGTGCTCATGCCCGTCGCGCGGGCTGATGCCTGCTGCTCCATCGGGATCGGGTGCCGGTCTGTCAGAGGTCGCCGTCTTCCCGCAGCATCGCGAGCGCCTTTCGGAAGGCTTCGATCGTCTCCCCCCGCTCTCGATCGCCGTGGCTGGCGGAAATGATCCCGCCCGGCCGGTTCGGGATGTCGACGCCGTTGACCAGCAGTGCCAGCCGGAGCTTCCGGACGAGATCCGGCGAGAATCCCTTCAGTTCATCGTACGGAATAGTCGAGGCATCGAAGCTCGCGGGATTGATCGTCCGTCCCTTCGGATTGGTGAAGATGTGAAAGCCCGAGAACGTGCCGTAGGCGGCCCAGCCGACCTGTTCTTCGGCAAAAAGACGATTCAGGTCGCGTCGCAGCGCCTCGCCGTAGGCATTGGCGCGTTCGCAGGCGTCGGTGGTCGCAACCAGATGAAGCGTGGCGGCGCCGGCGGCGGCCGAGACGGGATTCGCGTTGAACGTCCCCTGGTGCTGGATCTTCTCGCGCCCCGACGCCGGTGCCGCCTCGAAATCGAGCGCGTCGAGAATGTCCTTCCGGCCGACGATCGCCCCGCCCGGCAGGCCGCCGGCCAGGATCTTCGCCAGGCTGGTGAGGTCGGGGATCACGCCATAGTGCGCCTGGGCACCACCAGGCGAAACACGGAAGCCGGTAACGACCTCGTCGAATACCAGCAGCGTGCCATGGCGCCGGGTCGCCTCTCGCACGGCGGTCAGGTAATTCGGCGAGAGCGGAACCATGCCGAAGGAGGCGCCGGTCGGCTCGAAGATCACTGCCGCCACGTCCTCCTGCTCCAACGCTGCCACCGTCGCCTCGATGTCCCCAGGTGTCACAAGCACGACGTTCTCGGCCACGCCGGGGAGGACTCCGACAGTGGGCGAGCCGTCGAAGTGCGAGCTGAGGCCGGAGGTCATGTGGTCGTGCCAGCCGTGGAAGTGGGTCTTGAGGCGAAGCACCTTGGCACGACCGGTAAACGCGCGGGCGAGCCTGAGGGCCATGTGCGTCGCCTCGGTGCCGGAGGAGGTGAAGCGAACGCGCTCGGCGCTCGGCACCAAGTCGCGCACCAGCCGCCCCCAACCGATCTCCGCCTCGTGATTGGCGCCGAAGTGGGTGCCGCGTGCGATCGCCTGCTCGACGGCGGCCATCACTTCGGGGTGGTTGTGGCCCAGCAGCAGCGCACCATGGCCGCCGTAATAGTCGACATACTCGTTGCCATCGGCATCCCACTTCCGCGGGCCTTCGGCACGCTCGACATAGATGCCGTAGGGCTTCAGGTGCCTTCCGTCATGGGTGATGCCACTGGGAAAGAGATCCTGCGCCTGTGCCGCAAACCGCTCGGAGGCGGGCGTGCGCTCTCTGTAGGCGGCCACGATCCGCGAGTTCGTAAGCGTGTCCGGCATGGCGCAACCTCCAAATTCCCGAATGGCTTATCCTAGTGTGGACGATATGCGTCCGGAAGGCGTCGCCCCTACTATGACAGGAGAGGCCGACCGGCGTGAAATACCCCTGCCCTGCTCCTACATCCTCTGCGCATGACCAGCTCCTCGGAAACCGCTTCGCGCCTCGACACCGATGTCGAGACCTCATACCGGATCGACGTCTCGAAAATGGATTCGCGGGTGCTGTGGCGGATCACCAGGATGGCGTTCCGGCACCGCGCACGTATGACGATAGCCATCGCAGCGACCGTTTGCGCGGCATCGTTCCAGCTTCTCATCCCGCAGTATCTCGGCCAAGCCGTCGACGAGGCCCGCGGCCTCCTCACCCGAGCCGCCGGGGGAATGGCCGACGCGACCGCCGCCCAGGAGGCGCTGCTTGCGACGGCGTTGCTGCTTCTGGGCGCGGCGGTGGCGCGTGGGCTGTTCACCATGCTGCAAAACTATCAGGGCGAGGCCGTCGGCCAGCTGATCGGCTACCAGCTACGGCTCGATCTGTACCGAAAGCTCCAGCAGTTGAGCCTCGCGTGGCACGATCGGGTGCACACCGGCGATCTGATGACCCGCGGGATCATCGACATCGAGGGTGTTCGGCTCTGGGTCGACACCGGCATTCTCCGCATGGTCCTGCTCACGATCCTGATCGGCGGCGGCGCCGTCGTTCTGTTGAGGAACGACCTCGTCCTCGGGCTGGTCGCGCTCAGCTTCGTGCCGGTGGTCGGGATCCGCGCCTCGTTCGCCCGGCTGAAGCTGCGCGACACCTGGATCGCGCTTCAGGACCAGATGTCGCTGCTGACCAAGGTGATGGAGGAGAACCTGGGCGGCATTCGCGTCGTGCGCGCCTTCGCCGCTCAGGACCACGAGCTTCGCCGCTATGACCGCGTCGCCGACGAGGCGCTGCGCACCGCGAGCCGCCGCGTCAGGCTGTTCGTCCTGTCGACGACGCAGATGACCTTCGTCTACTTCCTCGCCATGGGAGCCACCCTCTGGATCGGCGGCGCCAAGGTGGTGGCGGGCGACATCACCCTCGGCCAACTCGCCGAAGCGCTCGCCTTCATGCTCATTCTGCAGATGCCGGTGCGGCAGATCGGATGGATGATCAATTCGATCGCGCGCGCCTCCACCTGCGGCGGCCGCCTGTTCAACGTGATCGACCTGCAGCCTTCGATCGCTGATGCGCCCGGCGCGAAGCCTCTCCGCGTGACGCAGGGCCGGGTCCGATTCTCGAACGTGGATTTCCGCTATCCGGCACAGGCGCGGGACGACCGCACTTTGACCGGCATCGACTTCGAAGTCGGGCCGGGAAAGATGCTCGGCATCGTCGGCCCGCCCGGTTCCGGCAAGACCACGATCGCCCATTTGCTCGGTCGCTACTATGACGTGACCGCCGGCTCGATCACCATCGACGGCCAGGACATCCGTGAGGTGACGGTCGATTCGCTGCGGAGCGCGGTCAGCATCGTGCAGCAGGAGCCGTTCCTCTTCACCGCCAGCCTCGATCACAACATCGCCTACGGCAACCCGTGGGCCGAGCGCCGCACCATCGAGCGCTCGGCGGGGATCGCGCAGCTCCACAACTACATCCGCAGCCTGCCGGAGGACTACCGGACCTTGGTCGGCGAGCGGGGCGTCTCGCTCTCCGGCGGACAGCGCCAACGTCTCTCGATCGCCCGCGCGATCCTCCCCGAATCCCGGATCCTTGTCTTCGACGATTCGACGGCCGCCGTCGATGCCGCCACCGAGAGTCAAATTCGCGCAGCCCTCGGCGAGATCGCGAGGGACCGTGCCGTGATCGTCATCGCGCACCGCCTGACATCGCTCATGCAGGCCGACGAGATCCTCTTCCTCGAACGGGGACGGGTTGTCGAACGCGGCAGCCATGCGGATTTGATGGCGGCCGGTGGGCGGTATCGGGAGCTCTACGAGCTGCAGACGCGCTCCTCGGATGTCGAGGTCTCGGCATGAAGGTCCGGACGGGAAGCCCCGCCATGCAGAAGCGCCCGCCCCTGGCGGTCGTCGGCTCGCAGGTCAGTCAGGATGAGGAGCTGTTCGGCCGCGTCTTCGACAAGTGGGTCATGCGCCGGTTCGCGGCGCATCTGGCGCCCTACCGCCTGCGCATAGCCGCGAGCGTCGCTGCGGTGCTGCTGTTCACCCTCACCCAGCTCGCAATTCCGCTGATCGTGCGCCAGGTGATCGACGGGGCGCTCGCCGACGGTGCCGGCGACACGGAGGTTCTAAATCTTTTCGTCGGCATCTTCGTCGCGGTCGTGACCGTAAATTATCTCGCCAACCATTTCATGGAGACCATCGTCGGCCGTACGGCTCAGAACTTGCTGTTCGATCTGCGCCGCGCGATGTACGCCCACCTCCAGGTGGTCTCTCTCTCGTTCATGGACCGGACCGAGGTCGGCCGGCTGATGTCGCGGCTGCAGGGCGATGTCTATGCGCTGCAGGAGTTCCTCGAATCCTCGATCTTCGCGATCGGCGACCTGGTCCTGCTCATCGGCATCGTCGTCGTGCTGCTCAGCCTCGATCCCACTCTCGGCGCGTTGACGCTTTCGGTGGTTCCTCTCCTGTTCCTCGTGCGCATCGTCTGGCTGCCGCGGGCGCGCAAAGCCTTCATGGCGGCGCGCGAGGCAAGCAGCGCGGTCAACGGCGCTCTCGCCGAAGGGGTGCAGGGCGTGCGGGCCATCCAGGAGCTCCGGCGCGAGGACGTGAACTTCACGCTGTTCGCCGAAAAGGCGAGCCAGAATCTCCGCGCGCACCTCCGTGCCTCGAAGTTCACCAATATGATGATCCCGATCGTCGACACGCTGAACGGCTCTGCCATGGCCGTCGTCATCGTGGTCGGCGGCTCGATGGTGCTGGGCGAAGCGCTCGACATCGGCGTCATGGTCGCCTTCCTGTTCTACGTGCAGCGCTTCTTCGATCCGATCCGCTCCCTGACCATGCAGTACAGCATCATGCAGCGCGCGATGGCGGCCGGTCAGCGGATCTTCGAAGTCATGGACGTGGAGATCGACGTCAAGGACAAGCCGGGCGCGGAAGATCCAGCGGAGATCGACGGCTCCATCGAGTTCCGGAATGTCGCCTTCGGCTATGAACCGGGCAACCCGGTGCTGCGCGACATCTCCTTCCGGGTCGAACCGGGCGAAACGCTCGCGCTCGTCGGGCCGACGGGATCTGGAAAGACCAGCATCACCGCGCTCGCGCACAGGTTCTACGATATCTGGGAAGGACAGGTCCTCGTGGGCGGGCGGGACGTCCGTGACATGACCCAGGCCTCGCTCGGTCGGCACATCTCCCTCGTCCTGCAGGAGCCCTTCCTGTTCTCGGGGACGATCGCCGAGAACATCCGCTATGCCAAGATCGAAGCGACGCACGAGGATGTGGTGGCGGCGGCCAAGGCGGTCGGCGCGCATGATTTCATCATGCGTCTCCCCGATGGCTACGAGACCGAACTGGAACAAAGGGGCTCCAACCTGTCGCTTGGGCAACGCCAGCTCATCAGCTTCGCGCGGGCACTGGTCGCCGACTCTCGCATCCTCATCCTCGACGAAGCGACGGCGAACGTCGACAGCTACACCGAGCTCGAGATCCAGCGAGCGCTGGCGCGCTTGCTGGAAGGCCGCACCGCCGTGGTGATCGCCCATCGCCTCGCCACGATCCGCGGTGCGGATCGGATTCTCGTCCTGCAGCAGGGGCGCATCGTCGAGCGGGGCAACCATGACGAGTTGATGCGCGCCGGCGGGCTCTATGCGCGCCTCTATCGCATGAACTACGCCTCCTTCGACGACATGCCGGAAGCCGAAGTCGCGCCGAGCAAGGCCGAAGCCAGTCTGCCCACCTGACGAGAAAAGGCTTGGTGCGGGCCGTCGCCTTGATGGATGAGGCAGAGAATAACAGCAAAAATGGGGTTTTTTGCCTCGGCGGCGGAACCCTGGACGAAGCGCTTCTGTTGGGGTGGGGAGTCCACAATGCGGAGGCTGATGATGTTACGGGTATCGATCATTCTGCCGATATTGGGTTTGTTCCTGGCGGCCTGTGGCAACACCACAGGAGAGCGGGCACTCTCTGGCGGCGGGATCGGCGCCGGTGTCGGAGCCGCGGGCGCGGCAGTCACCGGTGGGAGCCCCGTGACCGGTGCGATCATTGGTGGCGCAGCGGGCGCGGCGACGGGCGCCCTCACCGACAAGGACGATATCAACCTCGACTGACCCGAAGACGGGGGCGGAAGACGGGCCGGATCCCATGATCCGGCCCGTTTTGATTCCGGCCTTTATCGGGGGTTGCCGCCAAGCCTGTCGGACGCGATGCTCTCGCCTGAACGACGAATTCGGGAGAGATGCATGGACCTCCAGACTGTGGCGGTGATGAGCGCGGGCGACATGGGTCAGGGCGTCGGACGGGCAATCCGCGAATCCGGCCGACGCGTGATCACCAGCCTCGCCGGGCGCAGCGACCGTACACGAGGGCTGGCGGAGAAGGCGGGCCTCGAGGACGTCGGCACCCTCGAAGCCCTCATCCGCGAGGCGGACATCGTTCTTTCGATCATGCCTCCCGCTGCCGCACTCGAGTTCGCGACCTCGGCGGCCGGAGTGATGACCTCTACCGGCAGCCGACCAACCTACGCCGACCTCAACGCTATCTCGCCCGCCACCACACGCCAGATAGAAGCGGTCATCCGGAAAGCGGGTGCCGTCTACATCGACGGCGGTATCGTCGGCATGGCACCGGGCAAAGCGGCACCGACTCGCGTATATGTCTGCGGCGAACATGCCGGGATCATGGACCAGCTGGCAGGCGAGTCGATGCGGATCGTACAGATGGGGCCGGAAATCGGCCGCGCTTCGGCGATGAAGATGCTCTACTCCGCCCTCAACAAAGGAACCTGGGCCCTCCAAGCAGCCGTGCTCATAGCGGCGGAGCAGTACGGACTGGTGGACGAAGTGCTCGCCGAACTCGCCGGTAGCCAGCCTGCGGTCGAAAAGCGGATGCGTGACTGGGTCGGCTTCCTCGCGGCCGATTCCCATCGCTGGATCGCCGAGATGGACGAAATCGCCGAGACGCTGTCCGACGTCGGCGTGACCCCCTACTTCCATCGAGGCGCGCGCGATACCTACAGCCTTCTCGCCGAAACGCCGCTGGCGGGCGAGACGCGCGAAACCTGGGATCGTTCTCGGCCGCTGGAAAAATCGGTAAAGATATTCGCCGAGACGCTTCGGCAGCGCACGAAGGCTGCCAAGTGAGGCGCGTCCATCAACCAAGAAGGAAACGAACATGCTGGAACTTGAAACGCCCGCAGACCTGAAGAACTACCTCGGCAAGGAGCTGGGGGTAAGCGACTGGGTCGTGGTCGACCAGGAGAGGATCAACAAGTTCGCGGACGCCACCGGCGACCATCAATGGATCCATGTCGACGTCGAGCGGGCGAAGCGCGAGCTGCCGACGAAGAACACGATCGCCCACGGCTATCTCACGCTGTCGCTGATTGCGGGCCTGCCGACCTACAACATCAAGAAGAAGTCCCGGGGCATCAATTACGGCTCGAACCGGGTCCGGTTCACCAACATGGTTCCCGCCGGCTCGCGTGTGCGGCTCCGGACGACCCTGAAGTCGGTCGAGGAGACGAAGGACGGCGGCTTCCGCCTCACCGTCGAAAACGTAATGGAGATCGAGGGGCAGGAGCGGCCGGCCCTGGTGGCGGAGACGATGTCCATCGTCTATCCCTGACGGAAACGCGGCCTTCGGCACCACCCGAGTCCTGGTAGCCGAAGGCCGCCATATCCCTGCCCAGTGGCCGGTTCGATCGCCCCCTCCCCGTCTCGCGTGAACACCCTTCCCGAGATCCCTCTCATCGATGTCTGCCGAGGCGGCACACTCGCAGTGTTCGAGGCGTTCCCCGACCGCGTCGCGCGGCTCGTCGAGGTTGCGCGGCGTCGTTACGGGAAGACGGCACTGCGCGTAGGAGACCGCATCTCGCGGCGATGGCTTCATCGCAGCAACAATCCGTACTTTGCCGAACTGGAGGCGATAGCCCCGCGGATGGGTACCGCCGGCCTCTACATGCTCAATCTGAGCTACGAGTGGGCATGTACGACGGCCGTCTGTTCGGACCCGCGCGGATCCGGAACCCGGCTCCTGAGGACTCTCGACTGGCGATTGTCCGGTCTCGGCGCCTGCACCGTGGTGTCCCGCCATGAGGCTCCGGCCGGCCCCTGGCTGAATGTCACATGGCCCGGCTTCGTAGGCGCGCTGACGGTCCTGGCGCCCGGCCGTTTCGCCGCGGCGATCAACCAGCCGCCCATGCGCATGTCTCGCTTCGGGCCGGTGCCGGCACCGTTCGTCTACGACTGGATCGCCGCACGATACGGCGTGCTCCGCCAGAAGGCGCTGCCGCCCGCCCACCTCCTGCGCAGAGCCGCCGAGGAGGCAAGGGATTACGAGGAAGCACGAATCATGCTCACGCGCGAGCCGATCTGCGCCCCGACCTTCTATACGCTGGCGGGTGCGCGACCGGACGAAGGCTGCCTGATCGAACGGCTGCACACCCGGGCTTTCGTGCACGAGGCCCCCGTCGCCGCCGCGAACCACTGGCTTGCCGATTCCGCGCCCGCCGGTCGTCCGAGAACCGCGACAAGCCGGGAACGACATGCGATGCTGACGGCGGCTATGGCTCAGGCGGTGGAACTGGAATGGGTGCAGGCACCGATCCTCAACAAGGATACGCGGCTGGCGGCAGTGGCGAACGCGGCGACGGGACAGCTCGTCGCTCAAGGTTTCGAGGATGGCGCGCCAGCCACGCGGCAGACTTTCTTCACAGCATGAGCAGTGGAGCGGCAACCGCCAACCTGATCGGCCCGATCACGACCGATCGCCTGCGATTGCGCCCGATCGAGCGACGGGATGCCCGGCAGTTCGCCGCACTCGGACGTGACGCGGAGGTCTTTCGTTACATTCCCGAGATCAGCGCGCCGCTGGATGCCGAAGCGTGGATCGCAGAGCTTTCGCGGAATGCGGAGTGTTACGTCCGCCACGCGGTGGAGTTGCTCGGGACCGGGACGGTCATTGGAGCGGTGCAACTCGACCGACGAACCAACCTGACGCTGCAGCTCGGCTACTGGTTCGGAAGGCCGTTCTGGGGACAGGGCTACGCTACCGAGACCGTCGAAGCGCTGTTCAGGCTGCTGGACACGATGACGGGGGAGCCGGTCCACGCCGCGGTGCATCCCGGCAACCTCGCTTCGCGGGCGGTGCTGGAGAATAACGGATTCATCTGCCTGAACCGCTATATCCGAGACCTGCTGGAGTATCGCAGGGTCCGCTGACGGAAGCTCCGCCGTCCTGCTGCCCCACCAGCCGACGCGCTAACGGGTCGGTTGTGTTTGCTGCCCTCTGGCTACGATCAGGCGCCCGATCCCGGCGGCAAAGCACGCCGCGGATTTGGACATCGGACCCTCGGTGCGCTCGGCAGCATACAAATAGAGTGTCCGACTTCTCTGCAGATCCTGTTCCACGCCGAGTCCGAGCGCATATCTCTCTGCGAGGAAGTACGCACTTCGACCATTGCCGATGTCGCGTCCGAAATCCCGGTTCGCTGCTGCGTCATCAGAGGTCTGGGAAACCGAGCCGACCGACTCCGTCTCAGCCAGCATCGCCAGCGCTCGAGCCGTCTCCGGATCGCCTTTTGGAAAGCCGCAACTTACCGGCGTGTACGCGCCCGCTCCATCCGATAGGGCAACGATCGCGATCGCTGCGATGTAAGGGGCCACTGCCTTCATCGGCTGTTCTCCCATTCTCCCGCCCCCACATCCTGCCGCAAAACCCGCGTCGCTCGACCGAGGTTACTGCTACCCGGCCCTCTTCACCTTGATCCCCCTATCGTGCGGCACCCAGCGCGCGATCCAGATCTGCGAGGATATCGTCGATGTGCTCAATGCCGATCGACAGGCGCACATAGCCTTCCGTCACGCCCGTAGCCGCCAGCTCTTCCCCCTCCAGTTGCGAATGCGTTGTCGTCGCCGGATGGATGGCGAGGCTGCGCACGTCGCCGATATTGGCGACATGATAGAACAGCTCCAGGCTGTCGATGAACTTGCGACCCGCTTCAGCGCCGCCTTCCAACTCGAAGCCGAGCAGGCCGCCGAAGCCGCCCTTGAGATAGGTCTCCGCCCGTCTCCGTTCCTCGCCGTGCGCCAGGCCCGGATAGATGACGTGCTTCACCGCCGGGTGCTTGTCCAGGTACTGCGCCACCGCCATGGCATTCTCGCAGTGGGCGCGCATCCGCAACGGCAGCGTTTCAAGGCCCTGAATAGACTGGAAGGAGTTGAACGGACTGGCGGCGTAGCCGAGATCGCGCTGCAAGGTCACGCGTGCCTTGATAATATAGGCGATCGGGCCCAGGGCCTTGACCGCTTCCGTCCAGACGGCCCCGTGATAGCTCGGGTCCGGTTGGTTGAGATAGGGCTGCCGATCCTTGTGCGCTTCCCAATCGAAGTTGCCGCCGTCGACGACCATGCCGCCGATGGTTGTCCCGTGACCGCCGATGTATTTGGTCGTGGAGTACACGACCACCGCGGCACCGTGCTCGATCGGCCGGCAGAGCACAGGAGCGGCGGTGTTGTCCATGATCAGCGGAATGCCGAACTCGCGGCCGATGTCCGCCACCTCCTTGATCGGGAAAACCCGCAATTTCGGGTTTGGCAGGGTCTCTGCGTAGTAGGCGCGCGTCCGGCCATCGGTCGCGCGGCGAAATGCCTCCGGGTCCTCCGGGTCGACGAAACGCACCTCGATGCCCTGGTCTTTCAGGGTATTCGCAAAGAGGTTCCAGGTGCCGCCGTAGAGGTCCGTCGAGCTCACAACGTTGTCGCCGGCGCGGGCGACGTTCTGGATCGCCATCGCCGAGGCAGCCTGGCCCGAGCTCACCGCCAATGCCGCGACGCCACCTTCGAGCGCCGCGACCCGCTGCTCGAACACGTCGTTCGTCGGATTCATGATCCGCGAATAGATGTTGCCGAGCTCCTTGAGGGCGAACAGGTTGGCCGCGTGCTCGGTGTTGCGGAACTGGTAGGACGTGGTCTGGTAGATGGGCACGGCCACGGCACCGGTCGCAGGATCGCTGCGGTATCCGGCGTGCAGCACGATCGTTTCCGGGTTCCTGCTGTTCGTGGCCATGATCTGCCCTCCCTGAAGTCCGGGCAGGCATGGTAGCCGATTTTGCACCGCAGGGAAGGCTGGAGACGTCGGCGGAATCCGGGGATACTGCATCGGTATCGGTCGGATGCGAAGCTGAGGCGGGATAGATGAAGCTGCTGGTGCTCCCTGGTGACGGGATCGGACCCGAGATCGTCTCTGTGACGACCAGAGCGCTGGAGGCGCTGGACCGCCGCTTCGGCCTGACTCTCGACCTCGAGGAGCGCGCGATCGGTTTCGCCTCCCTGCAATCGGAAGGCACCACCTTGCCGGACGCGGTCGTGGAGGCGGCGAAAGCAGCCGACGGAATCGTGCTCGGGCCCGCCGATACGGCGGAGTACCCGCCGCCGGAGGAAGGGGGCGTCAACGTATCAGCCGCGCTTCGCACTCGCCTGGACCTTTATGCCAACATCCGGCCGAGCGCCGTCCGTGCAGGAGTCGCGGCGCACGTGCCGGCGATGGACCTGGTCGTGGTACGCGAGAACACCGAAGGCTTCTATGCGGACCGGAACATGTTCTCGGGCAGCGGCGAGTTCATGCCGACGAGCGACGTGGCTCTCGCCGTCCGCAAGATCACACGCGAAGGATCGAGACGGATCATCGAGGTTGCGTTCCGCCTCGCCGAGAAGCGACGCCGCCGGCTCACGGTCGTCAACAAGGCGAACGTGCTCAAGGTCTCCGACGGTCTGTTTCTCGAGGTCGCGCACGACGTTGCGCGGGCGCACCCGAATGTGGAGGTCGAGGATGTGCACGTCGATGCGATGGCCTCGCTGCTCATCCGCGAGCCGGAACGCTTCGACGTGGTGGTGTCGACCAATATGTTCGGCGATATCCTCTCGAACGAGGCTGCCGAGCTGTCGGGCGGCCTCGGACTCGCGGGCTCCCTGAACATGGGGGATCGGCACGCTGCGGCTCAGGCATCGCACGGCTCCGCTCCCGACATCGCCGGCACCGACCGGGCGAACCCGACGGCCATCGTCGCCTCGGCCGCGATGCTGCTCGGCTGGCTCGCCGAAAAGCACCAGAGCAATGCACTGGCCGAGGCGGCCGAATGCCTCGACCGCAACCTGTCCGGCGTGCTCGCAGATGCGGCCACGCGGACCGTCGACCTTGGCGGCAAGCTTGGGACGCAAGCCTTCGGCGAGGCCCTTGCGACCCGAATCGCCGCCGGCAAGTGACGGCAGCGGCAAGCGACAACAGGAGAACAGGTCCCGACATGGCGCCCCGGAACAACCCGTTGAAACTGAACAACCTGCAGCTGAAAACGCTCACCCTCGTCCAGGAGATCGCGCGCGATCCGGATTATGCCGAGACCGACGAGGCATCCGGCGGGCCGGTCATCAAGGGACTGCCGCACGCTCACGGCAACCACCTCCACCTCGGCGCATACGTGGTGGCGGGCAAGGATGCGACGGGGCTCCACAATCCGGCCGTATGGACGGCGCTGGAGCGGAAGGGCCTGGTTCGCCAGCAACCGAGCGGCGGCGTCCTGGTGACCGAAGCGGGCATGGCCTACGAGACCGGCCTGCGGGATCAGATCCTGCACGGCTCCGATCACTGAACCGGGGCCACAAGCAACCCATTCATTTTCCGACTTGGCGAGTTCTACCGGAGCAGAGATGCGTCGACCGATTCGACCGCGTGACGCGGCGACACTGATCCTCGTGCGTCGCGAAAGCGCGGTCCCCGAGGTGCTGATGGGACACCGCAGCGCCCGTCACGTATTCATGCCGAACACCTTCGTATTCCCCGGCGGGCGCGTCGATCGCGAGGATGGACGCGTTCCCCCCGCCGCTCCGTTGAGGCCTCCGGTGTTCGAGCGCCTAGTGCGGCACGCGACTCCGACACGCGCTCAGGCTCTAGGCCTCGCCGCCATTCGTGAAGCCTACGAAGAAACCGGCCTGCTGCTGGGGCGCCCGGCGAACGGCATCGATCTCGGCCGGCTGCCGGACTCCTGGCGTCCCTTTTACGAGCAAGGTCTGGCGCCGGCGCTCGACGTGCTCGATTACGTCTTCCGGGCGATCACGCCTCCCGGCGACGTCCGGCGCTTTCACGCGCGGTTCTTCATCAGCGACGCGCGGTTCGCCCATGGAGAGATCGGCGGCAGCGGCGAACTTCTCGATCTGCAGTGGATACCGATCGACGAGGCGATCGCCATGCCGAACACGCCCGGGATCACGAAGAACGTCCTGCGCGAGGTCCGCAGCCTACTCTCCAGGACCGACCCTATGGATCTTCCAGCAGCCCATCCGGTCCCGGTCTACCGCTCGCTTTACGGCCGTGAGTCGATTACCTACGACTGACCGAGCCAATGCGAAGCCGGTCGCGAAGATTTTTCGGAATAAGTTTCGGATGACCGGAGTCTTTCGCGTGGGTGGCTCCGATACCCTTCCAAATCGGGCGCCGGTGGGCGCTCGATGCGACAATAGTTTCCGAAGCGGATGAACTCCAGTTGGGGGACAGCGTGATCGTGAAGAGTGGATCGGCGATCGGCGTACGAGGCAATTCAGTCGCATGAGAGCGACCAGCGAACGGGAAGAGATCGAGCAGGAACTGACGTCGCATATCGCTGGCCTGCGGCGCTATGCGTATGTCCTGATCGGGGATCCCGCGGAAGCAGACGATCTCGTACAGGAATGTCTCGCCCGCGCCCTCGCCACGACGCGTCCCTGGAAACAGGTGCGTGACGTGCGTGCATACCTGTTCACGATCCTGCATAATGTTCATGCTGATCGGAGATGGCGTTTCCGTCGCGCAGGACAGAGCGTGGATCTGGATCTGGTGGTGTCGGGCCTTGGATATCCGGCACCCCAGGAAAAGCGGGTCGAAGTGCACGATCTGCAACGCGCCCTCTATAAAATCCCCGAGGAGCAACGGCAGGTGCTGCTACTCGTAGGGATGGAGGGAATGAGCTACCGGGAGGCGGCAATAGCGCTCGACGTGCCTATCGGGACGATCATGTCGAGACTGTCCAGAGGTCGGACGGCACTGCAGGCTCGACTGTCGGGGCGCGGAGAGGGACACCTGAGAAGGGTGAAATGATCTTCCGCATTTCCAAACGGTCGGCCTCTATCCGTGACGATGATCTTCACGCGTACGCCGACAACCTGATTGACGGCTTGCGACGGCGGCGCGTCGAACAGTATCTCGCCCAGCATCCGGAAGACGCCGATCGCGTCGCATACTTCAGGCACTTGAATTCCGACCTCGCGGATCTGGGGCGCAGGGTGCCCGACGAGGACCCCGCTCCCGCGATCGCAGCGCTACGGGAGGACCTGAGCGGCGCTCTGCTCCGCCAACGTCAGGTCAAGCGGACCGTGCGGGGTGCGGTGGCGTCGCTGCTCTTCCTCGTCGCCGGCTCGAGTGCCTGGATGCTGTCGGAGCGCGTCTCCGAGCCGGGGTCGCAACTCGTCCTTGCCGCCGCGAGCGAACCGTCGGGACAGGGTGCGGCGAGCGATGCGATTTTGGAGATCAGCGACGGGTCGATAGACGAGATAAGCGAGTGGCTATCGCGACGGGTCGAGGTCGAGCGCTTCTCCGCGCCCGATCTGAACTCCGCCGGCTTCACCATCACCGGTGCGCGCGTGGTTCCGAGGCCCGGTGGGCCCGTGATCCAGATCGTCTATCAGAACGGGGACAACGGTCCGCTGACATTCAGCGTCGCGAAGGGAGGTCTCCCGTACGAGGACAGCGGTATCCGAGAGCTGGGTGACCGGCAACTGGCGGTCTATTGGAAACGCGGCTCGTTCACCTACAGCCTCGTCGGCCCGGTGCGGCATGCGGATCTGGCAATGCTGGCCGACCTGGTCGGCGGTCACGCCCGGGAGAAAGCGACCACAGCCGAGAAGACGCCTCCCGCGGCCCAAGCGGCTCCCGAGCAGGTCGGCGTAGTGCTCGTTGACAGCACGGCAGAATCGACGGACAGCGCTGCACCGGCGGCCAAGAACGGCGGGAACGCCTCCAACGACGGCACACTCAAGGCACCGCCGCCTGCCGCCACGATCGAGAAGATCGAAGAACCGAAGCCGCTCTGAGGCCCCTCGGATCAGTTTATCCGATAGCGTTCGACGAACTCCTCGTCGATCGTGACCCCGAGCCCCGGTCGGTCGGGGATCTCGACATGCCCCTCCACGACGGGAAAGTTCTCGACCGCGAGTTCGTGCAGCATCGGGTTCGCTCCCAGCGAGTACTCAAGCAGAAAACCCGTCGAGGTAACGGCGGCGACATGCAATCCGGCCGCGAAGGTGAGCGCGCCGCCCCATAGATGGGGAGCGAACCGGAGCTGGTGGGCGCTCGCCAGCGCCTCTATGCGCATCGCTTCGGTGATGCCGCCGGCGATGGATAGATCCGGCTGCAGGATGTCGACGGCGCGCAACTCGATCAGGTCGCGGAAGTCGAAACGGGTGAACTCGCTCTCGCCGCTGGCGATCGGTATGTCGGTCGCGGCCCGGATCTCGGCCTGACCGCGCTTGTCGTCGGCGGTCACCGGCTCCTCGAGCCAGCCGATGTTGCACGATGCGACCTCTCGGCAGAAGCGCTTCGCTTCCGGCACCGTCCAGGTACCGTGTGCGTCGCACAGGATGTCCACGTCATCGGGCAGCCCCTCACGGGCGGCACGCACGCGGCGGATCGAGTGGTCCAGGGTCCCATCGCCCGAGCCGACGCGCATCTTCACCGCCTTGAAGTCGCCCCGCTCGACGAAGCCGCGGAGCTCCTCCGCGATTCGGTCGGCGGGTGCCCATCCTCCGGAGGCGTAGGCGGGCATCCGTTCGTGCCGGCGACCGCCGAGGAGACGCCACACCGGTACGCTCAACGACTTTCCGAGAATGTCCCAGAGCGCCATGTCGATGCCGCTCAGGGCAGAGATGGTGAGGCCGCGCCGTCCAAGGACCGGGAACACATGGCCGCGGGCGATCGCGAAATGTGCCCGGCTGCCGTTGTACATGACATCCCAGAGGCGCGAGATGTCGCGTGCATCCTCGCCGATCAGCAGCGGCGCCAGCTCCTTCTCGATGCAGGTAACCAGCGCATGGTTCGTACCGGCGCTGCCGACTGCGGCTTTCGACTCGCCCCAGCCTACCAGTCCGCTCTCGGTCTCGACCCGTACCAGCGTGGAATCGAACGAGGCTATCCGTCCGAAGTCCGTGGTGTGCTGCTTTTCCTCGGGTATCGGAACGTGAAGCCACGTCGCGGTGATCGAACGGATCTTCATCATATTCCCCGTCTTGGATCGGCCGGCGCATCCCACTGGCATGCAATCCGCGATAGCCTATACTCGCGCGAGCAACGCCACAAACACCGGAACCGGCGGCAACGAAGGAGAAAGAAATGGCGGTCACGGCCGTTACCTCAGGCGGGGAATCCACCATACGAGAGCAGGTTTCCCCGGAAGAATGGGAGGTCCGTGTGGACCTGGCCGCTTTCTACCGCGTGGTCGCCATGCACGGCTGGGACGATCTCACCGGCACCCATATCTCGGCGAAGGTCCCGGGGGAGCCGGGCAATTTCCTTCTCAACCCCTACGGGCTTCTGTTCGAGGAAATCACGGCATCCAGCCTGGTCAAGATCAACCTGGACGATGAGGTCGTCCTGGAAGGCCAGGGCGGCTATCCGGTAAATGCCGCCGGCTTCACCATCCACAGTGCCGTCCTCGGCGCCCGCGAAGACGTGACCTGCGCCGCGCATACGCACACGGTGCCGGGCATGGCGATCTCGGCCATCGACGAGGGTCTGCTGCCGATGCATCAGAAAGCGATGCGCTTCTACAAGCGCATCAGCTACCACGATTACGAGGGGGTGGCGACGAACCTCGACGAGCGGGAGCGTCTGGTGCGCGACCTCGGCGGCAATAATGCGATGGTTCTCAAGAACCACGGCCTGCTGACCTGCGGACCGTCGGTCCGCACGGCTTGGCTGCTCCTCTACAATCTCGAGAAATGCTGCAAGGTCCAACTCGCGGTCGAAGCGAGCGGCGGTACGCCCATTATGCCATCCGAGGCGCTCGCCGAATCTACCTACAAGCAATACGACACAATGGGAGTGAGCAGCCGCATCGACGGATGGGATTCGCTGAAGCGGATGCTCGACAAGACCGACCCGAGCTACAAGCACTGATCGCGCGCGAAGGAGAGAAACGATGGTAGCCACTGCAGCGAAACCGGCCCCCTCCTCCGTCCGCGAGTCCATGAGCGAGGAGGAGTGGCAGACGCGGGTCGATCTGGCCGCGCTCTACCGGGTCGTAGCGAAACACGGCATGACCGACCTCGGCGGGACGCACCTTTCGGCGCGCGTCCCTGGACCCGAGCACCATTTCCTCCTCAATCCGTTCGGATTGCTGTTCGAGGAGGTGACCGCCTCCAACCTCGTCAAGGTCGACATGGACGGCAACATCGTCGGCGAGAGCGATTATCCCGTGAACGCCGCTGGCTTCACCATCCACAGCGCGGTCCACATGGCACGGCCGGAGATCCGGTGTGTCGCCCATACCCATACGATCGCGGGAATCGCGGTGTCCTGCCTGCAGGAAGGCCTGTTGCCGATCACGCAACACTCGATGCGCTTCTACAAGCGGGTCGCCTATCACGACTGGGAAGGGATCGCGACAAACCTCGATGAGCGGGAGCGCCTGGTGCGCGATCTCGGCCAGCACAAGGCGATGATCCTGCGCAATCACGGCCTTCTCGCCTGCGGCGAGAGCGTCGCCGAAGCCTGGCGCATTCTCTATTACCTGGAGAAGAGCTGTGCATCCCAGCTCGAGGCCATGGCGGCAGCTCACGCCCGCGGCAGGAAGCTCGTCTACCCGTCGGAAGAGGTCTGCGAATACACCGCCTCGATGATGGAAAAGCGCAGCCCGACCGAGCATGGAACGCGCGATTGGCCGGCGCAGCTCCGTCTCCTCGACAAGGAGCAGCCGGACTACAAGCACTGATCGGGACTTGGGAGAGACTTGCAGCCCAGCGTCGCGATGCCAGAGGCCAGGCGGCATTCCCGGTTCGCCGCAGACGCCTAGCGAGGACGCGGTGGTGTGAGGACATGACTTTGCGGGTACGGGTATTCAGATGAGGATTCGCCTGCGCCAGATCTGTCTGGTGGCCGAGAAGCTCGCGCCGGTTACAGACGATCTGAAATCGGTGTTCGGGCTCGAGGTCTGCTTCGTCGACCCGGCGGTCGGCAAGTACGGGCTGGAGAACGTCCTGCTCCCGATCGGCAATAACTTCCTCGAGGTCGTGGCGCCGACCAGAGACGGCACCGCCGCGGGCCGCTACCTCGAACGCCGGCAGGGCGACGGCGGTTACATGGTGATCACCCAGGCCGCCGACCATGACTTCTACCGGCAGCGCGTCGCCGACCTCGGGATCAGGGTGGTCGCCGACCTGAAGTACGACGACTTCACCGGGATGCAGCTTCACCCGCGGGACGTAGGCGGAGCGATCCTCAGCATCGACGCGACGACCGACGATTACCGCGACCCCGCGGGTTTGTGGCACCCGGCGGGCCCCGACTGGAAGCCGGCGCGGCGGACAGAGGTCGTCTCCGATATTCGCGCCGCCGAGTTGCAGTCGTCCGATCCGACGGCTCTGGCCCGCCGCTGGAGCGAGATCCTGGACATCCCGGTCGAGCGGGACGCCCGCGCCGTGCCGACCATTAATCTCGACAATGCGGTGCTGCGCTTCGTCGAAGCGGCGGATGGACGCGGCGAAGGGCTCGGCGGGCTCGATCTCGCCGCCACCGACGACGCACGTGCTTTCGCCGAGGCTGAACGGCGCGGGCTCCGCACGGGCGAAGACGAGATAACCATCTGCGGAACCCGCTTCCGCCTGATCTGATCACGCCATGGAGAGCGCCTGTTGACCACCGGCAAAAGCATTCCGCACGACTCGCACTGGGGCTCCTTCCGTGCCGAGGTTCGCGATGGCCGCGTCACCTCCGTGACGCCGTTCGAGAAGGATGCGAATCCAAACCCCGTCATCCGCTCCATCCCGGACATGCTCTACGACAAGAGCCGGGTGCAACAGCCCATGATCCGGCGGGGATGGCTGGAGAAGGGGCCGGGAGGCGACCGGGAGCTCCGCGGCGCCGACAGTTTCGTCCCGGTGCCGTGGGAAAAGGCACTCGACCTGGTGGCCGACGAGCTGAAGCGCGTGAAGGAGCAGCACGGTAACCAGGCGATCTTCGCAGGGTCCTACGGCTGGTCGAGTGCCGGACGCTTCCACCATGCCAAGACCCAGCTCCAGCGTTTCATGAACCAGCATGGCGGCTTCACGGGGCAGGTTCACAATTACAGCTACGCGGCGGCCCTCGCGCTCCTGCCCCACCTGATCGGAACGATCGAGGCGGTGCAGGGACCGGTCTCGTCGTGGGACGGCATCGTCAGCGAATGTCGGCTGATGGTCTGCTTCGGCGGCATCCCGCTGAAGAACACGCAGGTCGAGTCGGGCGGCAACGGCGAACACGTAACGCCCACTTGGCTGAAACAGGCGAAAGCTGCCGGAATCGAGTTCGTCAATATCGGGCCGGTCCGGGACGACATCGCCGAATTCCTCGA
Organism: Alphaproteobacteria bacterium; assembly: GCA_029268305.1. Classification (GTDB taxonomy): domain Bacteria; phylum Pseudomonadota; class Alphaproteobacteria; order JAJUGE01; family JAJUGE01; genus JAJUGE01. Next base: position 63,954 of record JAJUGE010000006.1, read on the forward strand.
CGCCGAGTGGCTCGCGCCGCGCCCGAACACCGATACCGCGCTGATGCTGGGCATTGCCCACACCCTCTACACCGAGGGGCTGCACGACCAGGCGTTCCTGGACCGCTATTGCACCGGCTTCGAGCGATTCCTGCCGTACCTCATGGGAGAGAACGACGGGCAGCCGAAGGACGCGGACTGGGCGGCCGCCATCTGCGGCATCCCTTCCGGGGCGATCCGCGACCTCGCCCGTCGCATGGCTTCGCGTCGGACGATGATCACGACGGCGTGGTCGCTGCAACGCGCCGATCATGGCGAGCAGCCTTACTGGATGGCGATCGTGCTCGCCGCGATGCTGGGTCAGATCGGGCTCACCGGCGGTGGCTTCGGCTTCGGCTATGGGTGCGTGTCGGGCATGGGCGCGCCGCGGGAGCGGATCCCCTCCCCCAGCCTTCCTGCCGGCGTCAACCCGATCGACAGCTACATCCCCGTCGCCCGGATCAGCGATCTGCTGCTGCACCCAGGCGAGACCTATGAGTTCAACGGACAGACCCGCACCTATCCCGACACGCGGCTCGTCTACTGGTGCGGCGGCAACCCCTTCCACCATCATCAGGACCTGAACCGGTTGGTCGCGGCGTTCCGGCGCCCCGAGACGGTGATCGTGCATGAGCCGTGGTGGACGGCGACCGCCCGCCACGCGGACATCGTGCTTCCCGCCACCACCACCCTGGAGCGGAACGATCTCGGCGCTTCCTCACGGGACCGGTTCATCATGGCGATGCACCAGGCGGTGCCGCCGGTCGGCGAGGCGCGGAACGACCACGACATCTTCGCCGATCTCGCCGGCCGTCTCGGATTTCGCGAGCGCTTCACGGAAGGCCGCACCGAGATGGAGTGGCTGGAGCACCTCTACAACGTCGCCCGCCAACTCGCCGCGCGGAAGAAGGGCGAGCTCCCCTCCTTCGAGACGTTCTGGAAAGAAGGCCATGTCGAGGTGCCGCGGCCGACCGAGCCTTACACCATGTTCAGCGATTTCCGCGCCGATCCCGAGAACCGGCCGCTGAACACGCCTTCCGGCAAGATTGAGATCTTCTCCCAACGGATCGCCAGCTTCGGCTACGACGACTGCCCCGGGCACCCGAAATGGCTTGAGCCGGTGGAATGGTTGGGAGCGAAGGGGGACTATCCCCTTCACCTCATCTCGAATCAGCCGCGCACGCGCCTGCACGGCCAACTCGACAATGGCGGCGTCAGCAAGGCCAGCAAGATCAGGGGCCGTGAGCCCATCTGGATCCATCCGGCCGATGCCGAAGCGCGCGGCATCGAGGCAGGTGACGTCGTTCGCGTGTTCAACGGGCGCGGCCAGGTGCTCGCGGGCGCCGTGATCACCGATCTGGTCATGCCCGGTGTGGTGCAGCTCGCAACCGGTGCCTGGTACGACCCGCTGGATCCGGCAAGCGGCAACAGCCTCGACAAGCACGGCAACGCGAACACCCTCACGATCGACAAGGGCACCTCCCGCCTGGGCCAGGGCCCCATCGCCCAAAGCGCTCTGGTGGAGATCGAGCCGTGGCTCGACGAGCTGCCGCCGATCACCGTATTCGATCCGCCCAAAACGGTCTCGGCCTGATCTCCGGAGGGAAGCGGTTGAAAATCCCGGTGCATCCGGAGATTGGCTGAGTGCCCCGGGACTTCGACCCGGGGCGGGACCTCCATCGCATCCTCCGCCGCGGCGATCTCGTCTGGGTGGCGCAGGTGGGCGGAGAGCCTTCGGTCCTCGTCGATGCGGTGCTGACGCAGGCGCGGCAGTTCCCCGACATCCGCCTCATGTTTGGCTATCCCTTGACGGACACGCCGGAGCGGGCCGCAGCGGCGGGGATCCGCTGCGTGGGGATGGGGGCCTTCGCTGGCTTGGCCCGGGTGCATCGACTCGGCATGCTCGACCTCGTTCCGGCGCACTATTCGCGCTACTCGGACTCGATCCGCTCTGGAGTCCTGCGGCCGGACGTCGTGCTGCTGCAGGCGACCCCAGCGGACGAGACTGGCCGCCACAGCCTGGGCGTCACCGTGGACCACCTCCTCACCGCCATGGAGCACGCCCGCACGGTCGTCGCCCAGATCAACCCGACCATGCCCTGGACGCATGGGGACACCGTGATCGAGCACGACCGCTTCGACTGGATCGTCGAGGCGAGCTCTCCGATCGCCGAGTGGAAGACGCGGGCCCCGGGCGAGATCGATTTCGCCGTCGCCGAGCACGTCGCGCGCCTGGTGCCCGACGGCGCCACCATCCAATACGGCGTCGGCACCGGCCCCGACGCGATCGTGGCGAAGCTCGCGCGAAAAAAGGAACTCGGCATCCATTCGGGCTCTCTCGCCGACTCGTTCGTCGACCTGATGGAGGCGGGCGCCGTCACCAATCGCCGGAAGGAGATCGACCCCGGCCTAAGCGTCGCCACCACGCTCTACGGCTCACGCCGCCTCTATGAGTTCGTGCACCGCAACCCCGACCTGTGCATGCGGTCTGCCACCTACACGCATTCGGGCGCGGCGATGGCGCCGCTCGAACGCTTCGTCTCGATCAATTCGGCACTGGAGGTGGACCTCACCGGCCAGATCGGCTCGGAAGCGGTCGGCGGGCGACAGGTCGGGGCGATCGGCGGGCAGGTCGACTTCCAGCGTGCTGCCCTCGCCTCGCCCGGGGGCAAGGCGATCATCGCCCTGGGCTCACGCGCGGGAGGCAAGCCGCGGATCGTGCGCAAGCTCAGCGGCCCGGTCACGACACCGCGCGGCGACGCGGAATACATCGTGACCGAGCACGGCATCGCCGAACTCGCCGGCCGCACTCTGGAGGAACGGGCGCGAGCGATGATCACCATCGCCCATCCCGACGACCGGGCGGAGCTGGAGAAGGGACTGGACGAGCTCGCCTAGAGCTTGGCCGCCACTCTCCCCATCCGGCGGATACTGTCGAGCAGGTCCGCCTGTTCGATACCCGGCCACTGCATGCGAAAACGGAATTCGTCGACGCGAAGGGCGTCGCGGTAACGCTGCAGCTCGTCCCGCACACGTCCCTCGTCGCCGATGACGAAACGATCCTCGGCGATCTCGCGGAACTCGAGCGGCTTTCCCCCGCCGCCGGGGCCAAAGCCAAACGAGCTGTAGCGCTCGTACTTCGACATGATCGGCTTCTCGACCTTGGCCCAGGCAGAGGCGTCGTCCGGCCCGACCCAGCATTCGCGGCTGAACTGCCGCACGTAATCCAAAGGCCGGCCGGCCTCGCGGCGCTCCTGCTCGAACACGTTCGAGAGGTGTCCGAGCTCGTCGAACGACATCGCCCCCGCGGTCAGCCAGCCGTCGCCGATCCGCGCCGCACGGCGCACTGCCGGCTCGGCGGTGGCACCGATCCAGATCGGAACGCCTCCTTTCTGTCTCGGCACGAGGCTCACTTGCTGCCCCTCGAGGCGGACGAACCTGCCCCGATGGTGCACAGGCTCGCCAGTCCACAGCTTGCGCATCACCTCGATGTGCTCGACGAAGCGCGCGACGCGCTCGCTCCGCCTTGTTCCGAACGCGTGGAACTCGTGATCGCGATAGCCCATACCGACGCCGAGCACGAAGCGACCGCCGGTGAACCAGTCCAGCGCCGCCACCTCCTCGGCCAGGAGCACCGGGCTCAGCATCGGCAGCAGCAGGATGCTCGTTCCGAGCGTCATTTCCCCCGTCTCCGCGGCAATGCGGCCGAGCAGCGGCATCGACTGAAACTGCCGGTTCGGCCCGGAGAGGAAGTGCTGCACGATCCAGATAGATGCGAAGCCGCTGTCCCGCGCCACCCGCACCTGCTCGACAAGTTGATCCAGCTTGGGCGTGAGATCCTCGTCAGGGCCCCACTCGGAAGTCAGCATAAGTCCGACGCGCATCTCCTCACCCTCGTCTGTCGTCATTGGCTCGGAGAGTACCCGGCTGGCCGAGCATCCGAAAGCAGCCTTGCAGGGTGGACGGCGCAGCGGCCTCGGCTACACTGACGGCACGCGAACAAACAACGGGCCGAGGAAACTCCGCTATGGGACCGCTATCGGGTTTGAAGATCGTCGAGCTGGCCGGGATCGGACCGGGGCCCTTCTGCTGCATGCTGCTGTCCGACATGGGCGCGGAGGTGGTCCGGGTGGACCGGGCGGCGAATGTCGGCAAGGACGAGAAGACCTATCGGCACAACCTGCTCACCCGCGGCCGCAAGAACATAGCGGTGGATCTGAAGAACCCAGACGGCGTCGAGACCGTGCTGAAGCTGATCGACCAGGCCGACGGCCTGATCGAAGGCTTTCGCCCCGGCGTTATGGAGCGGCTCGGGCTGGGGCCTGACGTCTGCCTGAAACGGAATCCGAAGCTGGTTTACGGTCGGATGACCGGCTGGGGACAGGACGGACCGATCGCCCATACCGCGGGGCACGACATCAACTACATCTCGCTCAGCGGCGCGCTCTATTCGATCGGCGAGAAGGACGGCCCGCCGGTGCCGCCGCTCAACCTGGTGGGCGACTTCGGCGGCGGTGCGCTGTACATGGCGATGGGGCTGCTCGCCGGAATCATCGAGGCGCGCACCTCCGGAAAGGGGCAGGTGATCGACTGCTCCATGGTCGAGGGGTCGGCCTCGCTGATGACGGCGATGTACGGGGCGCTCGCCCAGGGAAGCTGGAAAGAGGAGCGCGGCACCAACCGGCTCGACAAGGGCGCCCATTACTACAACGTCTATGAAACGAAGGACGGGGAGCATATCTCGGTCGGCTCGATCGAGCCGCAGTTCTACGCGCTCCTCCTCAAGCACACCGGACTGGAAGGCCAGGAGTTGCCGGACCAGCTCGACCGGCCGAAATGGCCGGAGATGCAGAAGCGGCTCGCCGAGATCTTCAAGACGAAGACCCGGGACGAGTGGGTGTCGATCATGGAGCAGACCGATATCTGCTTCGCGCCGATCCTGCGCATGTCCGAAGCGCTGAAGCATCCGCACAACGTCCACCGCAAGAGCTTCGTCGAGGTGGACGGCATTCCGCAACCGGCGCCCGCGCCCCGGTTCGAGCGCACGCCGTCGCATATTCACCGTCCACCGGCGAGGGCGGGGCAGCATACGGACGAGGTGCTTCTGGAATGGGGCTTCGGGAGCGCCGACATCGAGCGCCTGCGCAAATCCGGCGCCGTGGCCTGAGGTCGGCCGATGGCGCGCATCCCCTACCCAGACATATCCGCCCTGCCGCCGAAGGCACAGGAGTTCCAGGCGCGGATCAACCCGAACGTCAACATCTTCCGGATGATCCCTTGGGCCGAGACGGTGTTCCCGCATTGGCACCGTCTCGGCAACGCCTTCCTGACCCGGACGGCGTTGGACCCGATCCTGCGCGAAATGGCGATCGTGCGGACCGGCCACCTTCGCGGCTCCACCTATGAGGTCCACCAGCACAACCGGATCAGCGCCCGGATCGGCATGGCGGCAGAGAAGATCGCGGCGCTGGCCGAGGGACCTTCTTCCGACGTATTCGACGAGACTGAAAAGCTTGTCCTCCGCTTCACCGACGAGGTGGTGAAGGACGGCAAGGCGAGCGATGCCACGTTCGCTGCCGCGGCGAAGCGATTCTCCAACCGCGAGCTCTGCGAGCTGACTTTGGTCATAGGCTTCTACATGATGGTTTCGGCCTTCCTCGAGACCCTTGAGATCGAGCTGGAAGACGACGAGGGGGCCACGGACGGGGCTCTGCCGAACGTCGGGCGATCTTGAGCCGGACTACAATCGTTCGGCACTCGCTCCTCCCGACAGGAGGGAACGAAGTCCCCCTGTCCGAGTTATTCCCACGGAGTTCGTATGTGGGGGTACGGGATGAAACAGCGTCAGGAAGATGCTCCCGACGGAGCGCGGCGGTCTACCGGCACCGGCACAGTCTTACTCGCTTCGGCGCTGCTATTGACCGGGGTGGTGGTAGGGGCCGACCAGGGGGCGCGCCTCTTCTCCGAGAGCCTGCGGGTCATGGCGTCCGACACGCAGGACAAGCTGGTCGCGCAGCCGTTGGGCGAGTTGAAGCGGGTTCCGATGGTATCGGAGCCCTATCGTCCGGAGCGCCTGAAGGACTTCAAGCCACCGCAGGCAGTGGCTGAGCCGGAGACCGTATCCAGGACCGAGGAAGTTCCAGCTCCGGACAGTGAGGAGGCCACTTCCGAGCCTGAGCATGCAGGCTTCGCCGAGTGCGCCGGCACTTCCACTCTCGACCAGGACATCTGTGCCGATCCGCAGCTCACGTCGATCGATCGGCGGATCGCCGGTGCGATCTCCGATCGCAACGACCCGAGGTATCAAGAATACCTCAGGCAGCGACAACATTGGTGCGCGCCGCAGCCCAGCCGCCGCAACCGTCAGGAATGCCTGCTCGACCTCGGAACCGAGTTGCTCGGCAAGCTTTAACGGCGTTCTCCCCACTGTACGGCCGGCCGCGGTCGGGCCACTATGCCGCACGGTCCGTCTTTCGGGGGAAGAACGATGAGATTCGCGAGCTACGAGAAAAATGGCCAGGCCGTCTACGGCCTCGTGCGGAATGATGGCCTGCGCACCGTCGGCGGGGAGCTCGCCGGTCGACATCCCACTCTGCGTGCGGCGATTGAGGCCGGCGTGCTTACGAGCATCGGGGCGGAATTGTCGACTGCCGAAGCGGACGCTTCACTGGATGACGTCAGGTTCCTCCCGCCGATCCCGCATCCCGACAAGATCCTCTGCATCGGCCTCAACTATGAAATGCACCGGGCGGAAACCGGCCGAGCGGAGGTACAGAACCCGACGATCTTCGTGCGCTTCGCCAACTCACAGGTCGGACACGGCGAGCCGCTGATCCGTCCCAGGGCCTCCGACCGCTTCGACTATGAAGGGGAACTGGCCGTCATCATCGGCGAACGCTGCCGACATGTGCCGGAAGCCGACGCCCTTTCCGTCATTGCCGGCTATTCGTGCTTCAACGACGGCAGTGTCCGGGACTGGCAGGGGCACACCACGCAATTCACGCCAGGCAAGAACTTCTTCAGGAGCGGTTCGTTCGGCCCCTGGCTCGTCACGACGGACGAATTCGGGGACTGGAAGCAGCACACGTTGGAGACGCGGCTCAATGGCGAGGTGATGCAGCATACGCCGACCGCCGACATGATCTTCCCGATCCCGCGCCTGATCTCCTACATCACCACCTTCACCGAGCTGGTGCCGGGCGATGTGATCGCCACCGGCACGCCGGGCGGAGTCGGCTCACGGCGCCAGCCGCCGGTCTGGATGAAGCCCGGTGACACGGTAGAGGTCGAGGTGAGCGGTCTCGGCGTCCTGCTCAACCCGGTCGAGAGCGAATAAGCGGAGCGAACCCGCTACACCTGCTCCTGCACCAGGTGCGCGAGGCGGAGTAGCATCGGCTCGTCCGCCTCTGCCACGACCGCATACCCCATGTGACGGTCGAGCCAGCAGATCGCGCCGACGCTGCCCGAGCGATGGAAGCGGAACGCCACCTCACGCGAGCGCGGGTTACGCCCCGCGTAGACGGTGAGGCGGCGGCCGTCGGGGGACTCGTAGAGGAACATCGCCCGCGGCTCGTCGAAGTTGGCGAGCAGCCGCCCGCCGACCAAGCGGTAGCCGGCGGTCGATAGATCCGGAATCGTGATGCTGTGGTCGAGACGCATTGAGAGCCATGCCTGCAAATGCTGGCGCTCCCCGGCCGCGACCTCGACCGGATGTCGGACCTCGACCGCGTACACCTTGTGAGCGCCGATGCCTTCGTCGGCGAGGCGAACGCTCGGCGGCGGATCCTGCGGCGCGATCTCCGTCACCAGCCAACCGGACGCGCCGCCGATGACGAATGCCAAGACCGACGCCGCCACGAGTCGACGCAGCCATCGACGCTGCCGTGCGAGTATGGCGGCAGGCCGTAGATCGGTAGGAACCGGAGATCGGCCCGCCCTATGGGCTGCCCGAATCCGCTCGTTCATCGCCTTCCAGCGCGCCACCCGCTCGGCATCCGCTGGGTGGTGTTCGAGCCAGCTTTCCATCTCTCCGAGCCGTTCCGGCGGCAATTGGCCGTCAGCGTAGGCATGGAGCTCGATTTCGCGGGTATCCGGTCCGCCCGTCATTGCCGGACGCTCCGGAGACGCTCACCGTGCTTTCCCTCCACCAGGTCGGCAAGGCGCGCTCTCGCCCGGGAAAGACGGGACATGACCGTCCCCAACGGCACGCCTAGCATCGCAGCGACATCCGCGTACGAGAAACCCTCCAGCGCCACCAGCAACAGCACCTGCCGCTGCTCGTCCGAGAGCATGCCGAGTGCCGCAGCCATGTCTCCGGCTACCATGTGGTCGTGCTGCGCCGGGGATTGCTGAAGCTGGCCCTCGACGAGATGCAGCCCGGAGACCTGCGGTCGCCGCGAGCGCCGGCGCATCTCGTTCGCATATAGGTTGTGGAGGATCGTGAAGAGCCAGCTCCTCAGGGTGCCGCTGGGTTTCCACAGATGGCGGCGGCTGAGCGCCCGCTCGATGCAATCGTGGACGAGGTCGTCGGCGGCATCGCCGTCCCGCATGAGCGCTCGCGCGTATCGCCGCAAGCTCGGCACTTGTCTTTCCAGCTCTTCGACGAACTCGTCCATCGGCGCACGATAGCAGACCGACGGCTCCGTGCGGTCCCTCGTTATGCTTAAACACGTCGCCGAGCGACAAATTCCGCGGGATCCGGGTCGCACGTGGATTTCATCGCTCAGCACTCGCCGGTACAGTTCAACCTTCCGGGCCGACCGCCCCTCCCCACAGACCGGAGTATCCGACGGTGAGCCGCTATTCGCTTGGGATCGACATCGGAGGCACGTTTACGGATGTGGTCGTCTACGACACCGTCAGCGGCGAGCAGTTCAGCCGCAAGGAGCTGACGACCCACGACGATCCCTCGCGAGGCGTGGTCACCGGCATCGAGAATGCGATCGCCGCCGGCCGCATTCCGCCCCATGAGGTCGGGCGGGTCGTTCACGCCACGACCCTTTTCACCAACGCTATGATCGAGCGGAAAGGGGCAGTCACTGGGCTGATCACGACCGACGGTTTCCGCGACATCCTCGAGATCGGACGCGAGCGGAAGTACGAGCTCTACGACCTCGGCATCGAGAAGCCGACGCCGCTCGTGCCGCGCGACATGCGGCTCGAGGTGCCAGAGCGGGTCCTGGTGGACGGGAGCGTATACCGCGACCTCGACGAGGCGGCGGTCCTTCGCGCGGCCGATGCGCTGGTCGAGGGGGGAGCGGAGTCCATTGCCGTCGTGTTCCTGCACGCCTACGCCAATCCCGCTCACGAGCAGGCTGCCGTGCGTCTGATCGAAGCCCGGCATCCGGGTCTCTGCGTCAGCGCGTCGAGCGAAGTCGCACCGGAGATCCGCGAATACGAGCGCACCTCCACGACGGTCGCCAACGCCTACATCAAGCCGCTGGCACAGCGCTACCTGGACTCGCTCGCGCACCAGATCAGGGAGCGGGGCATCCCCGCCCAACTCCTGCTCATGCTCTCGAACGGCGGCCTGACCAACGTCGACGAGGCGAAGCGGCGGCCGGTGCAGCTTCTCGAATCCGGCCCGGCAGCCGGCGCCCTCGCCGCCGCCCACTTCGGCCGCGACGACGGCGACGGAAACGTGCTCGCCTTCGACATGGGCGGGACGACTGCCAAGCTCAGCGTCGTTGACGAGGGCAAGCCCCTCGTCGCCTACAGCTTCGAGGCGGCGCGCCAGAAGCGCTTCATGGAAGGCAGCGGCCTGCCGATCCGCATTTCGACGCTGGAGCTGATCGAGATCGGCGCCGGCGGCGGCTCGATCGCCCGTCTCGACGAAATCGGCCTGATGAAGGTCGGGCCGGAAAGCGCCGGCTCCGAGCCAGGACCCGCGGCCTATGGCCTCGGCGGCTCACGACCGACCGTGACGGACGCCGACTTCCTCCTCGGCTACCTGAACCCGGACTTCTTCGCCGGCGGCTCGATGGCGATCGACATGGGGGGCTGCAGAGAGGCGATCGCCGGCCTCGCTGCCGAGAGCGGCCTCACGCCGGAACAGACGGCTTGGGGCATCCACGACGTCGTAAACGAGAACATGGCGAGCGCAGCGCGGGTGCACATCGCCGAGCGTGGTAAGGATCCGCGGCGCTACAGTCTCCTCGCGACCGGCGGCGCCGGACCGGTTCATGCCTATTACGTGGCGAAGAAGCTCGGCCTGAGGCAGGTGATCTGCCCGCCCGCAGCCGGTGTCGCCTCCGCGCTGGGCCTCCTGATCGCTCCGGCGCGCATCGATCGCGTCGCCACCATCGCGACGGAGATGAACAAGCTGGATTGGACCGCCTTCGAGGATGCCTACGGTCGGCTGGAACGGGAAGCGAAGGAGATCGTCGCCGAAACCGGCCTCGACGCCGCGAGCGCCACGGTGCAGCGCCTCGCGGACATCCGCTATGTCGGGCAGGCGTTCGAGGTCGTGGTCGAGCTGCCGCCGGGACCATACACCGCAGCATCGTCCGCGGCTCTGACCGAAGCGTTCGAGCGAAGCTATCTTGAGAAATTCACCCGAACGCCGCCGGCCGTGCCGGTCGAGATCATCAATATCCGCGTCACCGTCACCGCCGAAGTGGCCGGCACGGACGTGTCGATGGAGGCCGCCGAAGCGTCAGACAGACCGGCGCTCAAAGGGCGGCGCCCCGCATTTTTCCCCGAGTTCGGGGAGCGCGTGGAGACGCCGGTCTACGACCGGCTCGCCTTGCGTCCCGGTGAGGAATTGGAAGGGCCGGCCATCCTGGAGGAGCGTGAATCGACCTTCATCGTCGGCCCCGGCGCGCGCTTCCGCGTCGCCACTACCGGCAATGTCGTCGTCACCATGCCCCGTCAGGAGGAGCAGCCCTCGGCCGGGCGATCCGCCTTCGACGCCGTGACGTTGGAGGTCATTTGGACGCGCATGATCTCGGCCGTCGACGAGGCGGCGAAGACGCTGCAACGGACCTCCTTCTCGACGCTGGTGAACGAGTCGAACGACTTCGCCTGCGTGCTCACGGATGCGGAAGGACAGTCGCTCGTCCAGAACACCGAGAGCATCCCCTCCTTCATCGGCAGCCTTCCGGTGACGGTGAAGCATTTCATAGAGACGATCGGGCTCGACAACATGAGGCCCGGCGACTTCCTCGTGACCAACAATCCGTGGGTCGCGACCGGGCACCTGAACGACGTCTCGATCGCCAAGCCGATCTTCCGCGGCGGTCGCATCGTCGGCTTTGCCGCGAGCACTGCCCATGTGCCGGATATCGGCGGCAAGGTGCGCTCGGTCGAAGCGCGGGAAGTGTTCGAGGAAGGCTTCCACATTCCGGCCATGAAGCTGATCGACGACGGGAAGCCGGACGCCACCCTGTTCAAGCTGCTTCGCGCGGCGGTGCGGACTCCCGACCAGACCGAAGGTGACATCTGGGCTCAGGTGACTGGGCTCAACCTGATGGAGCAGCGTCTCCAGGACCTCATGGGCGAGTACGGCATGACCAACCTCGCCGGCTTCGCTTCGGAGATCCACGGGCGCTGCGAGCGCGCTATGCGTGAAGCGACGGCTCAGATCCCAGACGGCACCTATACGTGCGAGTTCCAGACAGACGGCTTCGAGGAGCCGTTCGTCTACCGCACGGCGGTGACGATCGCCGGCGATCGCATCCACGTCGACTATACCGGCACCTCGCCCCAGGTGGACCGGGCCATCAACTGCACGATGACCTACACCTTCGCGATGAGTGCGTATGCGCTGAAATGCGCGCTCCTGCCGGCACTTCCGAACAACGAAGGCATCTTCCGCTGCGTCGAGGTGAGCGCGCCCGCCGGCACGTTGGTCAACCCGACCTTCCCGGTCGCGGTCGGCGGTCGCATGGCGACCGGCCATTATCTGCCGACCGCCATCTTCGGTGCGCTCGCCGACGTGATCCCGGACCGGGTGATCGCGCCCTGCGGCTCGCCGCTCTGGAGCATCATCCAGACCGGCGTGCGGCCGAACGGCAAAACCTACGCGAACGTGCTGTTCTTCAACGGCGGCATGGGCGCCACACCCCAGGCCGACGGACAGAGCTGCCTGGCCTGGCCGAGCAACGTCTCCAACGTCCCGATCGAGCTTGTGGAGCGTAACAGCCCGCTCTTCTTCCACCGCAAGGCGATGCGTCCCGACAGCGGCGGCCGCGGCCGCTATCGCGGCGGCCTCGGCCAGGACATCCTGCTGGAGAGCCGCTCCGACACGAATATCGGCATCATCTTCATGGCCGAGCGTTGCAAGTTCGCCGCTCCCGGCCTGAGGGGCGGGAGCGATGGCGGTCTCGGCATCGTCGAGATCGATGGTAAGCCGGCGGACTATCGCGTCAATCATGTCCTCGCGAAGGGACAGACGATCCGTCTCGCCACCCCCGGCGGTGCCGGCTACGGCTCGGAGAACGAGCGGAGTCCGGAAGCCCGCGACCGGGACCGGCTTCGAGGATACGTGTCGGCATAGCGAATGATTTGTCACCTTCGCGATCCCGTGCTGAACTGCCCCGACAAAGCTCGCAAACAGCCGGAGAAGAAGCATGACGAAGCCATTGGAAGGTAAGGCCGCCGTCGTGACCGGTGGCGGTCGTGGCGTCGGGCGGGCCATCGCGATCGATCTCGCGGCACACGGCGCGCGCGTGGTCGTGAACGACATCGGCGCCGCCCGCGATGGCGGCGGCACCGACCAGACGCCCGCGGAAGAGGTCGTGGCGACGATCCGCGAGGCCGGCGGCACCGCGATCGCCAATTACAATCCGATCGACGACTACAACGGCGGCGGCCAGCTCGTGCAGGCCTGCGCCAACGAGTTCGGCAGCATCGACATCCTCGTCAACTGCGCCGGCGTCCTGCGCGAGCGCATGATCTGGAACATGAGCGAGGACGATTGGGATACGGTGATCCGGGTCCACCTCAAGGGCCACTACAACACCTGCCACCACGCGGCGAAGCTGATGCGCACGCAGCGCTCCGGCGTGATGATCAACGTGTCGTCCACGGCCTGGCTCGGCACTGTCGGCCAGTCCAACTATGGCGCCGCCAAGGCGGGGATCGTCGGACTGACCCGAGCCCTGGCGCGCGAGCTCGGTCGCTACGACGTTCGGGTGAATGCCCTGTGCCCCTCGGCCGCGACACGAATGACTCTGGACGAAGGCGTGATCAACGGGATGAGGAAGCGGCTCGAAGCGGGGCTCATATCGCAGGAACGGTTCGAGCGGTTCATGGAAATGCCGGGGCCGGAGTTCGTGCCGCCGATCGTCACCTATCTGGCCAGTGACGAAGCGAAGCATGTGACCGGCAAGGTCTTTTATGCGAGCAAAGGAAAGATCGCGATCTTCACAGAGCCGGTTGAGCTACATTCTATCCACAAGGGAGACGACGGCCTGTTCACGTTCGAAGAGCTGAAGAGCATCGCGCCGTCGTCTCTGCTCCAGGACTATGTCAGTCCAGTTCCGAAGCAGTCCTGACTTTGGAATCGACAGGATAATATAAGAGGAGCAGACTTCTCCTCGGAGACGAGCCCGAAGAGGCCGCTCCATGTTCAAGAGGCTGAACAAAGAGGAGACGTCTCATGAGGCGTATGAACGGCGCCGCCATCTTGGCGGTCGCCGCCGCTTGTGCATTCCCGATCGGCGAAGCAAACGCGGCGGAAAAAATCACCTGGAACATCTCGATTTTCGGTAATCCTCGTGCCGTAACAGCCGGAATCGAGGCGATACGCGACATCGTCACGGAAAAGACCGGCGGAAACTTCGAATTGAACCTCGCCTACGGCGAGACCTTGTCTCCCGCGAAGGAGAATATCGACGCAGTCAAGATCGGCGCGGTAGAGGGGGCGCAATATTGTCAGTCCTACGCGCCGGGCAAGACGCCCACCTGGACGGTGCTCGACCTGCCCTTCCTGCCGTTGCCGACGAGCGAGTCGATCGTGGCCGTGCACGAGGCGTTCTACAAGAACGAGACGGCGCTGGAGGACATGTCGCGGTGGTACGCCATGCCGTATCACTCCACCATGCTGCCGCAATACGAGTTCATGGGTGCCGGGAACCCGCCGATGAAACTCGAAGACTGGAAAGGATTGCGCGTGCGCGCGCTCGGTGGCCTGGGCGAGGCCATGAAGAAGCTCGGCGCGATCCCCACCACGGTACCCGCGCCGGAAGTGTATACGGCGCTGGAGCGCGGCATGGTCCAGGCGGCTTCCTTTCCGTTCGCCTACGCGCATGGCGCCTACAGGCTGCACGAGGTGTCGAACTGGCATACGTCGAACATGGCTCTGGGCACCGTCGGCTGCCTCTACATCTTCGGCACTCAGCCCTGGGAGGCATTGCCGGACGAATACCGGCAGATCCTGCTTGACGCGAAGCCGGCGGGCTACGAGGCGCTGAAGAAGGCGTACAAGGCGGGCGACGACGAATACCTGCCGGAATTCCGCGAACGAGGTCTCGTCGCGATCACCTACTCCGACCAAGAGATCGAGCGTTTCCGCGAAGTCGCGGGTCGGCCGGTCTGGAATGCGTGGGTGGAGGAGATGGAGCAGAAGGGCGTTCCCGGTCGGGACCTCCTGGACTTCGTCCTTGCCACGGCACAGAAGGCCGGCACCTGATCGGATCCGGATACGCCCACGATCTGATGCACCAGTAACATTCCGGCCCGGGACGAACGCAGTCCCGGGCCGCTTTTCGGCTCCTGGTCCGGCAATAGGCCAATCGACAGCGGAAATCGACGCGGGCAGACTTCACGCGCCGAGTGAGCGGCTATTGCCGTTCACCTGCACAATAACCGGATAGGGAGCATCTCGATGAAACGCCAGAACGGATTGACTTTGGCAGGCATTGTCGCCTGCACCGCCTTGGCAACCGGCGCGAGCGCGGCAGAGAAGGTTACCTGGAATCTTTCGGTCTGGGGAAACGCGCGGGCGGTCACGGCCGGCATCGAGAAGATGCGGGACGATATCGCAGAGAGGACCGGCGGCAACTTCCAGATCAACATCGGGTACGGCGAGACCCTGTCTCCCGCCAAGGAGAACATCGACGCGATCAAGATCGGTGTCATAGAAGCGGCGCAGTTCTGCCCGTCCTATGGCCCCGGCAAGGTCCCAGCCTGGACCGTGCTCGACCTGCCGTTCCTGCCGACGCCCACTCTCGATGCAGAGATCGCGGTGCACGAGGCGTTCTACGACAATGAATACGCAAAGAAGGACATGGCACGGTGGGGCGCGAAACCGCTCATGTCGACTGCGCTACCGCAGTACGAGTTCATGGGCACCGGCAAACCGCCGACCGAGCTGGAGGACTGGAAGGGCCTGCGGGTGAGGGCTCTCGGCGGCATCGGCGACGCCATGATCCAGCTCGGGGCGATCCCGACGACCGTCACGGCGCCCGAAATTTACACCGGTCTGGAGCGCGGCATGTTTCAGGCCGCCTCGTTCCCCTTCTCCGACTCGTTCGGAGCCTTCCGGCTGGATGAAGTCTCCAACTGGTACACCTACAACATGCATGTCGGCACGCTGGGCTGTCAGTTCGTCATGAGCGAGGCGGCATGGGAAAACCTGCCGGCCGAATACCAGCAACTCCTGATGGAGGCAAAGCCGGGTGCCTACGAAGCGCTGAAGGCCGCCTATAAGGCGGGCGACGATGAATACGTCCCCCGTTTCGACAAGCGCGGATTGACCCGGATCGTGTACACGCCGGAACAGATCGAGAAGCTGCGCGAGATAGCCGCAAAACCGGTGTGGGAAGCCTGGATCAAAGAAGTCGACGCCAAGGGCATACCGGGACAGGAACTGCTCGATTACGTCCTCGAGGCCGCGAAAAAGGCGGGCAGCTGACGAGCCGGACCGGCGGGCGGTTCAAACCGCCCGCCTTCGCCGCTCGCGGCCGCGGCATCATCCGCCAGCCGGCACGATGCAATCGGCCGCGTCGCCCGCCTGCCGCGGCGGCGGCTCCCGGTTCGTCTCCGGCGCTTTCAGGAACTCGATCAGGGCAAATCTCTCCGCATCCGAAAGCGGTGGACCGATGACTCCCTCTCCGGATCCATCCCGGAACTCGTGCCCGGCGTTGGAATTGCCGGGCAGCGTCGTGTCGAACCTGAACGAGTCCTCGAACGGACCGGTCTCGTAGCCCATGTGCACCGGATCATAGCGGTAGGTCCCCACATGGAAGACCTTGTCCCGCTCCTCGGCCGGCAACAGTAACTGGTACATGTTCGGCACCGACCCGTTATGCAGATATGGCGGGCTCGCCCAGACTCCGTCCAGAGGCTTTGCCTTGTAGGCAAGTGGCGCGCGCCATTCATTCTCGCGACAGCCGTTCATCCTGACGCGCTCGGCTTCAGGGATGCCGAGCTCGTCGTACTTGCGCTCGATCACCTTGGTCGTCACGACCTCGAGCGCTCTGGCCGCAGACACGGTCCCGAGGCCGAGGTCGCCGGTATCGACGGTGCGTTCGGCGAAATTGGTTGCCGCTTTGTCGTCGGTGCCGATCTTGTCCAGCGGCACCGTGATCATCCGCCTTCCGAGATTGCCGAACCGATCGACCTCCCGCCACGCCGGATCGTGACATCCGGCGCAACGAGCCTCGTAGAGGGCCTTCCCCTGTCGCCACTTCTCGCGATCTATCCGTCCGAGGATTTCTTCTGGCCAAGGGGGCGGTTTCAGCTTCTGCAGGATCCGCTCCATCCGGTCGATTTCTGCGAGGCGAACGGTCGAGGCGTACAGATCATCCTCCGTACCGCCCGGCGGGATCTTCAACGTGACGAGCGCCCGCACCCCCAGCGCCTCGGCGACGTTGCGCGCCATCGGCTGATGGATGGAAGCGTTGTATTGTACCCAGTCATAGCTCCAGATGTCCCAGAGAGAAGGAAATCTCACCGGAGCATCGGCTTTGCGGTAGTTCGCCGGTGAAATTCCCGTCCCGAACACGAGGTTTCCGCCTCGGCCGAGCGCGTCGGTTCGGCCAGGTCCCTCGGCGACGGGATAGAGCCCGAGGTCGCGGTTGATATTCTGCTGATCCTTGACCCGGTCGATGACGGAATCGACATCTTCGCGCAAGCTTGCTCGCTCCGCCTCCGAATGGTCGTCGCCCAGAACCTTGTCGGCGAATCGATTGAATTTCGTCGGCAACAGGCGGGTGATCGCGAGCGACCTGAACAGCGACGTGAGAAACTGGTCGGTATCGACCAGCGAGGCTCCGCCGTCGATCCGGACACCGATGGTGCCGGTGTTGATCTGGCCGGTGTGACAGGCAGCGCAAGTGAAGCCGACGAAGGCGTCCCCGGTTTCCGAATCGACGTCCTTGGCGAAACCAACCGGAAGCCCGTTCGGGTTGTGGTCGCTTCGCTCGCTCGGCAGAAAGCCGAAGCGCGCGAGGTTCTGCGGAGAGGCGAACGGCTCCCGATTATTGGACTGCTCCAGGGCCATGAACCATTCATAGTTCATGATCCGTGTGCCCTGGCTGTAGTGGTAGAGGCGCTGCCTTTCGTCGGTGGAAATCCCCTGGTCGAGATATCGGACACCTTCCACTCGCCGATGCTCGGCCAGTTCGGTCGGCGCGCAGGCGAACATGACGAAGCCCGCAAGCAGCGCCGACGCTTTCCTGAAATGCCGCATCCACCCCCTCCACACTACGATTCAGCACCGGCTGTCGCCGGCCTCATCACCCACAGGCTATAGTGCCGTAGTCTCTAGCTAAGGGAAAAGCGGTATGGATCGGAATGACATTAGACACATCGCCGACCTTCTGCTCGAGGCGCGATCCGACGGCCGGCGGGCGCAGCTTCCGGAGCGGGAGGTCATCAAGGACGAAGAAGGTGCCTACGCCGTACAGGATGCGGTCGTAAGGTCGCTCGGCACCATCGGCGGGTGGAAGGTCGGCGCGGCCTCGCCAGAAGCGACGCCCCTTTGCGCCCCCCTACCCCGCTCGTCGATTCGGCAAGGCAGAACCCGCATGGCCGCAGGGCAGTCCCGCGACGTCGCTGTCGAGGCCGAGATCGCCTTCAGGATCGGCCGGGATCTTCCGCCCCGCGAACGACCGTATGAGCGGCAGGAGGTCGAACAGGCGATCGCCGCGGCGATGCCGGCCATCGAGATCGTCGACAGCCGCTGGCAGGGATGGCCCGACATCCCGCCTCTCCTGCACCTCGCGGATCACCAGGCAAACGTGGCGCTGATTTGCGGACGAGAGACGCGCAATTGGCAGCAACTGGCTCTCACGCGGCAGCCGGTGACCCTCACGATCGACGGAAACGTCGTCGTCGAACAAGAAGGCGGCAACAAGGCGGGGGATCTGATCCGACTGGTCACGTGGCTCGCGAACCATGCCGCCGCTCGCTGTGGCGGGCTGCGGCAGGGCGACGTGGTGACGACCGGCTCGTGCACCGGCGTCGAGTTCGCGAGCTCCGGGTCCACGGTGATGGCCGAATTTCGCGACCTCGGCTTCGCCGACGTCTCCCTTGCCCAGACGGACAGGATCTAGCCGACCGTCTCCAGGAGGATGCGGTTGACGATGTCGGGCGCCTCGTAGCAGGCCCAATGTCCGACGCCGGGGATCACGTGAAACCGGCTTCCCGGCGCGATCTCGGCGAACAGATCGATCCGCTCCTGCAGGTAGGGGCCTGCAGTCGCGTCCCGCTCGCCCCAGATCCCCTGGACCGGATTGCGCATTTGCGCGATCGCGCGCCGCAGCGTGTCGGTCTTCGGGATCTCGCCACTGCGGATCCGGGCCTTGCCGGTGTTCCGGATCTGCAGGTAGACGGCGAGATCGTCGATGTTGGCGGGGTCGCCGAACATGATGACGCCGAGATTGTTCCGATGAACGTCGGCGACCTGCTCCGGCGTCATCGACCGGTTGGGGCGTGCCATGCCATTTCTCGGCGCCATGCGCAGCCCGAGCCCGTTAGAGCCGATAGCGGTGTAGCTCCGGATCCGGCGCTGCTGACGCAGTGCGACATGACCGCCGACGATGCCTCCGAACGAAAAACCGGCGAGGTGGAATGGCTGGTCATCCGGCAGGATGTGATCGAGCCCGTCGGATACGATCTGCGCCAGGCTCTCGGCCGAGAACGGCTCGGGCGGATTGGCCGAATCCCCCATGCCGGGCAGATCCACCGCCATGACCTGAAGCTCGCTCGACAGCGCAGGAATGTTCTTGAGCCAGTGCGTCCAGGAACCGAAGCTGCCGTGCATGAGGACGATCGGCGTGCCCGATCCCCAGATGCGCCACGCGAGTGTTCCCGCGCCGCAGGGAGTGTGTTCATGCCTCGCCGCGGCGTCGAGGCGGGTCACCAGCTCTTCAGAGCCGACCGCCTCCTCGAAACTCCCATCCTTCATGCGCCCGACTTTTCCACTTCCCTCGTCAGGCGCTGCTGCAGGAAGGCGAGGACCGCCGCCTCCCCGCCCTCGAGATCATCGAGCTCCGTTCGCAAATTCTTCTCCACCTTGCTCTTCAGCTGCTCGGCCAGCGTGCCGTCCATGTAGGCGTTCACGACTTCGGGATGAACATAGCACTTCCTGCATATCGCTGTCGTGTTGCCGAGCCGCGAAGCCACGCGCTCGATCGCTCGCGTCACGTTCCGTTTGGCTGCCGCCTCGCTATCCACGGCTTCGAACTCCCGCAGAGCGTAGGCGGCCAAAACCGTACCCGCCCAGGTGCGGAAGTCCTTCGCCGTGAACTCGTCTCCGGCGATCGCACGCAGATATTCGTTCACATCCTGAGACTTGACGACGTGCTGCTCGCCGTCGCCGTCCACGAACTGGAACAGTTCCTGCCCAGGTAGGTCTTGGCAGGCCTTGACGATGCGCGCGAGGCGGCGGTCGCGTAGGTCGACCTCGACCACCTTGCCGGTCTTCCCGCGGAACCGGAAAACCATCCTCGTCGAACCGACATCGACATGCCCATCCCGGAGCGTCGTCAGGCCATAGGTGCGATTCTCGCGGGCATACTCATCGTTGCCGACACGAATCAACGATGCCTCCAGCAGACGCAACACGGTCGCGAGCACCTTTTCGCGCGGCAGGCCCCGAAGCGAGAGGTCCGCATCGACACGCTTGCGTATTCGCGGCAGCGCCCGCCCGAAATCCAGTATTCGATGATACTTCGTCTCGTCGCGTACCTCGCGCCATCGAGGGTGATAGCGATACTGCTTGCGTCCTCGCCCATCTCTCCCGGTCGCCTGGATATGGCCGGTCGCAAAGGGGCAGATCCATACGTCTGCCCAAGCAGGGGGGATGGCCAGCGATTTGATGCGGCGGATGTGGCGGCGATCGGTGATCGGCTCCCCCCGCGTATCGCGGTAGCTGAACCCGCGCCCGGCACGACGACGCGAGAAACCCGGCTCACCATCCTGTACATAGCGGAGCCCTGCCTCTTCGGCAGCGATCTCCGGATCGGTTGCATAACCGATCCCGCCATTTGACTTCACTCGACCCCTCCCCTTCGGTCACCTCCCGTCGGCCAAGCCCCAACAGTTTTCGCGGCAGGATGTTCCCTTCTCAAGTGGAACTGTCGAAGCGAGCGGTCGTTTACTCGCCCGGACGATGCGGCCTCAATCGTGGGCCGACATAGACGGAGAAGTTCATGGAATTCATTTTCGGCCTTATTATTCTGATCGCCGACATCTGGGCGATCGTAAATGTCTTCGGAAGCAACGCTTCCACCGGAGCCAAGGTTTTGTGGATCCTGCTCATCCTTATCCTGCCGGTCCTCGGCCTGATCATCTGGTACTTCGCCGGGCCGAGAAGCGCCCGAGCATGAATCGATTATGGATCTGATCCGCATCATCTTTGCGATTTTGTTGCCGCCGCTCGGCGTTTTTCTCCAGGTCGGGTTCGGCGGCCATTTCTGGCTCAACATTCTGCTCACGCTTTTCGGCTACATTCCCGGGATCGTCCACGCGGTCTGGATCATTGCCCGCCGCTGACACGACCGGCCGGCGAGGTTCGGGCGGTCCGCCGCCCTCCCTCGAATCTGCCGAGCTTCGCCGGGTAAAGGCGCTCGCCCATTGGCTGGACGAGCGCTTTCGCATCCCCGGGACGAACATCCGCATCGGAATCGATGGACTCGCGGGACTGGTCCCTGGGCTCGGAGATGCGGCCACCACCGTGATTGCGCTCTACATTGTGGCAGAAGCGTATCGGCTCGGCGTCCCGCGCCGCGTGATCGCGCGGATGCTGACGAACGTAGGGCTGGACTTCGCGCTTGGCAGTATCCCGCTGCTGGGGGACGTTTTCGACGTGGCATTCAAGGCCAATCGTCGGAACGTTCGGCTACTGCTGGATCAACTGGAGCGGGATTCGCTGCGCTGATCCCGCTCCCTCCACTTACCCTGTCGATCCCGATCAACCGAGATTGCGGCGTCTGGAGCTGGCCCGATCGAGCGCCTCCTGCAGGCGCGGGTTGCGATCATAAACATCATCGAAGAACCGCAACTCACCCCGTTCGTCGATCGTGGCCGTCAGATAGACGAGGTGAACCGGGGTCGACTGCGCCAGGTGATGGACGGACGTATTCGGAGCACGCATCATCCGCTCGATGTCTCCTTCCCAAGTCGGATCTTGCTCCAGGAGATATCGCGCGAGATCTGCCGGCCGCTCGACGCGGATGCAGCCGTGGCTGAGCGCGCGCATCGATCGATCGAACAGCTTGCGGCTCGGCGTGTCGTGCAAGTAGATCCCCCGGTTGTTGGTTAGGGAGAATCGGATCAGACCGAGCGCGTTACCGGGCCCGGGACGCTGGCGGAACACGTAGGATCTGCTCGACGCACCGTGCCAGTTCACGGAATGCGGGCTGACCTCGCCCCCGCTACGATCGAGAACTCGGATGTTGCTTCGACCGAGATAGCCAGGATCCCGCCGGACCTTCGGCAGCGTTTCGTCCTCGACGATACTTACGGGGATGGTCCAGTCGGGGGCGAATTTTAGGTCGACGATGTAATCGCTCATGATCGGCGTCTCCCAATCGGGTTCGCCGACGATGACCTTCATTCGATCGACGAGCGCACCTCCCTCGTAAGCGGTGAGCTCGTAGCCGGGGATGTTCACCATCACGTAACGGTCGCCCGGATTGTCGGAGAGCCAGCGCAGCCGCTCGAGATTGAGGTCGATTTCCCGTAGCCGTTCGCGAGGGGAGATATTCAGAGCGGCCCTCGTGCCGGCTCCGATCAGCCCGTCGGCCACCAGACCGTGCCGCTCCTGGAAGCGCCGGACAGCGGCTTCAAGCCCGGAATCGTAGAGTTCCGCCTCACCCTGCCTCTCTCCTTCCGACGAGCGGATAGCGCTGTCCCCAACGCCCCCCTCATACGAGACGAGCTGGAAGACAGGGGACGCCGCCGCTTTCGTTTGTCGCTGCACGGTGCGCAGATGCTCCGGATCTGTGCGGAGCTGCTCAAGCATGTGCAATTGCCGTCTCGCCACTGCGACACGTGGGCCCCGATCGCCCGGCTTCAGCGTCGGCCCCTCCGGGAGGACAGGCCATTCGGTCGCTGCGATTTGGGCGTACCGCTGTCGCGCCTTGCGTAGAAGCCGGTACTGCTCACTGACCGGCCCCACGCTGGCGAACCAACCTGCGAAGTCGCCTCCGTTGAGGCTCCGCTGCAGCGCGGACGGCGGATCGATGCGCCGGGTGCGATAGGCCTCCCAGCCAATCTCGCTCGGGTCGATCCGGCCGTTAGCGACATCTTCGAGATAGCCGAGGACTGCGCGCGTGAGTAGCAACTCGGCTTGGGCGACGCCCTTTGGTACCTCGGTGCTCGAAGCGCTTCCGAGGACCGCCTGTTGCAACCGTGAGAAATGGTAATCGCCCGGGCGCAGGCCGTGTTCCTCGGCGGCGCCGATCCGCTGAATTGCCGCGCTTGCGGCAGCCGACCAACCGTCATTGGTCCACCATGCGGGCGCACCCTGCCGCATGGCATAGAAGCGGTCGACGAAGCGGTCTACGGTGTTGACCCTGCCGAAGGATGCTGAGCGACCTTCCAAAAGGTAGTGTAGCTCGAAGGCGACTGCCGTATCGCCCACGGGCGCGGCCTGTGCGCCGATCGGAAACGCCACGGCTGCAGCCACGGCCGCAGTTCTTAAGCTGAACACATCCATTCCCCACCATGGAATATCATCCCGGGAAAACTCGGGAACGCCCGCAAGGTTCCGCCAAGGTCGGGGCGGCGGCCTGGCGACCCCGCTCAGCGGGCGTCGGCGAGACGGGCGCGGGAGGCGCCGGCATGCTCCAGGATGGCGTCGGAGATTTTCTCTGCCGTCATGATGGTCGGAATGTTGGTGTTCGCACAAGGCACCACCGGGAAGATCGAAGCGTCCACCACTCGAAGCCCCTCGACGCCGCGGACCCGCCCCTGATTGTCGGTCACGGCCATCGGATCGTCCACTCGCCCCATGCGGCACGAGCATGAGGCGTGCCAAACGCCGATGGCGGCCTTGCGTACGAATTCCTCCAGCAGGTCCTCGTCGTCGAGCATCGCCTGCAAAGTCGCACCTTCGGTGATGACTTTGCCGATGATGAAGCGTCGAAGCGCGTCGGGCCCGTCGAGCAGACGACCGAGTGCCGCGGTCAGCATGCGGTTCCGCGGCGTGACCGCCGCGATCGAGCGCACACGCTCCGTATAGGAGGAAGCGAAAGCATCGGCCGCCGCTTCCAGCATGGTGGAGTGACGGAACAACCTCGCAGCGAGACGGACACCGTCCATCAGCCGCCTCAGGTCGCGTTGATCCGACAGTAGGTTGAACTCGACATCCGGTTCATCGGTCCAGGCGGGGCTGGCCAGCCTCACCTGCCCCCGCGAATAGGACTTGTTGACGAAGAACAGGAGAGAACCGAGCCGCTTGCCGATGTCGTGCCAGGCCGACTTGCTGACCGACACCAGCATCATGTCGCCGGCCGGGATATCGTCGATCCCCGACGAATAGCGCAGACCGACATGCATGTGCCGCCGCATGTCCTCGGCGAGGCGGTAAGGCGTCCGCACGAAGGCCGACACCGCGACGGAGGGATGATCCATCAACCCCTGCCCGACGCCAGGGACGTCGGCGCGAACCTCGATCCCCATATCCCTAAGGTGACCGGCAGGGCCGATGCCGGCGCGGAGCAGCATTGCCGGTGAATGGATCGCCCCGCAGCTGACGATGATTTCATGTCCGTGGAAGGTTTCGGTCTTTCCGTGCCGCTCGGCGACGACTCCAATGGCACGCCGCCCATCGAACAGGAGCTCGCGAACCTGCGTCTCCGCCTGGACCGTCAGGTTCTCCCGGAGCCTGGTGCCGGGATCGAGATAGCCGATGGCGGCGGAAACTCGTCGGTCGAATGCGTTCGAGATAGTGAGCGGGAAATAGCCGTCACGCCACTCGCCGTTCTGATCGAGGATGTATTCGAAGCCGAGCTCGGCGAAGGCTTCGGCGCTCGCCCTGGCGAAGCCGGGCCACAGCTCGGGGAAGATCCGGCGCACCGGAATACGGCCCTGATTGCCGTGCCAGTCGTTCTCGAAGTCCATGTCCCGCTCGAGCTTGCGAAAGTACGGCAGGACATTCCTCCAGCCCCAACCTTCTGCGCCGAGCGCCTCCCATTCGTTGTAATCGGTAGGCGCGCCGCGGTTGGCAAGTTGACCGTTGATGCTGGAGCCGCCACCCATTACCCGCGCCTGCTCGTACTTCCGCGGCACCGGCCGCACGTCGGGCCGATTGTGCGATACCGCCTCGACTCGAACCTTGAGCGCTGTCCAGTGGAAACGTGGATCGAAGTAGGCGACGCCCGGATAGCTGTCGCTTATCTCCGCCGGGACCTTGCCGTGTGGCGTGTCCGGTCCCGCTTCCAGCAGCAGGACGTGATTGTTGCTGCGCGCCGACAGGCGGTTGGCCAGCACCGACCCGGCCGAACCGCCCCCGACGATGATGTAGTCGAATTCCATCGTACGTCCTCCCCTTTGGGTCCCGTCTTTTTCGCAGCATTGTAGCCGGCCCGGCTTGCGGCGGTACGGTCAATCACGACCGGGGATCAATCCTGTCCGAGCGAAGTTAACTTGGTAGTCCGGGAGAATACGAATGAATGCATCACCGCCAGGCCACCATGTCCTCGACCCTAAGCGCTATGACGCCGTCATCTTCGACATGGATGGAGTTGTCACGCGGACCGCGCGCGTTCACGCCGACGCCTGGCGGCGGGTCTTCGATGCCTTCCTGGATAAGTGGAGAAGGGAGACCGGCGGTGAAGCGGCACCGTTCGATCCCGGGACCGACTACCGCCGCTATGTCGACGGGAAGCCCCGATATGACGGTGTCGCCAGCTTCCTCGAATCTCGGGGCATCCGTCTCCCGTTCGGCGCCCCGTCGGACTCGCCGGAGCGGGATACGATCTGCGGTATCGGCAACGCCAAGAACGAGCAGTTTCAGGCCTCCCTCCGCGAGCGTGGGGTCGAGGTCTTCGAGTCGACGATCGCCCTCATCGATGCGCTGAAGCGGGCCGGCATTCGCGTTGCCCTGATCTCCGCCAGCAAGAATGCCGAAGCGGTCCTGCGGGCGGGCGGCTGCCTCGAACTGTTTGATGTCAGGATCGACGGGGTCGTCGCCGAGCAGAGAGGCTTGAAGGGGAAGCCGGCTCCGGACGTGTTTCTCGCGGCCGCGGCGGAGCTAGGCGTGCAGCCGCGGCGAGCGGTCGTGGTGGAGGATGCGCTTGCCGGCGTCAGGGCAGGCCGCGCAGGCGGATTCGGTCTCGTCATCGGCGTGGACCGGACCGGCAATCCGGAAGATCTGCGCCAGCATGGAGCCGACATCGTCGTGCAGGACCTGTCTCAACTCTCCGTCGGCGGCGAGCCGCTGCCGCATGCTACCGATCACATTGCCGAAATCGTGGCTACCGCCGGAGGGCGGCGCATCGCCGTGTTCCTCGACTATGACGGAACCCTCAGTCCCATCGCCGACCGGCCACAGGACGCGATTCTTTCAGACGCGATGCGAACGGCTGTCGCCCGACTGGCACAGGCGTGCACCGTGGGCATCATCAGCGGTCGGGACCTGGACGATGTACGGGAGCGGGTCGGCCTCGACGAGCTGTACTACGCCGGCAGCCACGGTTTCGACATCAAGGGTCCGGGTATCGAACGACAGCTCGGCACCGAGGCGCAACCGGCACTGCGGCGAGCGACGGAGACGCTGCGACATCGGCTGGCGGATGTCGAAGGAGTGATCATCGAGCCGAAGCGCTTCAGCCTCGCTGTGCATTATCGCCTCGTGCAACCCGATTACGTCGATCTCGTGAGCGCGGCTGCGGACGCCGCACTCGAGCCGGAGCTCAAGCGTTTCGACGGCAAGAAAGTGATCGAGATCCAGCCGAACATGGACTGGCACAAGGGCAAGGCTCTCATGACCTTGCTCGACACACTGGGTCTCGACGAGGGAAGCGCGCTTCCAATCTATGTCGGCGATGACACCACCGACGAGAACGCATTCCGGGCGATCAGGGATTTCGGAATCGGGGTCGTCGTACGGCACGAGGTCTACGAGACGGCGGCCGACTATGCCCTCGCCGATCCGGCGGAGGTCGAGGAATTCCTCCTGCTCCTGGCAGACACCATCGAGAAGGAACAGCGGTGAGCTGGACGCTGCGCTACGGCTCGTTCATCCCCCAGAAGGAAGACCTGCGGGAAGCCCTTTGCACGCTCGGCAACGGCTACTTCGCCACCCGCGGAGCGGGCGAGGAAGCTGATGCCGACGACATCCATTATCCGGGCACTTACCTGACCGGCGGTTACAACCGGCTCACAACGGAAGTCGCCGGGCACCTGGTCGAAAACGAGGACCTCGTCAATTTCCCGAATTGGCTCAAGCTGCGATTTCGCCCCGCGGGAGGCGCATGGTTCAACCTGAGGGGAGTCGACATTCTCGACTTCGAGCAGACGCTCGACATAAAGACCGCCGTGCTGAAGCGCCGGATCCGCTTCCGTGACCGGGAGAACCGGATCACCTCGATCGAAAGCCGCCGGCTTGTGCACATGCGCGATCCGCACCTGGCGGCTATCGAGCTGAAGATCACGCCCGAAGACTGGTCGGGCCCGATCGAGATCTGTTCGGAGCTTGACGGCACCATCGTCAATGCCGGCGTCCAGCGTTACCGGGAGCTGAATTCGAAGCACCTGCACCCGATCGGCTTGGGCGAGGCGAACGATGAGAGCCTGTGGCTCCACGTCGAAACCGTCCAGTCCCGGCTCGAGATGGCACAGGCTGCCAGGACGCGACTGTTCACGACAGAAGGCCCCTGCAGCGCTGCCCGCGAACTGCTTCAGGGGGATGAATGGGTCGCGCATCGCATCACTACGGACGTGA
Source organism: Alphaproteobacteria bacterium (assembly GCA_029268305.1). Classification (GTDB taxonomy): domain Bacteria; phylum Pseudomonadota; class Alphaproteobacteria; order JAJUGE01; family JAJUGE01; genus JAJUGE01. The sequence continues at coordinate 91,312 of JAJUGE010000006.1, forward strand.
ACGCGGGCAAACCGCTGCGGATCGAGAAGGTCGTGGCCGTGCATACGTCGCGCGATCGGGCGATGTCCGAGCCGGGCCTGGCCGCACGCGAGGCGCTCAGCGACGCTCCCGACTTCGATGAGCTGCTGGCTACGCACTCCAAGCTGTGGCAGTGGCTCTGGCGACTGTTCGACATGCAACTCATCGACAGTGGCGACGCTGAACAGGTCGAGGCGCAACGCATCCTGCGTCTACACATTCTCCACCTTCTGCAAACGGTCTCGGCGCATACGATAGACATGGACGCCGGTGTTCCTGCGCGCGGCCTCCACGGAGAGGCCTACCGCGGACACATCTTCTGGGACGAGCTTTTCATCTTCCCGTTCCTGAACTTCCGGGCCCCGGAAATCACGCGGGCGCTCCTTCTCTATCGCTACCGCCGCCTGCCGGCCGCTCGTCGTCTCGCCAAGGAGGCGGGGTTCGAGGGTGCGATGTACCCCTGGCAGAGCGGCAGCGACGGGCGTGAGGAAACGCAGAAGCTCCACCTCAACCCGAAGTCGGGTCGGTGGCTGCCGGACAACAGCCATCTGCAGCGCCACGTCAATCTGGCGATCGCCTATAACATCCACTCGTACATGAAGGTGACGGACGACCGGCAGTTTCTCGCCTTCTACGGCGCCGAGATGATGATCGAGATCGCGCGCCTGTTCGCCAGCCTCGCCACGTGGAACGACGAGCACGAACGCTACGAAATCCGCGGCGTCATGGGGCCGGACGAGTACCACGATTCCTATCCGGATGCCGAACAGCCGGGGCTCGACAACAACGCGTACACCAACGTGATGGCCGCATGGCTCTTCACGCGGACGATCGAGCTGCTCGACCTGCTGGACGACGCCTGGCGTCACATGATCGCCGACAGCGTCCAGCTCACCGAGGAGGAGATCGAGCGGTGGCGCCGGATCGCGAGCAAGATCCGCGTTTGCTTCCACGACAATGGCATCATCAGCCAGTTCGAGGGCTACGACCTCTTGCTCGAGTTCGATTGGGCGGGCTACCGAGCCCGTTACGGCGACATCCAGCGCCTGGACAGGATCCTGGAAGCGGAAGGGGACGACCCGAACCGCTACAAGCTTTCCAAGCAGGCCGACGTGCTCATGCTCTTCCACCTTTTCACGGCGGATGAGCTGACCCGGCTGTTCGGGATCATGGGCTATGAGTTCGACCACGCGATGATCCCCCGCAACATCGCATACTATCTCGCGCGAACCTCCCACGGCTCTACCCTGAGCCGCATCGTCCATTCCTGGGTGCTGGCGCGCTCCGATCGAGCGGAGTCGTGGAAATTGTTCGGGCAGGCGCTGCGCAGCGATGTCGACGACATCCAGGGCGGGACGACGCACGAGGGTGTCCATCTTGGAGCGATGGCCGGAACAGTGGACATCGTCCAGCGCGGTTACAGCGGGCTCGAGGTGGAAGATGGAGGGCTCAGGTTCGATCCATGCTTGCCGACCGAGCTACGGCACCTCCGGATGAACATCCGCTTCCGCAACCACATCCTGATGCTCGATATGAACCATGAACGCCTGATCGTGCGATCGGCCGAGGGATCGGCGGCACCTTTGCGGCTCGCCTGCGGCGAGGCGGTCGAGCAGATCCGCTGCGGTGAAAAGAAGACCTTCGCTCTGCCTCCTACTTGACCGCGGCCGCAACCGCGCGGGGACGGAAGACTCGCTCGACGAAGATAGCGGACCGCGACATCACAACATCAATCAGATTTGTGGGGCTCATCCCCAACGGGGAAAGTCAGAACTTCTTCGTGTACTTGCGCGCCCCCAAAGAAGAGTCAATGCTAAATGCAAGTCGGAGACCAAGACATCAACTTAAAAGAAGCGATATCGTCCGGCGACAACTTTGGGAGGAGACTGGAAGATGGCGTTTCCGCTAGGCTTGGCACAATGGTTGGGTGTCGGCGCGGCCGCAGGCTTCGTGTTCGCGCCGGTGATGGATGTGCGGGCAGAACCGGCACCCGGCCTGCCCCAAACACTTGTCTGGAGCGCATACGACCTCGGCAGCAGTGGCTATACCGATGCATCCGCGATCGCCAACGCATTGCAGAAGCACTATGACATCCGCATCCGGATAGTGCCTGCCGGCACCTCGATCGGGCGGCTCTTGCCGATGACCACGGGAAAGGTCGGATACGGCTTCCTCGGGAACGAAGCCTTCTTCGCGTCTGAAGGCGCGTTTGATTTCGCGGTGAAGCAGTGGGGTCCACAGGACCTGCGGATCCTGATGGGCCGGCCGTCTGCCATCGGAATCGCGATGACGCGCTGCGATGGCGGGAAATACAAGACCTACTACGACCTGAAGGGCGCCAAGGTCGGGTACGTCACCGGCAGCCCGACGGTGAACGTGAAGAACGACGCTTTCCTGGCGTTCGGCAATCTCACGCGCGAGGACATCGAGCCCGTCTGGTTCGGCGGATGGAATCAGCAGGTAGCGGCCGCGATCGCGGGGCAGATCGACGGTATGAACAACGTGCCGACCTCGAGTCAGGTACGGGAGATCGAAGCCTCTCCCGGCGGACTATGCTGGCCGGAGATGCCGCCGGACGACAAAGAGGGTTGGGCACGGGCGCAGAAGGTGGCGAGCTTCCTGAGCCCGATGCGCGCCACCGCAGGTGCCGGCCTCTCGGAAGAAAACCCGAAGGATATGGCCGGCTATCGATATCCGCTGCTGACCACCTACGCTCGAACTTCGGCCGACGAGGTGTATGCCTTGTTGGCCGTGATGCACAAGCACTTTGACGATTACAAGGAGACTACACCCGCATCCAAGGGATGGGCCATCGACGTGGGTGGCCGCCCTCCCTACGACGCTCCGGCCCACGATGGCGCCGTCCGGTTCATGAAGGACCACAATGTGTGGCAGCCCGAGGATCAGGCCTGGAACGAGGAGCGCCTCGCCCGCCTGGAGAAGGCGCAGGCGGCCTGGGACGAGGCGGTCGCGTCCTTCGACGAATGGCGCGCCGAACAGGAGAAGAAAGGCGAGAAGGTGAGCGAGGACGACGCCTGGCTCGACTATTGGGAGAAGTACAGGGCTGAGCACCTCTGAAGCCCGGCGGAGGCATCCCGGGCCGGCGACGACAGCTCGACCAACTCGTCGCGCTCACACGGCGTTGGCGTGCCGCGCCTCTCCCACGCTCAGCCATGCATCGAAGGCGGCGGCGACCACTCGCGCGAGCGGCCGGAAGCTTTCTTCTACGACGATGCGTGACCCCTCGCGCCGGACGATGCCGTCACGTTCCAAACGCGAGAGATCCGGCTCCAGCTCGGGCAGGTCGTGGGCCGCCGCTATGGCCGCGATGTCGGCGGAGAGTTCGCACATCAGGCGACTGATGATCTCTCCCCGCATGCGATCCTCGGGCC
>JAJUGE010000007.1 GCA_029268305.1 Alphaproteobacteria bacterium
CGGCGCTGCGGGAGACGGAGCGTCGTCGTGAGCGTCAGCAGGAGTACAATCGCGAGCACGGCATCACGCCGCAGTCCATCCGAAAGAACATCGCCGACATCCTTTCCAGCGTCTACGAGCGCGGCGATCACGTGACGGTCTCGACCGGACTCCACGAGGAGCAGGCCCTCCTCGGCCAGAACCTTCATGCCGTGATCGACGACCTCGAGAAGCGAATGCGTGCTGCTGCAGCCGATCTCGAGTTCGAGGAGGCAGCGCGTCTGAGGGACGAGATCAAGCGTCTGCAGGCGATGGACCTCGGCGTAGCCGAAACCGCAGGCAGCAGCGCGGCGCGGCCTGCCGGCCGCGCATCGAGCGCGGTCCAGCAGATCGCTCAGGGTTACAAGGGAAAGCGCGGCCGCGGGGCTCGTAAAGGCCGTAGCCGATAGGAGCCGGCGAGCCGCCGAGTGCCGCGGTTTCGCTGCTGTGCAGTTGGTCCCGCTGGGGTACCCTTCAATCGATCGAATGATCGTCGTCGTCTCCGGCGTGACGGGTGTGGGGCGCGGTGGGCCAACGCCGAAAACGGATCATACGGGCTAAGGCGCCGGTCGCGCCGAGACGCAACCGCGCTCCGGCCGTGGTCCTCCTCTTAGGTCTGCTCGCTCTTCGCCTGCTCGATCCTCCGCTTGTGGAAGGTTTGCGCGAGATCGGATTCGATCTCTACCGCCTGGTCGAACGCACCGACGAAGCGCCCCGGGAAAGCCGCGTCCTGACGGTGACGATCGATGAGCGGAGCCTCGCCCGCTACGGCCAGTGGCCCTGGCCGCGTAATCTGCTCGCGCGGCTTCTGGACACCATAGCGCGAGGAGGGCCGAGCGCCCTCGGGTTGAACATTCTGCTGCCTGAGCCGGACCGAATGTCGCCCGCACGGATCGTCGAACATCTCGACGGGCTGAGCGCGGAGGCTCGGGAGGAGATCCTGCGGTTCGGGTCGGCGGATGACGAATTGGCATCCGTCCTGGCCGACACTCCGAGCGTTCTCGCTATGGCCGTAACAGGCCAGTCGTCGCGGAGGCGGAATACCGACCACATCAGGCTGCATGAGATCGTGTTTGCCGGCGCCCGCACGGAGGTGGGGCTGCCGCAGTTCGGCGGTGTGGTTCGCAGTCTGCCACGGTTGACCAATGCTGCGGCCGGTGAGGGGATCGTCAACTTCGAGCTCGAGCGCGGGGCCGTTCGCCGCCTGCCTGCGGCAGTGCGGGTCGGATCGACGACGCTGCCTTCCCTGCCTCTCGAAATGCTCAAGGTAGGTCTCGGTGCCAGGCAGGTTCTCGTGCGCACCGGGCCCGCCGGGATCGAGGGGATCATCGTCGGTGGCCAGTCCCTGCCGACCGACGGATCGGGGAACTTCAGACCCCGCTTCACCGAACCGGCGGCGCGCTCACAACTATCGGCCTTGGCGGTACTCGCCGGAGAGGTGCCGCCGGAGGTCTTCCGGGACAAGTACGTGATCATCGGCGCTTCGGCGAGCGGGTTGGCAGAGCGATACACGGTACCGGGGGTCGGCAGATTGACCGGGCTCCAGCTGCATGCGCAGTTGCTCGACAACATCCTAAGCTCGCAGCTCCTGCAGCGACCCGCATGGTCGCCGATCCTCGAACTGACCCTGATGCTCGCTTCCGCGACAATCCTGATCCTTTGCTTGCCGATGGTGCGGCCGATCGGGGAGATCGTCCTCCTGTTCGCCGTCACCGGCAGTTTGATAGCGGGCGGGCTGACGGCGTACTTCGCCGCGGGAATGCTCATCGACGTCGTTTGGGCGCTTGTTGCCTGCTTCGCCGCGTTTCTCGCCATCACCATTCTCCGCCGCGTCGCGGAGGAACGGGACGGGCGAGAGGTCTCGCGCCGTATGCAGATTCTCGAATCGACGCTGGACACGGTGCCGGTACCGGTCTTCGTGTCTTCCCTTTCCGACGACGCCATCCTCTATGCAAATGCATCGGCGCGGGAGAACCTGCAGATCGGCGGGGGTGCCGGTGCGGGTGCCGAGATGTCGCAGGTTCTGCGCAATGGGGACGATTGGGAGCGTCTTCTCGGACGACTCCATATCGACGGGCGGGTCGACGGCTTCGAATCACCGGTCAACGGCGCGTCCGGCGATATCGTGGCGCTGCTCTCCGCGCGAAGGCTCGAGTATCAGGGACAGGACGCCGCCCTCGTCGCCTGCGTCGACATCAGCGACCGCAAGCGGATGGAGAACGCACTTCGTTTCTCCCGCGACGAGGCAGAGCGAGCGAGCAAGCGGCTGCGCGACACCCAGGCGGAGCTGGTGCAGGCCGAGAAGCTCGCCTCTCTCGGCGGTCTGGTCGCAGGCGTCGCGCATGAGATCGCCACCCCGGTAGGAATTGGACGGGCCGGCGCCACGCACATCGTGGAACAGATCCGCGAGCTTCGGGGGCTGTTCGACGAAGGCGAACTTCGCCGATCCCGCTTCGAGCGCTTTCTCGAGGGCCTCGAGGAGGCGGCCGATCTGGTGGCGTCCAACGTCCAGCGCGCGGCGAATCTCATCCAGGGGTTCAAACGCGTGGCGGTCGATCAGGCAAACGAGCAGCGCCAGGTCTTCGAGCTGAAGGGCTATCTCGACGACGTGATCAACAGCCTGCAGGCGGAGCTAAACCGTACCGGCAATCGGGTAGACGTGGACTGCCCGGAGGAGATCACGCTGGACAGTTACCCGGGCGCGATCGCGCTGATCGTGACGAATTTCGTCATGAACGCGCTAGCGCATGCATTCGAACCCGGCAGCCCGGGAACCGTACGGTTCACCGCGCGATCAGACGGCGACGAGGTCGAGCTTCGCTGTTCCGACGACGGCAGAGGCATGCCGAGGGAGGTCATTTCGAGGGTTTACGATCCCTTCTTTACTACACGGCGCGGTCGCGGCGGTAGTGGGCTCGGTCTCTATTTGGTATTCAATAGTGTCACCAAGGTCCTCAGGGGGCGGATCGAGGTCGAGAGCGAGGAAGGCAAAGGGACGACTTTCGTCGTCCGTTTCCCGCGTGTCGTGCCCATGGAAGAGGCATCATCGGGCGCATTGTCGGTGGTGGGCATCGGGGGGTAATCGAAGCGACCATGATCTCGCCTCCGGAGGACGATCCGTTGCTGTTCCTCGAGGAGGACAGCGATCCGCCCGCGCCCGAGGAGCATGGGGCGGTCTGGCGCGTTCTCATCGTCGACGACGATCCGGGGATAGCCGCGGTGGCTCGGGTAATCCTGCGGGACCTCGTGTTTCTCGGCCGCGGTGTCGAGTTGCTTGCCGCCGGGTCGGCGGCCGAGGCCAAATCCATTCTTCTCCATCGGTCCGATATCGCGGTCGTGCTTCTGGATGTCGTCATGGAGAGCGAGGATGCGGGATTGGTGCTCGCTCGGGAGATCCGGGGCGAACTGGAGAACGCGGACATCCGGATCGTCCTGCTGACCGGGCAGCCGGGTCAGGCGCCCGAGCGGGAGGTCGTCCTCGGCTTCGACATCAACGACTACAAATCGAAGGCCGATCTGACGGCGCAGAAGCTCTTCACCACGGTGGTGGCTGCCCTCCGTACGTTCGCCGAGATCACCGGGCGCCGGCGCGCGGCCGAAGAGCTGAAAGCGGCACTGACGCGAGCCGAAGTGGCCGATCGTGCGAAAATGGAGTTCCTGGCCAATGTCAGCCACGAGCTTCGCACACCGCTCACCGCCATAATCGGCTTCTCCGATCTCATGCTGCGAGAGATTTTCGGCCCGGTTCAGCCGCGGAAATACGGCGAGTATCTCGCCGACATCCATGCCAGCGGAGAGCACCTGCTGAACCTGGTCAACGAGATCCTGGACATGTCCAAGATCGAGGCCGGGAAAGCCACCCTCGAAGAGACCGACATCGACGTGGCTGCGGTCGTGGACGAATGTCTGCGCATGCTGGAGCCGGAGGCGGTCCGAAAGCACCTCGCGCTGCATCGAGTCATTCCGCCCGCCCTGCCTCGGCTGAGGGCGGACACGCTGATGCTGAAGAAGATACTTCTCAACTTGCTGTTCAATGGCATCAAATTCACGCCGCCAGGAGCTGGAGGGGTGGAGGTGAGCGCGAGTCTCGGATCCGACGACAGCATGACCCTGATCGTCTCCGACAGCGGAATCGGCATACCGGCGAAGGATCTCGCGCGGGTGGTCGAGCCGTTCAGCACGGTAGACACCGCGCTGAGCGGCAACTACCAGGGGATCGGGCTCGGCCTCACGATCGCCACCCGGATGATGGAGCTGCATGGCGGGCGACTGACGATCGACAGCGTCCCGAGCGTCGGCACGCGGGCAAGCCTCCACTTCCCGCCGGAGCGCACCGTGCTGCCGGATCAGGTGAGCGGCTCTCGCTGCTGAGTTCGGGGGAGGGAAAAGATGCTCAGTCGGCTGATCTTCGAGCTCGTCTGTCGGTCGAAAGCGGCGGCGCCGTTTCTGATCATCGCGGCCGGATTTCAGCTGATGACCCCGCTCCCAGCGGACGCAGCCGACTGGATCGGACGCGTCAAGACACTGGAGGGGATCGTCTATGTCGAACGCGACGGCAGCCGGGAGATCTTGTCGGCAGGTGACCGGGTGATGCTGGGAGACTGGCTGGAAACCGACGGCTCCGGTTCGGTGGGTATCGCGTTTCGCGACAACACCATAATCTCCATCGGCCCCCGCACCCGCCTCTTGCTGCGCGAGTACGCATTCGCCCCGGCCGACGACCAGCTCGGCTTCGCCCTGGATCTCGTTCGCGGTACTCTGCTGTACATATCGGGCATCATCGCCAAGCTGCTGCCTGATGCGGTCGAGGTCCGAACTCCAGCCTCGACGGTCGCGGTTCGAGGGACGCGGTTTCTGGCAGCGGTAGAGCCGGAATCCTGAAGGCGGCGATCTCGAGGTTTCGGCGACGATATCGGGCGCTGGGGGGACGATGGTACGACGGATTGTGACGCTGTGCTTCGTTGCTGTCGCGGTCGCGGCCTGCGAGGCGAAGGAAACCTTCGTGCTCTTGCCCGACGAGGATGGTTCAGGCGCGATAGAGGTGCGTGGGGCCGGTTCCGAGCTGCTCGTCGATTCCGCCTGGAGCGCAGTTGCCGTGGACGACGAAGGGGTTCCGCGTCGGCCCCTGCTCGGCATGAGCCGGGCCGCCGTCGTAAGCCGGTTCTCGGCCGTGCTCGACCGACAGCCGCGACCTCCACATACAGAAATCCTGCATTTCGAGACCGGAGCCGTGACGCTGACGGCGCCGGCACGGGCTCGTCTGGCCGACGTGGTCGTGATGATCGACGACCGGAGCTATCCGGACGTCAGCGTCGTAGGGCATACGGATCGCGCCGGGGACCTGGCGCTGAACCTCGAGCTGTCGCGGCGTCGTGCCGAAGCGGTCCGGGACCTGCTGGTCTCCAGGGGCGTCGATCCCGAGGTCATCAGTGTGACGTCCCATGGTGAAAGTAATCCTCTAGTGCCGACAGAGGACGACGTGCCGGAGCCGCGGAACCGAAGGGTTGAAGTCATTGTTCGATAGAATGCGACAAGCGGTGGGTGGCACCGTCCGCTTCTCGCGTATGGCGGGTCCCTCCCGGACAGGCTATTCTTCCTACACATGATCCGGCACGTACCGGGCAGTCTTTGAAACCAGCGGGGGCAGATGCTCTATCAACTGCACGAGATGCAACACGCGGCCTGGGCGCCGGCGCGAATGATGGCCGAAGCCGCGCTTCAGTTTTACCGGCACCCGATGGTTCCGATCTCCTATACCGGCTATGGCAGGGCCATGGCGGCGGCCTGCGAGGTGTTCGAACGAGTTACCCGACGCCGTGGCAAACCGCAGTTCGGCCTGCACGAAACGCAGATCGACGGGCGAGCGGTCCGCGTCGAGGAAGAGGTGGTGCTGGCGCAGGATTTCTGCGACCTGGTGCATTTTCGGCGGGATGCGGCGCGCACTGATCCGAAGGTGCTGGTGGTCGCGCCGCTCTCCGGACATTTCGCGACGCTGCTGCGCGATACGGTACGAGCGCTGCTGCCGGCGCATGATGTCTACATCACCGACTGGATCGATGCGCGCGACGTGCCGGCTCGCCTCGGCGGCTTCGACCTCGACGATTACATCGAATACGTCATCCGCTTCCTGAAGTTGCTCGGGCCGGAGACGCACGTTCTCGCCGTGTGTCAGCCCTCCGTGCCGGTATTGGCCGCGGTCTCGCTCCTCGCTGCCGCGGGCGACGAGACGCAGCCGGTCTCGATGACGCTCATGGGCGGCCCGATCGACACGCGCCAGAACCCGACGAAGGTAAACGAAGCGGCCGAATCGCGATCGATTGGCTGGTTCGAGAACCGGGTGATCGCCACGGTCCCCGCAAACTATCCCGGCTTCCTCCGCCGGGTTTACCCGGGATTCATCCAGCTCACCGGCTTCATGAGCATGAATCTCGACCGACACCTGGGCGCCCACATGCAGCTGTTCGAGCATCTGGTGCAGGGGGATGGCGAGAGTGCGGAAGCCCACCGTCGGTTCTACGACGAGTACTTGTCGGTGATGGATCTGCCCGCCGAATACTACCTGCAGACGGTCGAAACGGTCTTCCAGAAGCACTCGTTGCCGAAGGGAGAGATGACATGGCGGGATCACCGGATCGAACCGTCGGCGATCCGGCACACGGCGCTGATGACGGTCGAGGGGGAACTGGACGACATTTCGGGCGTGGGGCAGACGCGAGCCGCGCACGATCTGTGCACGGCAATTCCGGCGGAGCGTCGTAGGCACTATCTGCAGCAGGGCGTCGGTCACTACGGGATCTTCAACGGCCGACGTTGGCGCGGCGAGATCCTGCCGCGAGTAGCCGCCTTCATGCGGGAATGCGAGGTAGGCCGCGCCTGACCGCGGTTGGCAGGGCCCGAGTCGATTGTCGCTCGTGGCGCGGGGCGTTACTCTGCGCGCCACCGGGTGCACCCCGCTTATCGAGAGGAGATCGCCATGACCGACAGCAGCGCCCGCGGCGTCTATGTCGCCGCGCTCACGCCCATGAACGACGACCTCTCGCCGAACCATGCCGCGTTCGCTTCCCATTGTCGGTGGCTGCTTGCCAGCGGCGCGGATGGGCTGGCGGTGCTGGGGACCACTGGCGAGGCGAATTCGTTCAGCGTCGACGAGCGGCTGGCGCTACTGGACGCGCTCGGCGAAGCCGGCATTCCCGGCCGGGCGCTCCTGCCGGGCACGGGCACATGTGCCATCCCCGATACGGTGACACTTACGCGGAAGGCGCTCGAGCTCGGCGCGGCGGGCGTCGTGATGCTGCCACCCTTCTACTACAAAGGGGTTGGTGACGACGGGTTGTTCGCGGCCTATTCCGAGGTGATCGAGAGGGTCGGGGACGATCGGCTCCGGGTGTATTTCTATCATTTTCCCGCGCAATCGAACGTGCCGATCAGTCACGACCTGATCGAGCGGCTGCTGAAGGTCTACCCAACGGCGATCGCAGGCATCAAGGACAGCTCCGGCGACCTCTCGAACATGCTGGCGATGTGCGAGCGGTTTCCGGGCTTCGGTGTGTTCGCCGGGTCTGAGCAGTTCCTGCTGCCGGTGCTGCGCGCCGGCGGCGCCGGTTGCATCTCGGCCACGGCCAATGTGACAGTGGCCGCCTGCGCCGAAATCTACCGGCAATGGCAGAAGGAACAAGCCGACCGGCTGCAGGAAGGGCTGACCGCGCAACGCCTCGCCATTCAGTCCCAGGCGCTAGTGCCGGCGCTGAAGCAGATCATGGCCCGGCATTCCGGCGACCAGAGCTGGATCAAGATCCGGCCGCCGTTGATGCCGCTTGCGGCTGAGCAGGCAAAGAGCCTTTTCGACGCGCTAGACGCGACCGGTTTCAGTCTGGCGCGGGCGGCTTAGTACCCTTCCTGCCTGGCACGTCAGGAACCGGCCGTCTTCTTAGCTTCGGCCAGGACGAAATCGAGAAGTTCCTGGCCGGGGATCCCCTTGGCCGTTACGTCCCGTACCCACTCTTCCCAGACTGGTTGGGCCGCTGTCTCGCGGAAACTTTGCAATATTTCATCCGGGTAGACGATCCGTTCCAGCCCGGTCTGATCGAACAGCGGGATCCACTTCTCGTCGGCTTCCTTGAACGCTTCGATCGACTTCTCATAGGAGATCGCCTTCGCTTCCTCGATGAGTTGCCGGTACTCGGCCGGCAATGCCTCGAAAGCGGCAACGTTGTGGAGCGTGAGGCAATGGTTCGTACCCGGCGCCATGTTGAACGTGTACCAGTCCGTCACTTCGTGGACCCGGTACGATCCATGGGCATAGCTGAACGGGAACGCGACGGCATCGAACATCCCTCGCTCGATCCCGGTGTAAACCTCCGGCGCCGGCACACTGGTCGGGATCGCCCCGATCTTCTCCATTGCCTGGCCGGTTCCGCCGAGCGCGCGCACCCTCATTCCCTTCCAGCCTTCCAGCGTAGTGGGCGGCTTGCCTCTGCCGAGGAACTCTGATTGGGGCAGCAGATTGCGGAAGGTGATCTCAGCGCTCCAGCGGGCCGCCTCCTCCTTAACCGGGGCGAGTTGATAAAAGGCCTCGGAGACCTTCGCCTGTTGCTCTAGGCTGGTTATCGGCAGGAAGGGCAGGTCGAGAACCGTCATGGCGAGGTTCTTGCCCGGGTGATAGCCGCTGCAGATGTTCCCCATCTCGAAGGCGCCGATCTTGAGCCCGTCCAGGTTCTCCTTCGCAGGGGAGATCGTCTCGCCGTAATGCACCTTGATGGTGAAGTTACCGCCGGATTTCTCTTCGACGTACTGCGACAGCACGTCCACGCAGACGGTGGCGGCCCGCGGGTTGCCCCAGGCGGACAGGTTCCATTCAATCGTCTCCGCCGCCATGGCGCTCGCCGCCAGAGCGGAAATCGCTAACGCAACCGATACACCTCCTATCGACTCTTTCATATCGCACCCTCCCTGGAGTGGGGGGACGGGCGGTACGCAGGAGGCGGGCCGCCAGCCCCTTCGGCTATCGTCTGCCTAACGTGGACGAGGCACAATCCTCACTTGCGGCTGCGGGGAGCGCGGTAGTCGACCGGCCCAACCGACCGCAAATCGCAAAGTGCTTAATGGCAAATTGCAAAGGATGATCCGCGGCGATTCGCATTATGCGAGGCGCGGCGAGCTTCCACCAAAGGCCAGCCGGTCGCCTCCAACAGTTTAACCCAACAATTCCGGTGTTTTAGGCAAATCTGCTCACGGCAAGCTGCGCAGGCTAAGCCGTGGCACGTCGGTTGCTCTCCCAGGAGTGAAGACGAACGCTCACTTGAACTGCAAGGAACAGCGAGATGCACATGCCGGCGAAGAAGAACATTCATCCGATGCCGCACTCTCAGTCCAGCTTGCGTTATGCGACGCTCGCCGATGTGCAGGCATATCTCGTGGGGGGCGATCTGCTGTTCCGCGAAGGCCTGAAGGGGCTGTTCAGCGGCTCCCCTGTCCGTGTCTGCGGCGAAGCCGCTTCCGTTGCAGAGGCGGTCTCCGAGGGATCCTCGGTTACGCCGGACGTGGTGATCCTTCTGGACGCTCCGCGGGCGTGTGCCGCCGAGCTGCGGCGGGTCTGGCCGGAGGTGCGCTGCGTCGTTCTCGCTCGCCAAGCCAGCGCGGACGCGCTGCGGTCAGCCATTCGGCTCGGCGTCGACGGCTATCTCCTGACCGACATGTCGCCCGCGGCGCTCGTGCAGTCGATCAGCCTGATCAGGACGGGCGAGAACGTGTTTCCGGCGCGGCTGACCGCCGAGATGCTTGAGAGCCCGCGATCGCAGGAGATGGTGAGCTGCCACGCCGCGAACCTCACGCCGCGCGAGATCGATATCCTGCACGGCCTGCTGAACGGCTACTCCAACAAGGTGATCGCCAACAAGCTCGGCACGACCGATGCGACGGTAAAGGCGCAGCTCAGGCATCTGCTCCGCAAGATCGGCGCCGAGAACCGGACTCAGGCGGCATTGTGGGCCCGGGCGCAGGGGCTCGCCGCCGACGACCGGGCCGACGGATGATCTGGCCGGCGGGGCGCGATATCCCACGCTCCGCTGGCAAGCCGCCAGCGAATTCGGGCGCTTGCGTCGGAAGATGAAGTGCGGTACTCCGGATGATATTGCGAGTTGTTCGCATCGTTGCTCCGGAGGTTCCCATGAGAGACGTGCTCGTTCGCGGCGCGTGTGTGGTCGGGCTTTCCGTCTCGGCTTTGGCCGGCGGTGTATCGACGGCGATCGCCGCCGATGAGGTGAACGTCTACTCCTATCGGCAGCCCTTTCTCGTCGAACCGCTCTTCAAGGCATTTACTCAAGAGACCGGGATCAAGGTCAATGTGGTTCATGCCGACCAGGGCCTGACCGAGCGCCTCCAGCGCGAGGGGCGCAACAGCCCCGCGGACGTCATCCTCACCGTCGATATCGGACGTCTGGACGAAGCTAAGGCGGCCGACGTGACGCAGGCGGTGGAATCGGAGACGTTGGAAGCCAACATTCCAGAGCATTTCCGCGATCCCGAGGGCCACTGGTTCGGCCTCACCACGCGCGCCCGAATCATCTTCGCCGCGAAGGATCGGGTCGATCCGTCGCAGCCGATCAACTACGAGGATCTCGCCGATCCGAAATGGAAGGGTCGGATCTGTACGCGCAGCGGCAAGCATGTCTATCAGATCGGTCTGCTCGCCTCGATGATCGCACACCACGGCGCCGAAGAGGCCGAGAAGTGGCTGGCCGGTGTGAAGGACAACCTCGCGCGCAAGCCTCAGGGCGGAGATCGGCAGCAGGCTGAGGCGATCAGTCAGGGCGTCTGCGATATCGCGCTTTCGAACAGCTATTACTATGGCCACATGCTCGACAACCCGGAGCAGAAGCCCTGGGCCGAGGCCGTCAACGTGATCTTCCCGAACCAGGACGGGCGTGGGACGCACGTCAACATCAGCGGCGTTTCTCTCGCCAAGCACGCTCCGAACCGGGAAAATGCCGTGAAACTGATGGAGTTCCTGTCGAGCGAGCAGGCGCAGGAGATCTATGCGCAGCGGAACTATGAATATCCGGTCAAGCCAGGTGTGCCGCTGGCGGAGCTGCTGCGCGATCTGGGCGAGTTCAAGGTAGACGACCTCAGCCTCGCGACCGTGGCCGAGCACCGCGAAGAGGCGTTCCGCATGGTCGACCGGGTCGGTTACGACCAGTAGCTCCCATCGAGGCGCGAGCGGGGAGCGTGACCATATCCGCGTCGGCGCCTGCCGCGGCCACGGGCGATCGGTGGCGCCTGGCCTCGAAGGCGAATAAGTGGACGGCAGCGACCGCGGCGGTTGCCGCCGTCGCTGCGCTCCCGATCCTTGCGGTGATTTACCTCGCCGTTACCCCGGCCGCCGAGATCTGGCAGCATCTCGCATCCACCGTTCTGCCGGCGTATTCGCTCAACACCGCTCTGCTTTCCGCCGGGGTCGGCCTCGGCACGGCCGTAATCGGCGTCGCGGCGGCGTGGCTGGTGACGATGTGCCGCTTCCCTGGTGTGCGATGGTTCGAATGGGCGCTCCTGCTGCCCCTCGCCATGCCGGCATACGTGGTCGCCTATGTGTACACGGACCTGCTCGAATATGCAGGACCGTTACAGACGCTTCTCCGGGACGTCTTCGGCTGGTCGAGCGCCCGCGACTATTGGTTCCCCGACATCAGGAGCCTGGGCGGTGCCATCGGCGTATTCACGCTCGTGCTCTATCCCTACGTCTATCTGCTCGCGCGGGCGGCCTTCCTCGAGCAATGCGTCTGCGTCCTCGAAGTGAGCAGGGTGCTAGGGCGGGGAGCCTGGGGCACCTTCTTCGCGGTGGCGCTGCCGCTGGCGCGCCCGGCCATCGTCGTCGGCATCATTCTCGTGACGATGGAGACGCTGAACGACTACGGCACCGTTCACTATTTCGCCGTCCAGACGTTCACCGTCGGCATCTTCGATGTCTGGCAGCATCTCGGAAACGCGGCGGGCGCGGCGCAGTTGGCCCTGGTGCTGCTGGTGGTCGTGATGCTGCTGATCTTCGCCGAGCGGGCGGCACGACGTGGACAGCGCTATCATCATGCCACCAGCCGCTACAGCGCTTTGACGAGGCTGGAGCTGAAGGGGCGCCACGCCGCCGCGGCCGTCACGGTATGCGTGATGCCGATCCTGCTCGGCTTTGCAGTGCCCGTGTTGGTCCTGCTGCGCTACACGCTCTTTCATCCGCATCCGGGCGGCTTCTGGTCCCGCTTCTGGGTAGAGGCCGGCAACAGCATGCTCGTATCCGGTCTGGCGGCCGTCTTCGCCGTGCTGATCGGACTCTTTCTCGCTTACGGGAACCGGCTCCATCGGGGACGGGCGCTGCTGATCGCGAGCCGTTTCGCCTGCCTCGGCTATGCAGTGCCCGGGGCGGTGCTCGCCCTCGGCGTGATTATCCCGTTCGCGGCCTTCGACAATGCGGTCGATGCGGCTATGCGCGATACTTTCGGGATATCGACGGGGCTGCTGCTCAGCGGCACGGTCGCCGCGATCATCTTCGCGTTGACGGTGCGTTTTCTGGCCCTCTCTTTCGGGGCCATCGAGGCGGGCCTCGGTCGGGTGACGCCGGTGATGGAGGAGACCGCGCGCAGCCTGGGTCACGGGCCCCGCAGCCGGCTGCTGCGGGTCCATGCACCGATGATCCGCGGCAGCGTCCTGACCGCCGCAGTGCTGGTGTTCGTCGATTCGATGAAAGAGTTGCCGATGACGCTTCTGCTGCGCCCGTTTAATTTCGAGACCTTGGCCACCGGCGTGTTCCAGTACGCCTCGGACGAACGGATCGAGCAGGCTGCCCTTCCGGCGCTGGCGATCGTCGCCGCCGGAGTGGTTCCGGTGATCCTGCTCAGCAAAATGATAGCGAGGTCGAGGGCAGGTAGCGGCGCGGCACAACCCGAGGCGGAGGCAACCGTTACCCCCGATCCTCGGGCCGCTGCACCCGCCGCATAGATCGATCAGGCAGCTTTCTTCGCCTGCTGCATCGCCTTCTTGTTGATCTCGCCGACAGCGAGCTTGTTCAGCTTCTCGTCGGTCGCCGACTCTTCGTTCAGCGTCTCCTGGAGAAGCTTGGCGGCGTTCTTATGGCCGAGCGCGTCCGCCAGCGCCCGGAGAGACCCGTACGAGGAGATCTCGTAGTGCTCTACCTTCTGGGCCGCGACGATGAGAGCGGCATCGAGCACCTCCGGCGTCTTGACCTCCTCCATGATCTCCTTGCCTTCCTCGATCAGGCCTTCCATGGCTTCGCACGGCTTCCCGCGCTTGCGGAGATCGAGGTCGTCGAAGATTTGCTCGAGCCTATCGATCTGCCCCCGGGTTTCCTCCAGGTGCATCTCGAACGCCTGCTTCAGCTTGTCCGAGGATGCGGCTTTCGCCATCTTCGGCAGGGCCTTCGCCAGCTGCTTCTCCGCGTGATAGATGTCGCGGAGTTCTTCCACGAACAGATCCTGTACGTCCTTGACGGGCATGGCGATGAGTCTCCTGATTGATGTTTCTCCCGTGCGGGAGCAGTCCGAGAACCCTTGATGGGCGTCTGAGTTCCACGCCGCTTACGCGGGACCTCGCAAGGTCTGAAGGCGCCGCTACATCTGGCGTTTGGTATCCTCTGCACTACGCTCGATCGCCTGGCCGCCGGATTGGATATCTTCACCCGCCCCTTCGATGGTGTTGCACGCTGACAGGAAGAGCGCGGCAGCCGACGCCGCCACCAGGAACAAGGCTCGAATCGGATTAGTCGTCACTTTGGTCGCTCCGGAAGATTGTTGTCTCCCCGCAACAGGCGAGGCGGCAACTGGTTCCAGTTGCCAGTGGAGGACAGCCTGATTCCGCCTGGACGCCAGGTGTGATATGAGCGGACTCCTCCCATGCCGCTCTCCCGTAACGTGGTCCGACGCCGCCATGCCGCAAACGCCGCTGGAACTCCTCCGATCGACCTTCGGGTTCGAGGCGTTCCGCGGACATCAGGCCGAAGTGATCGACCATGTCGTAGCAGGTGGCGATGCGCTCGTGGTCATGCCGACCGGTGGCGGCAAGTCGCTCTGCTACCAGGTGCCCGGACTCCTGCGATCGGGCGTCGCGGTGGTGGTGTCGCCGCTGATCGCGCTGATGCAGGATCAGGTGGCTGCGCTCCGCCAACTGGGCGTGCGTGCCGCAGCGCTGAACTCGACGCTCGATCTCGCCGAAGCTGCGGAGGTCGAAAAGGCGATACGGCTGGAGGAACTGGACATCGTCTACGTGGCGCCCGAGCGTCTGCTGACGGACAGGTTCCTGCATCACCTCGACCATTGCCGCGTCGCCCTGTTCGCCATCGACGAGGCGCACTGCGTTTCGCAATGGGGCCACGACTTCAGGCCCGAATATCTGCAGCTCACGCTGTTGCACGAGCGCTATCCCGACGTACCGCGCATCGCGCTGACGGCAACGGCGGATCATCAGACGCGGCGCGACATCGTCGATCGGCTGGCGCTCGGCTCCGGCCGCATCTTCGTCGCCGGTTTCGATCGTCCGAACATCCGCTATCGGGTCGCACCGAAACAGGACGCGCGCAGCCAGCTCCTGCGCTTCATCGAAGCCGAGCACCGGGGCGACTCCGGGATCGTCTACTGCAACACGCGACGTGCCGTCGACGAGACGGCGACGTGGCTGACGGGGCGGGGGATTGCGGCGCTTCCGTATCACGCCGGCCTCGATCGGGCCGACCGCGCCGCGCACCAGGACCGGTTCCTCCGGGAGGAGGGGCTGGTGATGGTGGCGACGATCGCGTTCGGTATGGGAATCGACAAGCCGGACGTGCGGTTCGTTGCCCATCTCGACCTGCCGAAGAGCCTCGAGGCGTATTACCAGGAGACCGGGCGGGCCGGCCGCGACGGCCTCGCGTCCGATGCGTGGATGGTCTATGGCCTCGCAGACGTGGTCCGCGTCCGGCAGCTGATCGAAGGCTCCGCCGCACCGGACACGCAGAAGCGGCTGGAGCGGCAGAAGCTCGATGCGCTCCTCGGCTTCTGCGAGACGGTGCAGTGCCGCCGCCAGGTGCTGCTCGCCTATTTCGGCGATTCCTGCGAGCCGTGCGGTAACTGCGACACCTGTCTCGAGCCGCCGGAGGTGTTCGATGGGACGGAGGTGGCACAGAAGCTGCTCTCCTGCGTCTATCGGACCGGCCAGCGGTTCGGCGCCGGCCACGTCATCGACATCCTGCGCGGCCGCGACAGCGAGCGCATTCGGCAGCTCGGTCACGATCGTCTGTCCACCTGGGGAATCGGCAAGGAGCTTTCCGCGAATCAGTGGCGATCGGTCGTGCGCCAGTTGCTCGCGAGCGGGCTGCTCGTCGTCGATCCCGACGGTCACGGCGCTTTGCACGTGGCGGCCGAATGCCGAGCGGTTCTGAAAGGGGAGCGGCGGATCGCCTTGCGCCGCGAGGTCTCGGGGCGGCCGGCCGGCAAATCGGCGACGAGCCGGTCGGCGGTCATCGAGGACGGCGATCGCGCCCTATTCGAAGAGTTGCGAGCCCTCAGGCGCAGACTCGCCGATGAACAGGGTGTACCGCCCTACGTGATTTTCCACGACAGCACGCTCGCCGACATGGCGCAGCGTCGACCTGGCAGCCGCCAGTCGCTGGCAAACGTCAGCGGCGTCGGCGGGCGCAAGCTGGAGCTATACGGAGATGCCTTTCTCGAGGTCATCACGCATCACCAGTCGATGGCCCGCGTGTCCTGAGCCGCGGCCGGCGCAATCGGTGCAGGTCGGGTGGTCGGGGCGAATTCGGGCCGTATCGGCGCTATTGCCGCGCCACAAGTGACTTCGGGCCGGCGTCCTCGCGCAGCCGGCCCGGGTCGATCCTCTGGAGCGCTCGATCGTCAGGCGGCGGAGCCTTGCATCATCGGGCGATCCAAGCGGTCGCGGAGGCTAGCCGGGCGCGGGGTCTCCCGCGTGACCGCCGCGGCGGGATCGCCGGCAACCTGGGCGACGATGCCGTCGGCTCGGGGCGATGCAGCGATTTCGGCGGCATGGATCCCACCATAAGCAGCGGGGCGCGGGCCGCGGGCGTCGCCGAAGATCGGGTTGGCGCGCTGCTTGTTCAGGATCTCGTTCGTCCGGCGCAGCTCGGTCAGCAGCAACTCGGTCTGCATGCGCTGGGCTACCTCGATCGCATCGAGACGTCGCTTGACGCCGAAGACCGCGAACGGCAGGACGCACCAGAGCGCGCCGATCAGGAGCAGTGCACACATGAAGGTGAAGCCGGTCCAACTCAGATCCGCGAGCGTGTTCCCGAGCACCATGCTGAGGTCGACTGGCTGCTGCATCGAGACTATCTCCTGTTACGGCGGTGCAGGCGACCGCGCCTTCGCGTGTTCCGGCCGCCCGGGTTGAATCAATACGGCCATCAGCATCGCCGCCTTTTGCTAACATGTCGTAAAATTCAGGGTCAATCCAGAACTTGTCGCAAATACCAGACAACTAGTTTTCGCTCGCGCCGGAAGCATAATTCAAATGCGCATAAAATATAAAAGGTCGGGCTGCGGTGCCCGGGCCCGTCTCCGGCGCAGGAACGAAAGGACGAATCGGCGGGTATGAATCACGAGATCGAACGGGTCCCGGAGGCACGGCCCGGAGCGCTGGTGACCGGCGCCGGTCGGCGGCTCGGCCGCACGGTGGCAGAGGCGCTGGCCGCCGACGGCTGGAGGGTATGCATCCATTACAATCGCTCCGGAGCCGAGGCGGACGAGGTCTGCCGCACGATCCGGGGGCGAGGCGGCACCGCGGCCTGTCTCGGTGCGGACCTCGAGGACCTGCGGGCCGTGCAGGATCTCGTCGCTCGCGCCGAGGATGTTGTCGGGCCGCTCGGCTGTCTCGTGAACAACGCCTCGCTGTTCGAGTACGACGGACCGAAGAAGTTCGAGCTCGACCGGTGGGAGCGACATCTTGCCGTCAATCTCACTGCTCCTTCGCTGCTAGCGCGCGATTTCGCGGCACGCGTACCCGAGGGCGAACGCGGCTGCATTATCCACCTACTCGACCAGAAGCTCTGGAATCTCAACCCGGATTTCTTCTCCTACACGGTGAGCAAGATCGGTCTCTACGGGGTTCTGGAGATGACCTCGTTGGCATATGCACCGAGAGTGCGCGTCTGCGGCGTGGCGCCGGGTCTCATCCTGCCCAGCGGCAAGATGACGGAGGAGAGCTTCGAGAGGGCACACGGCAAGACGCCGCTGGGATACGGACCGACCGTCGCTGAGATCGTCCAGGCGGTGCGATTCATCCTCGACACCCCATCCTTCAACGGACAGGTGATCACGATCGATGGTGGCGAGAGCCTGCAGCGACGACTCTCGGACGTGCAGTTCGATGGCCGGGTCGGAGCCGATCCCCGGTGAACGATCTTCTGCTCCAGGGGATGCGCCGTATCTTTCTTCGCAACTTCCGCGTCGATTGCTCGATCGGCATTCACGACTTCGAGCAAGCACCGCAGAGACTGCTCGTGAACGTCGACCTCTATGTCGATCGCCCTGTTGCTCCGGGTTCCGATGTGATCGAGGCGGTCGTCGATTATGATTTCCTGCGCGAGCGGATCGCCGCCCTCGCGGCCACTCGGCATTTCAATCTCCAGGAGACCCTGGTCGAGGAAATCGCCGCAATTTGCCTCGGTCACCCCGGAGTGCGTGCGGCGCGTGTTTCGACCGAGAAGCCGGACGTCTATCCCGATTGCGATGCCGTCGGCGTCGAGATCTTCGTGAGAGCCGAGGAGCCGGCCACCGGCGGCTGAACGTGACCGGCACCCGGCTTGCATGTATCCTCATGACAAGCAGGCGCAGCAAGGCTCGGGTGCGGATAGATGACCTACGATCTGGTGATTCGCGGCGGCACGGTTGCAACGGCTTCCGATGTGGTGAGATGCGACGTCGGCATTCGCGGCGGCCGCGTCGCCGCGCTTGGCGCGGATCTTCCGCGCGGCGAGAAGGAGATCGACGCCACCGGCCGCTATGTCCTGCCGGGCGGCGTCGACAGCCACTGTCATATCGAGCAGCCGGGCTCGGTCGGGGGGCAGAACGCCGACACCTTCGTCACCGGCACGACTTCGGCGGCCTGCGGCGGCACCACCACGGTGATCTGCTTCTCGCCGCAGAAGCGCGGCGGTTCGGTCAAGGAGGCGGCGGAGAACTACCACCGCATCGCTTCGAAATCGGTGATCGACTACAGCTTCCACATCGTGATCAACGACCCGAGTGAGCAGGTACTGGAGGAGTTGCCGAAGCTCATCGAGGACGGCCACCGCTCGCTCAAGATCTTCATGACCTACGACTCGAACTTCGTCGACGATTCGCAGGTCCTGAAGATTCTCGAAGTGGCGCGACGGAATCAAGCGCTGGTCTGCGTTCATGCCGAGAATCACGAGGCGATCAAGTGGATGACGGCACGTCTCCTGGACGCCGGCTTGACGCATCCGCGCTATCATTCCTGGTCGAAGCCGCCGGTGGTGGAGCGCGAGGCGGTGCACCGGGTAATCGCGCTTGCCGAGATGGTCGATCAGCCGATCCAGATCTTCCATGTGACCTGCGGCGAGGCGGCAGAAGAGATCCGCCGCGCGCAGGCGCGGGGGCTGAAGGTGTTCGGAGAGACTTGTGCCCAGTACTTCGTCCTCACCGAAGACGATATGGACCGGCCGGGGTTCGAAGGCGCCAAGTACATCTGCAGCCCTTCGCCGCGGCACGCGCGCGAGCACGATGCGCTCTGGCGTTACGTCGCCAGCGGGACGCTCGACATCGTGACGTCGGATCACGCACCGTACATGTACGAAGGGCCGACCGGGAAGAAGGTGCGGGGCGACAACGCCCCCTTCAACATCATCCCGAATGGCGTGCCCGGGGTCGAGACACGATTGCCGATCGTGTTCTCCGAGGGCGTCGTCGGCGGGCGGATCGACCTTTCCACCTTCGTCGCCATCACCTCGGCCAACCCGGCGAAGCTGTTCGGGCTCTATCCGAAGAAGGGGACGATCGCCGTTGGCGCGGATGCCGACATCGCCATCTGGGATCCGGCGCGCAAGGTCACGATCCGAAACGACGACCTGCACAGCGCGATGGACTACACGCCGTTCGAGGGCATGGAGGTGACCGGGTGGCCGGTTATGACGATCTCGCGAGGCGAAGTGCTGTGGAACAACGGCGAGGTGACGGCGGAGCCGGGGCGGGGCGAGTTCCTGGCGCGTGATCCCTACGATTACATCAAGCCGAGAGGCATCTTCCCGACGCCGTTCGACCCGATTACCGGCGAGGTAGGGTCCAGCCGCTGATCACCGGCCGGCGATCATCCGCCGCTCCATGCGGCTGAGGAGCCGCACCAGCGGCCAGAGCAGGACGAAGTAGATCGCCGCCGCCGCGATCAGCGGTGTGGGGTTGTAGGTGAGGCCCTGTGCCACGCGGGCCAGCCTGAGAAGCTCCGGCATGGCGACGACGCTGGCGAGCGAGGTCACCTTGATGACCTCCAGCGTGTTGCTCGTCAGGTCAGGCGCCACGTTGCGCGCGGCCTGCGGTACGATGACGTAGCGCATCGTTTGCAGAAAGCCGAGGCCGGTGGAGCGCGCGGCCTCCCACTGGCCGCGCGGAATGCTCTCGATCCCCGCGCGGAAGATCTCGCCGTAATAGCTCGACGTGTTCAGGGTCAGGGCCAGCACGACCGCCGCAAAGTCCGGGATATCGACGCCGACGAAGGGCAGGCCGTAGTAGATGAAGATCAGAAGCACGAGCGGCGGGAACGAGCGGAAGAAGTCGACATAGACGATCACCAGCCAGCTCAGCGGCCGGAAGCGGAAGCTGAACAGGATCGCGACGCAGAGGCCGGCGACGATGCCGCAAGGGACGATGACGATGCAGAGCTGGAGGGTCATCCAGAGACCGTCCAGCAAAAAAGGGTACATCTCCCTGAGAACATCGAGATTGAAGAAGGTCTCGACAATCAGGTCCACCGCCGCCTCCTACCGCCGCCAGGCGAAGCGTGTCTCGATCCACCGGCTGAGGGTGACCAGCGGAGCGAACAGGATCAGGTAGGCGATGGCGCCCATCGTCAGCGGCGACGTATTGGCAGCGAACGCTTGTGCGGCAGTCGCTTGGGACAGGATCTCCGGGACGGCGACGACAGAGGCGAGTGCGGTGCCCTTGGTGATCGCGATCGTCCGGTTGGTCAGCGGTGGAATTGTCAGCCGCAGCGCCTGTGGCAGCACCACCGACCGCAGCGTGCGGAAGAACGGTAAGCCCGTAGACCTCGCCGCCTCCCACTGGCCCTTGTCGACCGACAGGATGCCCGCCCAGTAGATCTCCTCGGCGAAGGCGGCGAGAACGAAGCCGAGCGCCAGCCAGGCAGCGACGAAGCCGCCGAGCTCCACCCCGACATAGGGCAGGGCGAAATAGAAGATGATCATGATCACGAGCGGCGGCAGCGCCCGGAACAGATCGACGAAGAAGACGATCAGCCAGTTGAGTGGGCGGATCTGAAAGGCGCGCACGACGGCGAGCGCCAGCCCCAGAGCCAGCCCGAACAGGACGATCGCTACCGCCAGGTAAATCGTCAGAACGAACCCGCTCAGGATGTCCGGCAGGTAACGGGCCATCACTTCGAGGTCGAAGAAGTTCGCCACGATCTGGTCCATGGCGGCGATCAGCCTGCGAGCACGTTCTGGAGGAAGGTGCGCGTTCGCTGGTGCTTCGCATTGCCGAAGATCTCGGCGGGCCGTCCCTCTTCGACGATCTCGCCCTGATCCATGAAGATCACGCGATCGGCGGCTTCGCGCGCGAAGCGCATTTCGTGGCTGACCACGACCATGGTCATGCCGGATTTGCGCATCGCCCGCATCACGTTGAGCACGCCGCCGACCAGCTCCGGATCGAGGGCGCTGGTCGGCTCGTCGAACAGCATGATCTTCGGCTCCAGGGCCAGCGCACGTGCGATCGCGACGCGTTGCTGCTGACCGCCGGAGAGCTGATACGGATAAGCATCGACCTTGTCGCGGAGCCCGACATCGTCGAGTGCCGCCCGTCCCCGTCTGTCGGCCTCGTCGCGCTTCAGCTTCAGCACTTTTCTCAGCGCCAGGGTCACGTTCCCGAGTGCCGTCATATGCGGGTAGAGATTGAACGACTGGAAGACCATGCCGATGCGCTGACGCAGCCTGTTGATGTCGGTCGATCGGCTCAGCACGTCGACGCCATCGACCCAGATGCTGCCGCTCGTCGCCTCTTCCAGTCGGTTGCAGCAGCGCAACAACGTGCTCTTGCCCGAGCCGGAAGGTCCGATGATGAAGACCAGCTCCTGCGGGTGAACGGCGAGGTCGATCCCTTTCAGCACCTCGAGACCGCCGAACGACTTCCGCAGCCCCTGTACGTCGAGAATTGGCGATTTTTTGTCCACAGTGCGCCCTCGTCGAAACCGAAAGAGGCCGGCGACGGGCCGGCCTCGGCAAGGCTCCGCGCCGGCCTCAGCCGCAGTTCGGCTCGTGCTCCGTGGGGTCGTAGCCCTCGAACCCCGGCTGACCGAAACCGGGCTGTACGACGTAACCGGCTGCGTCTTCCGGCAGTGGCTGGCCGACCCATTTCTCGCTGAGCTCGTTGAAGAAGCCGTCCTTCTTCATGCACTCGACGACCGCCTCGATCCGGTTGCGCAGCTCGGTGTCGCCCTTCCGGAACGGAGTGGACATGACGTCGCCGGTCGGCACGACGACCGAGAGCTCCAGCATCGGGCTCTTCGCCGCCGTCCAGCCGATCGCGGTCTGGCCGGCGATGTTCAGGTCGGCTCTTCCGGTCGCGACCGCCTGGAGGGCGTCGGCGTTCTTGCCGTAGCGCTGGATCTCCCAGTCGTACTTCTCCGCGTTCTCGGTCACCCACTTGTCGTAGAGATTGCCGCGGTTCACGGCGATGGTGAGGCCCTTGAGGTCGTCGAGGGTCTTGTAGTCGGGGGCACCCTTCTTCTTGAGGAACTGGTAGTTCTGATCGAGATAGCCCTCCATGAAGAGGAGGTTCTGCGCCCGTTCCTCGGTGACCGTGGTCGGCGCGATAATTAGATCGTACTTCTGGGCGTTGAGCCCGGCGAAGATCCCCGACCATTCCTGATCGACGATCTCGTAGTCCACGCCCAGGCGGCGGGCGATCTCCTCGATCATGTCGACATTGTAGCCTTCGTAACCGCCGCCCGGCTTCGCCATCACGTGCGGGGCGAAGCCGACGTCGGCCGCTACCACAAGCTTGCCGTCTTCGAGGCCGGCGTTGGCCGTCGCAATCAGCATTGCCAGGCCGCCGGCGGCCGGCAGGAGAGAATGGAAGAATTTGCGCATCATGCCACCCGTGCCTCCATGTTCCGGCTTCCGGCAGCAAGGCTCGTGCCACCGGAAGCCTTCGTTGCAGGCAGGCTCAGAGAGCGGGACTGAGCATGCACTCGACAGGAGAATACGGGTCTGCCTGTATTTCAAGCAGATGCAGTCGCTTCAGCTTTCCTGCGGAGGAGCGACGTTGGGGATCCCCGCCATCAGTGACCCCGGTACGGTCGCCGCCAGCTCGTCGACCGTGAACATTCCGTCGTCCGTGAACTTGTAGATCGAGCGGGCGACGTCGCCATAGTAGTAGGTGTGGATGAGCGACTTCTCGGCGTGGAACAGCTGGCCGTTTATGTCGCCCGATGCCTCAGTGCAAAGATAGGCGACCATCGGCGCGACATATTGCGGGCCCGGCATCGCCATGCGCGCGTCGTATTCCGCCTGCGTGAGCAGCCCCTGTTCCAGGCGTCGCTTCCAACCAGCGATGACAGCGTCGTTCACGGTCATACGCGTTGCCGCCATCGGGCACATTGCATTCGCCGTGATGCCGTAACGTCCACATTCCCGGGCGATCGAGCGGGTCAGGCCGATGATGCCCGCCTTCGCGGCGGCATAGTTGCACTGGCCCACCGACCCCTTGAATGCGTCGGAGGAGAAATTGACGATGCGGCCGTATCGGGCCGTGCGCATCACCTTCGCTGCATGGTGGCACATGTTCCAGTGCCCTTTGAGGTGGACGTTTATGACCTGGTCGAAATCGTCCTCCGTCATGTTCCAGATCATCCGCTCGCGAAGCATGCCGGCCACGTTCACGAGGAAGTCGATCTTGCCGAAGGTGTCGACGCACTGCTTCACCATGCGCCCGGCGTTCTCGTACTCGGCGACGGAATCGTAGTTGGCGATCGCCTTGCCGCCAGCCGCGGTGATGGTGCCGACCACCTCGTCCGCCGGCCGTTCGTCGGTCGCCTCGCCGCCACGCCCGACGCCGGGATCGTTGACCAGCACGCTGGCACCTTCCTTCGCCAGCAGCAGCGCGACCTCGCGACCGATGCCGCGCCCGGCGCCCGTGACGATTCCGGCTTTCCCTTCGAGGTTCATGGCATGTCCTCCGTTATTTCGTTGGTGTTCAGAGACCCGTCGATTTCAGACCACGCGACGCGCCGTGGCAATTGCCAATCCGCGGGAGTGGAGACAGTGCATCGGCCCGCTTTCTGCCCCACCTGGTCGCCCGATCGACAGCCAGCGCGTAGGGGAGCAGAGTGACGGCGTGAAGAAGCGGCGGGACTCGCCCGTATCAACGAGAGGAAATGCCCAGATGAGACGCAGAGACGGATTTGTGCTGATAGCGGGGCTGACGGCCTTGGCCGCCTCGGCCGCGATCACGTCGGGTGCGCTGGCGGCCGAGAAGGTTACTTGGAACATCTCGATCTGGGGCAATCCCAGAGCACTTACGGCCGGGCTCGAGGCGGTGCGCGACTACGCCGCCGAGAAGAGCGGTGGCAATCTGGAGATCAAGATCGCCTACGGCGAGACGCTGTCGCCGGCTAAGGAGAACATCGACGCCGTGAAGATCGGCGTCGTCGAGGGCGCGCAGTTCTGTTCGTCCTATGGCCCGGGCAAGACGCCGATCTGGACGGTGCTCGACCTTCCCTTCCTCCCCACTCCGAATACGGCGGCGACGATCGCGGTTCACGAGGCCTTCTATAAGAACGAGAGCGCCTTGGAGGAATTGGCCCGGTGGAATGCCATGCCGTTCATGACGCCCGCCAGCCCACGGTACGAGCTGATGGGCGTCGGGCCGGCACCGAAGGAGATCTCGGACTGGAAGGGCATGCGGGTGAGGGCGGTCGGTGGGCAGGGCGAGGCCATGAGGCGCCTCGGTGCCGTGCCGACCAATGTCACCGCACCCGAGATCTACACGGGCCTGGAGCGCGGCATGTTCGAAGCGGCCGCCTTTCCGTTCTCCTATGCCTTCGCGTCCTTCAAGCTCGACGAGATCTCGAAATGGTACACGATCAACATGAATCTCGGCGTGCTCGGGTGCCATTTCATCATCGGGCGCGCAGCGTGGACGGACCTGCCCGACGAATATCGCCAAATCCTCACCGAAGCGAAGGCGGTGGCGTACGAGGTTCATGAAAAGACGTTCGCTGACGCCGACAAGGAGAACATTCCCGCCTTCGATGCGCGGGGGCTGACCCGCATCACCTATACGCCGGAGCAAGTGGACCATCTGCACGAGGTCGCCGGCCGGCCGGTCTGGGATGCGTGGGTCGCCGACATGGAGGCGAAAGGTCTGCCCGGCCGTGCCGTCCTCGATTACGTCATCGAAGCGGGGCGTGCCGCCGGCGGTTGAGCGAGCAATTCGAAAAGGCGACGGTCCGCGGTCCGGGCCGTCCCTTCTATCATCTAAGAGGGCTGGTGCTCGCCCCTGAGGTGCCGCATTAGAAAGCGACCGACCGCAGCGTTCGATTTCGCCCGCACCTCGTCGTCTCCCTGGATGAGATAGCCGTCGCCGTTGATGCAGAGGGCGAGGATCAGCTTGCGGGTCAGCGGGCCGTTCATCGGCAGCCAGGTGTTTTCGTCGTAAACGCTGCCGTCGCGTTGGACCACGAGCTTGCAGTCGGCGAGGTGGTGCGGCGGCCGCCACGCCTGCACGGGGCCACCGTCCCACATGTGGTAGGCATCCTGATAGACGATCATCTCCACTTCCGAGCCGCCCTCGCGAAGATCGGCCGCGACTTCGCCGCACCGGTCGATGTCGATGATCTGATCGCCCCTGCCCATCAGCATCAGCACCGGCGCGCCGGTGGTGCGGTTGTCCTCGAACCGGGCGATGCAGGGCGCGTAGAAAGCGACGTGTGCCGCGAAGCGAGGCCCGTCCGGCGCGTAGGCTTCGGCAACCTGATGCTGGACCGCATAGAGCGTGGCCATGCCTCCGTAGGAGAAGCCCATCATCGCCACGCGCGTCCCGTCGACTTCCGGTCGCTGATCGAGCCACTTCAGACCGCCATAGGCATCGGCGAGCAGCATCGCCTCGGTGATCTCCACCAGCCGGTCGGTGAAGGAGGTCGCGAGATCGCGTCGTGACGCGAAGGCGTCGATGACGAGTGCCGCGATCCCCATGCTCGCGAACTGGCGGGCATAGGTGAGGCTGCGCGTCGACTTCACGCCGCTGGCCCCGTGCAGGAGGATCACCGCCGGGGCCGGAACCGCGGCCGATGCCCCTTCGGGCGCGAAGTAGGTCGCCCGCGCCTCGTTGGAGGGCGCGTTGCCGACCTCCGCGATCGTGAAGGGGTTGGAGGTCGGAAAGCTGATGCGTTCCCCGGCGGACGTCGCGGCGATGGAAGGCCACTCGTCGGGCAACTCCAGCGCCGCCGTCGTGCCGGTGGTCAGCATGCACAGGAATGCGCAGACGAGACTTCGAACCAGCTTCATCCCCATCGCCATCCTCGAACGTTTCCGGACCGACAATGTAAATGCGTCACTCGACCGGCGTGGAAAGATTTCCGCCTGCTCGAGCGGATGCGGCATCGCGGCGGCGCTCGTGTCGTTTACCTCGCAGGTAATTTCTTCCCCGCCGGACAAGGCGGATTCTCCCGACAGTCGATCGTCGAGGAGATCACGATGAAGCTGAAGAGGCGTGAGGTGCTGCGATCCATGATGTTCGCCGGTGCCGCTGCCGCCACCTTCGACGCGGAAGCCGCCGGCACCGGTGGGTCGGCTCGGAAGCACGAACCCATCGCAGTGGTAGTGACGATCCAGGTGAAGCAGGGCCGCGAGCGGGAGTTTCTCGAGCTCTTGCGGCCGGTGCTCGATGCCATGCGGCACGAGGGGACGTTCGTGAACGCGGTGCTCCACCGGGACCCGGAGGACCCATCGCGGTTCATGATCTACGAGACGTGGGCTGACCGGACCGATCTGGTCGACGTACAGGTCCATCGCGACTACCGGCGGGCTTACATGGACGGCCTCTCCGACCTGCTGCACAGTCCGCGGGACATCCAGGTCTGGCAGCCAGTGCGGTCGGACTTCGCGTTCTTCGCGCCGAAGGGAACCTGAAGCCGGAGCGGGCGTCTCTACCCCGAGCATTCCGCAGAGTGGGATAT
The DNA here is from genome assembly GCA_029268305.1 of Alphaproteobacteria bacterium. Lineage (GTDB taxonomy): Bacteria > Pseudomonadota > Alphaproteobacteria > JAJUGE01 > JAJUGE01 > JAJUGE01. Next base: position 26,449 of record JAJUGE010000007.1, read on the forward strand.
CGGGTTGGGCATCGAACCGTCCGAGCCTGCCGAACCAGCGGCAGGTTCGTGAATATTTTGCTGATCGTCGGGCACCCGCGTGCGGGTAGCCTCTGCCACGCCCTTGCGGACGCCTACGAAGCCGGCGCGCGCGACGCCGGCGCCGACCTGGTTCGGCTCGACCTCCGGGACCTCGCATTCTCGCGGGATGTCGAGACAGAGGCCATGAGCCTGCAGGAAACCGAGCCGGACGTCGCCCGGACGCGCGAGCTGGTGACGTGGGCCGAACATCTGGTCTTCGTCTACCCCACCTGGTGGGGAACGATGCCATCGCTGCTCAAAGGCTTTCTCGACCGGCTACTTCTGCCGGGCTTCGCGTTCCGGCATTCGGAGAACGCGATCGGCTACGAGGGTCTGCTCGGGGGTCGAAGCGCGCATCTGATCACGACCATGGACACGCCGCCCGCGATATACCGGCTCGCCTACCGGGCGCCAGGACATAATGCGATGCGGCGGGCGACACTCGGCTTCTGCGACATTGCCCCGACGCGCGTGACCGCGTTCGGCTCTGTGCTGAACTCGGACATAGCCCGCCGCGCGCGATGGATCGAGCGGGTGCGGCGGGAAGGGCGGCGGCTCCGCGGTGCCGTCCCTACCCCGGGGGAGCGGGCGAAGGCGCGGCTCGGCGCCTGGCTCGCGGCGCTTCGTCTTCAATTTTATCCCACGACGTGGATGGCGTACGCCATCGGTGCGATGCTGTGGGCGGGCGTCTCCGCGCTCGGAACGGCAGCATTCTGGCTCGGCTATCTGGTCCTGTTCTTCCTGGAAGCTGCCACCGTGTTCACGAACGAACTCGCCGACCTCGCGGCCGACCGGAAGAACCGCCGATACGGCCCGTTCAACGGCGGCTCCCGGGTGCTCGTCGAGGGGCGCGTCTCGGAGGCGGCGATGCGGGCCGGCCTGGTCGTCGCCCTCGGCCTGGCGCTCGCGTCCGCACTCTCGCTGGTCATATGGACGGATGCGCCGGCGCTCGGCACGAGCCTCGTGCTCGCGGTGACGGCCATCGCGGCACTTTCCTATACGATGCCGCCGATCAAGCTCTGCTACCGCACCCTCGGCGAGGTCGACGTCGCCTTCACCCACGGGCCCGCGGTGCTCGTCTGCGGCTGGGTGATCATGGGGGGCGGGGTGCTACATGCGGCGCCCTGGCTCGCCGGCATTCCGCTGGCGCTGGCGGTCCTGCCCTCGATCACGCTCTCGAATGTGCCCGACCTGGAGGCCGATGCCGCCGTCGGCAAGGCGACGATCGCCGTGCGGTTCGGACAGCGGGCCGCGATCGGCTTCGCCATGGCCGCGACAGCCGCATCAGCCGCGTGCGCCGTCCTGTGGCCCTTCGTCGGCGCCGCGCCCGACTTCTATCTGACGGTGCCTTGGGGAGCGGTTCCCCATGCTGCCTGGTTGCTGTGGCTCCTGGCCCGGGCTCTCCCGGAGCAGTCGGTGCCGCGCAACATGATGTCCCTGATGCTGGCCTCGCTGACTCACGTACTGTGGTTCATAGTGCCGCCCTTCATATTTCTGATGATCTGACGTCGGCGTCGCCCCGGGGCGGCCACGAAGGTCGCTGGCGAGCTTGACAGGGGCGGTTCGCGAGACCTTGATTCGGAAAGGCACGAGGCGAGGGAGCATGCTAATGGAATCGATCCGCGCTGCGGTGGCGCCGAATCTGGTCGGGGTGAATCGGCTTTCCGCGGTGGGCTCGGCGCTCGCCGCCATCGCTTTTGGCGCCTTTCTGCTCTGGGGTGCGGGCTTCGCGCATTCCGACCTGATCCATGATGCTGCTCACGACAGCCGGCATTCGTTCGTCTTTCCCTGCCACTGAGGTGGCAGTTCGCGCTCAGCGCGCGGCCCGCTGATGTTCGCCCGCGTCTTCTTCTCCGCCATAGCCGCAGGTCTGGTCGCCGGCCTGCTGATCTCGCTGCTGCAGTCCCTGACGACGACGCCGCTGATCCGCGCGGCCGAGGTGTACGAGACGGCGGCGCCGGCTGAGCACCGCCATACCGAGGCAGAGGGGCACGTACACGACGACTCGCACGAGCACGGGGCCGCACCTCCGCTGCTCTTGACCGTCGGCGCGAACGTCATCGTCGGCGTGGGGTACGCGCTGCTCCTGGTCGGCTGCCTAGCCCTGCACGGCCGTCCGGTGGACGGGCGCCGTGGACTGCTCTGGGGCGCTGCGGGCTTCGTCGTGTTCGTGGCGGCGCCAACCCTCGGGCTGCCGCCCGAGACGCCGGGCATGATGGCGGCGGATCTCGCGGCACGGCAGATGTGGTGGCTCGGCGCCGCGGCGGCCGCGGGGGCCGGTCTGTGGCTGGCCGTCTTCGCCCACATCCCCCTGGCCGTGCCGCTCGGCATCGCGGTCGCCCTGGTGCCGCATCTCGTCGGGGCGCCGGAGGCGGTCGGGAATGGCGGCGCGGTTCCGCCGGAGCTCGCCGCGCGGTTCGCGGTCACCGCCATCGGCGTGGGTGCCGCCTTCTGGGTCGTGCTCGGCTGGGTCGCCGGGACGATCTACGGACGGTTCCGGTCGCCGGCGATCGATCAAGGCGGACAATCACGAACAATGGTGGAGGAGTAACGCCGTGACCCTCGAGACCATCACCGTCAAGCCGGTGACGCCGCGCATCGGCGCCGAGATCGGCAATGTCGACCTGTCGCAGCCGCTCGGCAACCGGACCTTCCAGGAGATCCATGACGCCCTTATGCGGCATCAGGTGATCTTCTTCCGCGATCAGAAGATGTCGCTCGAACAGCACAAGGAACTCGGGCGCATGTTCGGCGAGCTTCATATCCATCCCGGCTCGCCGGGGCCGGAGGGGCATCCGGAGATTCTGATCATCCACGCCGACGAGAAGTCGAAGCGCGTGGCGGGCGACCTCTGGCACTCGGATGTCTCGTGCGACGAGGAGCCGCCGATGGGCAGCATCCTGCACATCCACACCGTGCCCGAATGCGGCGGCGACACCCTGTTCGCCAGCATGTACGCCGCCTACGAGGCGCTCTCGGAGCCGATGAAGGCCTTCCTGGCACCGCTCACCGCCATCCACGAAGGCGAGCACGTCTATCGCGGGCGCTACAGCCATCAAGGCGTGGACGACGCCGGCAAGGTCTATCCGAAAGCGGAGCATCCTGTCGTCCGCACTCACCCTGTCACCGGCCGGAAGGCGCTCTACGTCAACTCCGGCTTCACGACGCGTATTCCTCAGCTCTCGAAGCTCGAGAGCGACGCAGTGCTGCGGATGCTCTACGAACATTGCGCCAGTCCGCTGTTCCAGTGCCGCTTCCGGTGGGAGAAGAACTCCGTGGCGTTCTGGGACAATCGCTGCGTTCAGCACTATGCCATGTGGGACTATTATCCCCAGGTGCGATCCGGATACCGCGTGACGATCAAGGGCGAGCGCCCGGTCTGAAGGAGAAGCAGTTGGCAGGTAAGGGACGTTCCCGGGAAGAGGTCGAGGCGAGGCTCGCGCGTTCGCCCTATCACCGTTGGCTTGGGCTCCGGATCGGCGAGATCGGCGAGGAGACGATCGAGATCGTCATGCCGTGGCGCGACGAGATCCTCAGTCGCACCGAGCCGCATCCGGTGGTGCATGGCGGCATTCTCGGCTCGTTGATCGACATGGCTGGATTGTTCGCGGTCTACGCTTCGGGTGCTACGCCGACTGGCACCGCCTACATGCACGTCGACTACCATCGCCCCGCCACCGCCGGACCGCTCACCGCGAAGGCGCGCATCCTCAAGCTCGGCCGCAGCCTCTCGACGGCCGAGATCTTCATTTATGGCCCGGACGGGAAGCTGCTGGCCAGCGGCCGCGGCGGCTATCCCTGCGAGAGCTGACGGTCGCGAGAACGGGTGGGGCCACGAAGGGGCCCGCGATCGCTTCAGCTTTGCGGCGCGGGGTAGCCGCGTGCGTCTGTCTCGCGGTCCTTGTAGTTGACGATCCGGCTCGGCGACAGGTGCGTGCCGAGCAGCTTCATGGGCCTGTCGCCCGCGGTGCGGAAGCTGTGCGGCACGTTGGCGGGGATGGCCACCGAATCGCCGGGGCCGAGGCGCACCTTCTCCTCCTCCCTCCCGTCGATCCATGCTTCGGCCTCGCCTTCGAGGATCAGCAGGATCTCCATGTAGGGATGCGAATGCACCGCGGCGGCATACCCCGGCTCCGCCACCTGAATGCCGGTGCGCACCGGCATCGATCCATCGTCGGCACCGAGCAAGGGCCGATAATGGGAAGCGGGACCGAACGAAACCGTCTCCGCATCGGCGAGACGTGCAACTCTCAGCTCGTCCATCGGGCGATCCTCCCGATCACAGCCAATTGCATCGAGGACGCATCATAGCCGCGGGGGAGCCACTAGGTCATCACGTTCTGGACGAGCAGGATGGCGCCCGATGCCAGCAGGAGGCAGAGCACGACCCGACGAAACAGCTCCTCGCCGACGCCGGCGTAGGCTTTGACGCCTGTCCAGGCGCCGAGGAGCGTGACCGGCGTCGCGGCCGCGCTGACGAGCAGCACCTGGGAGTCGATCTGGCCGCTGATGCCCATTCCCAGCGCCGCCAGGGCCAGTACGACCAGGTTGAAGGGCTGATACGTCGCCCGTTGCCCTGCGCTCTTTCCGCCGCGCAACTGCAGCCAGATCAGCGGCAGCGGGCCGGAGAGGCCGGAGAAGCCGCCGAGAAAGCCCCCGCCGACACCGACCGCGGCGTCGGCCCCGCGTCCGCCCCACTGCCCGATGGCGAAGCGGGCGGCGCCGCCGAGCTGGAATGCGGCGTACATCACCAGAAAGGCGCCGACCGTGGTCTTCAACAGCTCCGGCGAGGCGACCCGAAGCAGGGCGACCCCGGCAGGAACACCGACGACGCCGCCGATCAGGTACGGCGCAGCGCGCCGCCAGTCGAAGGATGAACGGACGGCAACCAGCCCGACCGTCTGGGCGCCGACCGAGGCGAGTGCCACCAGCGGCGGCACCATTCCCGCCGGCAGGGCATGAAACCAGAAGCCGGAGGCGACGAGCGCGGTGCCGAAGCCGGCAAATCCGGTGATGAAGCCGGCGATCAGGGCGCCGAGCAGCACGAATGCCCAGTCGAACGGGTCCGCCGGCAACGAAAACATGGATGGAAGCGAACCTCGATGCGCGGCCCCGGGCGAGGGTCCGCTTGCTCAGCCTTCGACGGGCGCCGGCGGCCGGCTGTAGTCTTCGTCGCTCACCTTCTCGAACCATTCGGTGCCGCCGCCGCTCTCGCTCGTCTCGGACATGGCGAGATGGACGAAGAACCGGTCCGGCGCCGCTCCGTGCCAGTGGCGTGTGTCGGGAGGGATGCGCGCGGTGTCGCCCGGCCGCAACTCGTGCACCGGCTCTCCTTCGATCTGCAGGCGGCCGATGCCCGACACGACGAAGAGCACCTGGCCCACCGGGTGCGAGTGCCAGGCGGTGCGGGCGCCCGGTGTGAACGAGACGTTGGTCGCGCGCATGCGCGAGGGCGCCTTGCCGACGATTACCTCGTCCTGCCACACGTCGCCGGTGAAATTGCTCTCCGGCGCCTTCTTGCTCGGCCGCGATGCCGCTCGAATGATTTCCATGCCCGCGTTTCCTCTTGGTCGTTCGGCTATCGTCGCGGGTATCTTCCGTTACGTTCAGTCCGGCTGCAAGCCGGCGATGCGCGTGGGAGAGGGGGACGGAATGTCCGACAGTATCGAGATCCGCGAAGCCGTGCACGCCGACCTGCCGGCGATCGTGCGCCTGCTTGCCGACGACCCACTCGGCGCCACGCGCGAACGCTATGAGCAACCGCTGCCGCAGGCGTACGTCGACGCGTTCGAGGCGATCCGCTCGCAGGGCGGCAATCATTTGCTCGTGGCGACGATCGACGGACGGGTCGTGGGTTGCCTGCAACTCACCATCGTCCAGACGTTCTCTCGCCTCGGTGCACCGCGGGGGCTGATCGAGGGCGTGCGCGTCGACGCCGCCGTGCGTGGTCGGGGGCTGGGCGAGCGGCTGATCGATCATGCGGTGAAGCGGGCGAGGGCCGCAGGCTGCGGCCTCGTCCAGCTGACGAGCGACAAATCGCGCGTCGACGCCCAGCGCTTCTACGAGCGGCTGGGCTTCGTGGCGAGTCACGTCGGCATGAAGCTGGCGCTCGATTGATCGGTGCGTTTCATCGGTCGCGATTCCAGTTACGCCCGAAAAGCGAGAGGGCGATGATGCCGCCGAAGGCGGTCACGCCGGCGGCGACGCAGGCGAACAGGGCCGTTGCGCCGGCTGAGAACCATGCCGCCGCCAATATGCCGCCGCCCGCGGTGAGGCAGAGGCGCACGACGCCGGCCGAGAACGGCATGACCATGTTGCCCGTCCCCTGGGAGGCGAAATAGAGGGCCATCCCGAGGCCGAACAGACCGTAGAACGGCCCGACGATCGAGAGATACAGGGAGCCGAACCGCTGCGCTTCCGGCGCGGCGGTGAAGAAATCGAGCCACAGGTCCGGCTGGAGAGCGACGACACCGCCGATCACACCGGTCACCGCCGCTACGAACAGGGCGCCCGACCAGGCGATGCGGCGCGCCCGCGCGAATTGACGTGCGCCGAAGTTCAATCCGACCGCCGCCGTGAGCGCCCCACCGATGCCGAACGAGACGGGGACGAGCATCAATTCGAGCCGGCTGCCGAGCCCGTAGCCGGCGAGCTCGGCGGCACCGTGCGCCGCGACCAGGCGGGTGACGACGAGAACGGTGCCGATCGTCAGCACGGCGTTTCCGCAGGCGAGGGCTCCGACCTTGAGGATGTCCGCGAACAGGGCCGGCTCCAATCGGATGCCGGCGAGCCGCAGGCGCACACCTGCTGCTCCCCGGAGCAGGATCGCCCCCATCACCAGCGTCGCGACGGTGAAGGCGGAGACGAGCGCCACCGCCGGTCCCTGGATCCCGAGCGCAGGCAACGGGCCCCAGCCGAGCGTGAGGGCGCCCGAAAGCGCGATCTGGAGCAGGCTGGTGCCTATCAGAACGCCGGCCGGCGTCGCCATGTCGCCGGTACCGCGGAGCACCGAGGCGAAGGTGTTCGCGAGCCATATCATTGCGGCCCCGCCGAAGGCGATGGCGGCATAGGCGACGGCTCCGTCCAGGACGGCGCTCTCGCCGCCCAGGACAGAGAACAAGGGCCGCGCCAGCACGGCTCCAAACAGAACGAACAGCGTCGCCATTCCGACCGCAATGAGCGCGGCGTGCAGCACGATCGCGTCGGCGCGCTCGTGGCGCCCTCCACCGAGGGCACGGGCCACCGCCGACGATACGCCGCCGCCCATAGCCCCGGCGGACATCATCTGCATAAGAGTCTGTAGCGGGAACACGAGTGCGAGAGAGGCGAGGGCCGCGATGCCGATTCGGCTGACGAACCATGCGTCGGCGACCGTGACCATCGTCATCGCCGCCACCACCGCCACGTTGGGTGCAGCGAGCCGCGCCAGGACCGGGCCGATCGGCCCCCGCAGCATCCGCTCCAAGCGAGGGCTGGCCGGCGCGGCGGAAGTACGCTGCGAGGACGGTGGCACTGAAACGAGCTTCGCCGACGCAGTCATGGAGGCGCCTCCAGTAGGGTTCGCGAAGAGTAAGTTCATTTTTTGAACTTGTAAACGGCTCGTTCGCGGTTCGAAGGCGTCGGCCCTATGAGCGGACGCGGTCACGCGGTAGGTTGCATCGTCCGAAACGGGAGGAGCCTGGACCCGATGTGCGGGCGATACCTGATCACCACGCCGGTGGAAGGCATCAACGCCCTCTTCGGCACGACAGCGGTCGTCAATCTGCCGGCGCGCTATAATCTCGCGCCGACCCAGGAGGCACCGGTGGTGCGGCGGCGCGGCGATGGAAGCCGCGAGCTCGTGATGATGCGCTGGGGGCTTGTGCCGAGCTGGGCCGATGATCCGAGCGTCGGGAGCCGCATGATCAATGCGCGTGGCGAGAGTGTGGCCGAGAAACCCGCCTTCCGCGGCGCCTTTCGCGCGCGCCGCTGTCTAATACCTGCGAACGGGTTCTACGAATGGCGCACGGAAGGAAAGCGGAAGCAACCCTATCTCGTCAGGCTGCGCGGTGGCGGCCTTTTCGCGTTCGCCGGATTGTGGGAGAGCTGGCGGCCGAAGGGGAGCGCTGGCGAGGTGCTGGAGACCTACACCATCGTCACCACCGACGCCTCGCCGAAGATCCGCGACATCCATCCGCGCATGCCGGTAATGCTGGAGCCCGAACAGCACGGCACCTGGCTGGAGGGTAGTGCGGAGGATGCGGCCGAGTTGATTCGGCCGTTTCCGGCCGAGCCGCTGGAGGCGTTCGCCGTGAATCCGCGCGTGAACAACGTCGCCAATGACGATCCCGATTGTGCGAAGCCGCTCGACGAGGCACCGGTGAACCCGGCTGAAGACGAGAGCGAGCGGCAGATGCGATTGATCTGAAGCAGGAGGAGGCATGCGGACCTACCTGAAGCGAGCGGGCGACACGCCGCCGTTCGACCGGAGAGAGGTCGAGGAGACCGTCCGGCGCATGCTGGCGGACATCGAGGAGAACCGCGACGACGCGATCCGTCGGTATGCCCGCGACCTCGACAAATGGCAGAATTCCGAGTTCCGCGTTTCCGAGGACAGGATCGCTCAGGTCACAAGGCAGCTGCCCGAGACCTTCAAGGAAGATTACGACTACGCCCTGGGGCGGGTGCAGGCGTTCGCCCGGCGCCAGCGCGAGACCATGCTCGACCTCGAGGTCGAGGACGAGCAGGGGATCACCCTCGGCCACAAGCACATTCCGCTCGGGCGGGTTGGGTGCTACGTGCCGGGCGGCAAGTACCCGCTCGTGGCCGGCGCGATGATGAGCGTTGGCACCGCCGCGGTGGCGGGGGTCGGCCACATCGTCGGCTGCGCGCCGCCACGTGGTGCGGAGGGGATGTACGGCCACACGCTGTACGCTCTTCACCGCGCCGGTGCGCACGCGATCTACAATCTCGGCGGCGTGCAGGCGCTGGCGGCGATGGCTTACGGCTGCGTCGGTATCGAGGCGGTCGACCTGATCACCGGCCCGGGAAACCCGTACGTGGCGGAGGCGAAGCGGCAGCTGTTCGGCGTCGCCGGGATCGACCTGCTCGCGGGACCGACCGAGATCCTGGTCATCGCGGACGAGACGGCGGATCCGGCACTGGTCGCGACCGATCTGCTCGGCCAGGCGGAGCATGGGCCGGACAGCCCGGTTTGGCTGGTCACCACGTCACGTGCGCTCGGCGAGAAAGTGCTGCAGGAGATCGGCGTCCAGCTCGAGTCTTTGCCGACGGCACCGGTCGCCGGTGCGGCGTGGGCGAACAACGGCGAGGTCGTCGTGGTGGAGAGCGACGATGAGGCGATCGAGGTTGCCGACGAGTACGCGCCGGAGCATCTGGAGGTGCTGACCGCTCGCGACGACTATTACCTCGCCAATCTCCGCAACTATGGCAGTCTCTTCGTCGGCGAGGAAAGCACGGTCGCCTACGGCGACAAGGGCGTGGGCACGAACCACACGCTCCCGACCGGCCGGGCGGCGCGTTACACCGGCGGTCTCTGGGTGGGAAAGTTCATCAAGACGGTCACCTGGCAGCGGCTGACGCCGGAGGCCAGCCGCCGCATCGCACCGGTGATGGCGCGGATCTGCGAGGCCGAGGGCATGCTCGCGCACAAAGCCACCGCAGACGTGCGCTTTGCGCGCTATGCGCCGCGCAACGAATGATCCGATAGCCGATCAATGATGACGCAAGGCGTCGATCAGCTCCTTCTTGTCCATGTCGGATCTGCCCTCGATCCCGACCTGCTTCGCTTTGTCGTAGAGATCGCTCTTGGTCCAGTCCTCATACGCCGGTGACTTCCCGCCCCGCTTGGCGGCGGTCTTCCGGTTCGTGTTCGCGATACGCGCCGCCTTCTCCTTGCTGGCGCCTTCGCGGCGCAAGGCCTCGTACTGCTCGTCGTCCTTGATCTGGGGACCGTGATTCTTCGCCATTCCGGGCTCCTTTCTGCTGCTTGCGGAGGGGAAACCCGGCCGACCGGTGGTTGTTCCCGGCTATTCCGGCACGACGTCCACCACCACCTGGCCGATTTTTGCGCCGCTCTCGACCGTCTTGTGCGCCTCGGCGATTCGCTCGAGCGGAAAGCGCGCCGCGATCGGGTGGATACCTTTCGCCTCGTGCGTCCAACGCGTCACGTCACGCTGTGCCTGCCGACGGGCCTCGATCGGCATGTTGTTCAGCGTGACGAGGCGAATCAGGGCGTTCCTGTTCATCAGGGCGTAGAACGGCAGTTTGGGCTGCTCGTCACCGGCCGAGGCGTAGGCGGCAATGCTGCCATTGAGCTTCAGCGTTTTCAGCGTGACGGCAAGATTGCCGCCGAAGTCGACTTCGACGATGCGGTCGACACCGGCGCCCGCGGTGATCTGCATCACGCGCTCGGCCACGTCTTCGGTGCGGTAGTTGACGACATGGTCGGCGCCCGCCGCCTTCGCATGCCGCGCCTTCTCGTCGCCGCTGACGGTCGTGATCACCGTGGCGCCGTCCCATTTCGCCAGCTGAATGGCGTAATGGCCGACCGCGCCGGCGCCGCCGGTGACCAATACCGTGAGGCCGGTCACCGGCCCGTCGGCGAAGACGCAGCGATGCGCCGTCATCGCCGGCACGCCGAGACAAACGCCTTCGGCGAAGCTCAGATGTTCCGGGAGCTCCGTGATCAGATCGGCGTCGAGCGCGATGAAGTCCGCGGCCGTGCCGAACGCCCGCCCCAGCCGCTGGCCGTTGTAGAGCCAGATCCTCTTACCGAGCCAACTCTCCGAGACGCCTTCCCCGACCTGATCGACCACACCGGCGCCATCGGTATTGGGAATGACGCGCGGATGATCCATCGACCAGCGGCCGACCGCGCGCCGCTTCACATCGCTCGGGTTCACCCCGGAGGCGTGCACGCGCACGCGAACCTCGCCGGGCCCGGCGACGGGATCGGGCATCTCGCCCACTTCCAGCACTTCGTCAGCGGGTCCCTGGCGTTCGTACCATGCGGCGCGCATCGGCTGCTCCTGAGATGAATTGAATTGAAGCGCTACCGTTTTTTCTAGCACGCGGGCGGCTATTGCCACAGTCGGCGCTCCCGGGTCTCCGCATGATTCCGGACATGCTCCTCCTCGACTGACGGTTCGAATCAGACACCCGAGCACTCGGCTTCCGCCCGCCCCGGATACTTCCGGGGCGGGCACTTCGTGTCAGCGGCTGTTCTCGGTCGAGATCGCCGGGGAGGGGGATCGGGCCTGGTCCAGAAGCGCTTCGCCGAATAGCGAGCGGGTACGGGCGTTCGCCTGCTCCCGCGCTCGCGGCACGTCCGCCGACGCTCCCTCGCGGGCAAATGCATGCCCGACGCCGGGGTAGGTGTGGATGGTCACCTCCGGATGGGAGCCGAGCACCTGGGAGAGGCGGGAGCGCACTTCCGGCGGGGTGTAGGGGTCGTCCTCGGCGATGTGCAGCATCAGCGGCTTGCCGATCCTGTCCGCCTCGTCGAGATAGTCCTCGATCCCGACGCCGTAGTAGCTGACGTTGCAATCGGCGTCACCCCGCGTCGCGGTGAGATAGGCGAGCAGACCGCCGAGGCAGTAGCCCGAGGTGCCGACCTTGCCGGAGCACGCGTCGAGCGAGCGCGCGTAGGCGATCGCCGCGCCGACGTCTTCGACCGCACGGTCGATCTCCATCTGCTTCCGGGTCTCGAGCGCACGGTCGCGGTGGCCCTCGGTCTCCGGGTCGAGAACGATGCCGGGCGCGATGCGCCAATAGAGGTCGGGACAGATGGCGATGAACCCTTCGAGCGCCCAGAAGTCGGCGATCTTCTGCATGAAGCGGTTCACCCCGTAGACCTCCTGGAGGAGGATGATCGCCGGCGCCGGCGTCGTCTGCGGCAGGGCGACATAGGCGGCGAAGTCGCCGCCGTCCTGGGTCGGGATGCGGTGCTCGGTCATCGAGACGCTCCTAGAGTTCCGGTCGGGGAGGTGACGAGAGCGCCATGCTGCCATGGGCTGTGGACAGCTGTCCCGGCCAATGTCGCGCGACGAATTTTCGGAAAAAGGATCGGGGGGTGGTGGGCGCGGCTGGGATTGAACCAGCGACCCCCGCCGTGTGAAGACGGTGCTCTCCCGCTGAGCTACGCGCCCGATCCGAGGATCGGAGCTTTAGGGGAGGATCGGCCGACTGTCAACGGATTCGCGCTTGTGTCCGTTTCGCGATAATGTTTGGCCTGCTGTAGCAGGATGGGCACGGCACCTTATGCCATTCTCAGCTCCATCATGTCCGTAGAAGGGTTGCCGGCATGTCGGGAGAGCGCCTCCGTCTTCTCTTTCTGAACCTCGGGCACACCTACGATCACCTCTTCATGCTGCTCTACGCGACGGCGGTGATCACGATGGAGGCCCACTTCGACCTCACCTATGGCGAGCTGCTGGCGCTCGCGACTCCGGGCTTCATCGCGTTCGGGGCGGGCGCGCTGCCGGCCGGCTGGCTCGGCGACCGCTGGAGCCGGACCGGCATGATCACGCTGTTCTTCATCGGCATCGGCGCTGCCAGCGTGCTGACCGGCCTGGCGCGGACCCCACTCGAGATCGCGACCGGCCTCTTCCTGATCGGTGTATTCGCGTCGATCTATCATCCGGTCGGGATCGCGATGGTCGCCGAGGGGGCGCCGGAAAGGCTCGGCTGGCGGATCGGGGTCAATGGCGTGTTCGGCAACATGGGCGTGGCCGGGGCGGCCCTGGTTGCCGCGTTCCTGGCCGAGACGATCAGCTGGCGCGCCGCCTTCATCGTGCCCGGCGTCGTCGCCGTCGCCACCGGGCTCGGCTTCCGCGTCCTCGCCAACCGGATGCACGCGGCGGGTGCGCCGCGCAAGCCGGCGAAGAAGGGGGTCGGCATGATCCCGGGCTGGCAGCGGGCCCTGGCGGTGATCGCGATCACGACCCTGTTCGGAGGCATCATCTTCAATGCGACCACCGTGTCGCTGCCGAAGGTGTTCGACGAGCGGCTCGGCGGTATCGCTCTCACGACGATCGGCGTGGGCGCGATGGCATCGATCGTCTATGCCGTCGCCGGCTTCATCCAGATCGTGGTCGGCAAGCTGGTCGACCGCTATCCGGTGCGGCCGATCTTCATCGGCATCACCGGTGCGCAGGTGCTGACGCTGATCGTTGCCGCCTATGCGACCGACTGGGCGATGTTCCTGATCGCGCTCTGCATCATGCTGCTGGTCTTCGGGCAGATCCCGATCGCGGATACGTTGGTGGCCCGGTTCACGCCCGACGAGTATCGCTCGCGCGTCTATTCGGTGAAGTACCTGCTGACCCTCGGCGTCTCCTCGATGGCCGTACCTGCCATCGCGATCCTGCACGGTGTCGGCGACGGCTTCGCGACGCTGTTCTTCGCGCTCGCGGCCTGTGCACTGTTGGTCTGGCTGGCGACGCTGGCCCTCCCGGGGCGGCGGGCCGTGGCGGTTGCACCGGCCGAATAGCGGCGTGCGCGATCAGTCGCGCGGCGGCTTGGTCGCGGTCATGGACGAGCGCGCCGCGAAGGTTTCGTACCATTCGGCCAGTGCCGAGCGCCCTTCGCGCCACTCGTCCTCCGGCTGGCGGAGGTCGGCATGGCCGAGGGTCACTCCGACCGTGATGTGCGCGATCGTGAGGCGTTCCTCCAGACGGTCCTCCATCCGTGCGAGCGCGTCGTAGCAACGGCGGCACCGTTCAGCCTCGTATTCGAGGAAGCCGGGCGAGCGCTCGTCCGCCGGCCGCCTCAGCTCCCGCGTCCGCAAGGCGAGGGAATCCAAGAGGGCCGTCGCAATGCCTTCCATCTCCGCTGCGCGCCAGCGCGTCTCCGGATCGGTCGGATGCAGCTTCGGCCCCTCGTTCATCTCGTCGAGGTAGGCACAGACGATCGACGACTCCGTCAGCAGCAGACCATCGTCTGTCAGTAGCGCCGGCACCTTGCCCGTCGGGCCGTACTCCAGCAGTTCGTTCTCGGGGGTCCTGATATGAGCGACAATCTCCTCCACGGCCCCGACGAGGCCGGCCTCCCGGAGCACGACGCGGGCCTTGCGCGCGTAGGGAGAGGTCGGCGAGTAGAAGAGCTTCATGTCTGTCATCCTCGTCTCCGTCCCTCGACCAGGCTCCAGGCGATGTCCGCCAGCTGGCGGCACATCTCACGCCGCTCGATCGCGCGCGGCGATGCGGCGTTGCCGTCGACCCCGCGCTTGTAGACGCCTTGGGCGATCGCCGCCAGGCGGAACAACGAGACGATGATGTACACGGGCCAGTCCTCGATGCCGTCTCGTCCGGTCCGCCGGCAATATGCAGCGACGAAGTCCTCCTCGCCGGGAATGCCATAGCTCGCGTAGTCTATCGAGGTGATATCGCCGCGATGCCGGTCGGCGTAGTAGTAGGGGAGACAGAGGTAGGCTAGGTCCGACAGCGGGTGGCCGAGCGTGCCCAACTCCCAATCGACCACCGCCAGCACCCGGTATTCGCTCGGATGCCAGATCATGTTCTCCAGACGGAAGTCGCCGTGGACGATCGTCGTCTCGTCCTCGCGTGGCAGGTTCTCGGGCAGCCAGCGCATCAGGTTTTCCATCGACGGCAGTTCTTCCGTCTTCGTCAGCTCGTACTGACGTGTCCAGAGCCTGACCTGGCGCTCGATATAGCCGCCGACCTTGCCGTATCCCTCCAGCCCGACCGCCCGAAAGTCCACTTTGTGCAGGCGCGCGAGCACGTCGTTCATCACGTCGTAGACGATCGAGCGCTCCGACGGCGGCAAGTCGGGTAGCGTGAAATCGCGGAAGATGCGGCCCTCGACGTGCTCCATCACGTAGAATGCCTGCCCGATCACGCTTTCGTCTTCGCACAGCACGTAGGGTTTTGCGACCGGCACGTCGGTCGGGTGCAGAGCGGTGATCACGCGGTATTCGCGGTCGACTGCGTGGGCGGAAGGCAGCAGCTTGCCCGGTGGCTTCTTGCGCATCACGTAACGCCGACCGGCCCCGTCGACGAGCATGAAGGTCGGGTTCGACATGCCGCCTTCGAACTGCCGGACGTTCAGCGGTGGCTCGAGCTCGGGGACCTTCTCTCGCAGAAAGCGCTCCAGGGCAGCCACATCGAATCGGTGCTGTTCCAGCACGGGGATGGATTCACGCGTATCGGATACCGGATTGCGGACAGCAGGCATCGCGAGCTCCGTTTCCTCCGACCGCCGAGCCGCGTAAGAGAGTCTTAATCCTTGCGGACCCATTTATTCTTGCGCCGGACTCCCGGCTCGGCTACCTCAGCTTAGGTGGCGGCCCGCTCACGGGCAACGCTGTCTCGAGGCCGCTGAAGTGGAACCGGAGCCACCGTTTCGCGGTTCGGGGGGTGGAATATCTCTGAAGGAGCAGGGGACAATGGCGGATTCGTCGCGTGGGCGAGGCTCCGAGTGGGGGGCTAGGTTCCTGATCGGACTTGTCGCTTCCATCGTAGTCATGGCCGGCTTCACGGCCGGGATTGCTTCGGGCGGATGGCCGCCGCCCGGAACTTTCCTGGCCGTGCTGGTCCTTCTTTTCTTCCTGTTTGGGGCAGTCCGTATGCTGGACGAGCCGGCGCGGAAGCCGGTGCCGGTCAGAGCGCGGCGGGATTGATGGCGCGCGCGGCGGCGACGGAAAGGTCGGCCGCCGCCCAATTCCATTCGTTCCGGACGTTGGGGTCGCTCTCCACCGGCTGAAGCCGCTCTCGAAGTTTCATGAACTCCGCCGGCTCCATTAACTTTCCGCTTGCCCAGACCGCCATCGCCCGCACCAGCGCGGAAGGGTCGTCAAGAAGGTCGGCGGCGACTGGGGCGAGAAATCGGTCGCCGCTGTTCCCAATAGCGATCAGCACATTGCGGACAAACCGGTCCCGGCCAGTGCGCTTGATCGGCGAGCCGGCGAAGACGCTTCGGAAATCTTCGTCATCCAACTCCGCTAGGTCTCTGAGGCGCGGCGACTGCAGCTCCATCCGCGGCCAGAGCTCTTCCAGCCGGCCACGCTTCGCGAACTTGTTCCATGGACATACGGCGACGCAATCGTCGCACCCGTAGATCCTGTTGCCGATCGCCGGGCGCAGCTCGCGCGGGACGTGACCTTTGTGTTCGATCGTCAGGTAGGAAATGCAGCGCCGCGCATCGAGCCGGTAAGGGGCCGGGAAAGCCTGCGTCGGACACGCATCGAGACAGCGACGGCAGGAGCCGCAGTGGTCCTCCTCGGGCTCGTCATGGGGAAGATCGATCGTGGTGAACAGCTCGCCGAGAAAAAGCCAGGAGCCGAACTCACGCGACACCAGGTTCGTGTGCTTGCCCTGCCAGCCCACGCCGGCTCGCGCGGCCAGCGGCTTTTCCATCACTGGGGCGGTGTCGACGAATACCTTCAAGTTACCGCCGTAGGTCTCTTGCAGCCAGCGACCCATCGCTTTCAGGCGCTTCTTCAACACGTCGTGATAGTCGCGGGCGCTTCGAGCATAGACCGAGATGTTGCCCCGATCCGGGCGGGCGAGGTTCGCCAGCGGCTCATCCGACGGCGCATAGCTGGACCCGAGCACGACGACGGTGCGCGCCTCCGGCCAGAGACGTGCCGGGTCGGGCCGGATGTCGGCCTTCGCCGCGAGCCAACCCATGTCGCCGTGATAGCCCCGGGAGAGGTAGTCTGCGAGCCCGGAACGCGCGCCAGGCGCCGCCTCGGCGGGAGCGAACCCTATCGCATCGAAACCGAGCGACAGCGCCTGGTCGCGGATCGCATCGCGGATGGCGGACGGGTCGGTCACGAGCCTCAGCCGCGGCCGCGGTAGGGCTGCACTCCCTGATCGGGCAGCCACAGTCCTTCGGGGGCGGGGCCGGTCTGGTAGAACACGTCGATCGGAATCCCCCCACGCGGATACCAGTATCCGCCGATCCGAAGCCATTTCGGTGAAAGAGATTCGACGAGCCGCCGGGCGATACCCACGGTGCAGGCTTCGTGGAACGATCCATGATTCCGGAACGAGCCGAGGTAGAGCTTCAGCGACTTGCTTTCCACCAGCCAGCGCTCGGGCACGTAGTCGATCACGAGATGCGCGAAGTCGGGCTGTCCCGTCACAGGGCAGAGCGCAGTGAATTCCGGGCAGGTGAACCGCACGAGATAGAGCACGTCGGGCTCGGGATTGGCGATCTTCTCCAGAACAGCATCGTCCGGAGAGTCTGGGTTCTCCACCGCGCTGCCGAGCTGCGTGAGATTCTGGCCGGTTGGCTGGCTCAAGTTCGACCCTCCGTCGGCGGCCGCGGTTCGGCCTTTCCCCCGCGGCTACCATGGATTACTACTCCGATCCGGATATAGCGCAGTCGCGCCGGCGCGCGAGTGTCGACAACGGGAGCAGGTTCAGTGGCAGAAGACATTCTCCTCTACGAGCAGGACGGGCGGGTGGTCACGCTCACCATCAATCGCCCGGAGATCAGGAACTCGATCTCGGCGCCCGAGATGCTCGACGCGCTGGAAGAGGCGTTCGGGCGGATCGGCCGCGACCACGGCGTTTCCTGCGTCATCCTGACGGCGACGGGCACCGCCTTCTCCTCGGGTGGCGACGTCAAGGATATGGCGAAGCGCGCCCAGCGAATGCAGGAGTTTCCCGCCGGTACGCGCCACTGGTATCGCGAAGGGATCCAGCGCATTCCGCTCGCCATCAGCAAGCTTGAGGTGCCGCTGATCGCCGCCGTCAACGGCCATGCCATCGGCGCCGGCTGCGATCTCGCGATGATGTGCGACATCCGCATCGCGTCGGACAAGTCGCTGTTCGCCGAGAGTTTCGTCAAGCTTGGCATCATCCCTGGCGACGGCGGGGCCTGGTACTTGCCGCGCCTGGTCGGGCGCAGCCGCGCCTTCGAGATGGCGTTCACCGGCGACATGATCGATGCGCAGACGGCGGCCGAATGGGGCCTCGTGTCGCGTGTCGTGCCGCACGAGAAGCTCATGGACGAGGCGAAGGCGCTCGCGCAGAAGATCGCGCGCAATCCGCCCGAAGCGTTGCGCATGACGAAGCGTCTCCTGCTGGAATCCGAGTTTTCGCGGCTGGACACGCTGCTCGACATGTCGGCGGCGATGCAGGCACTGGCGCAGGCGACGAAGGACCACGAGGAGGCCGCGACCGCCTTCGCCGAGAAGCGGAAGCCGGTCTTCAAGGGCAACTGAGCGATCGGGAGAGGCGGAAAAGCAATGGCCGGCTTCAAAACGCTCGACGATCTCGACGTGAGCGGCAAGCGCGTTCTGCTGCGCGCCGACCTCAACGTGCCGATGGAAGCAGGGCGTGTGACGGATGCCACCCGCATCGAGCGCACGGTGCCCACTATCCGAGAGCTCGCGGAGAAGGGGGCGAAGGTGGTCGTGCTCTCCCACTTCGGCCGCCCGAAAGGCAAGCCCGTTGCGGAGATGTCGCTGAAGCCGGTGGCGAAGGCGTTGTCCGAGGCGCTCGGGCGGCCGGTCGATTTTGCCGAGGACTGCATCGGCAGCCCGGCGGAGAAGGTCGTTGCCGGACTGGAGAACGGCGGGGTCGCGCTGCTCGAGAACCTTCGCTTCCACGCGGGGGAAGAAAAGAACGATGAAGGCTTCGCCCGATCGCTCGCGGCGCTGGGCGATCTCTACGTCAACGACGCGTTCTCGGCTGCGCATCGGGCGCACGCCTCGACCGAGGCTATCGCCCGTCTGCTGCCGGCAGCGGCGGGGCGGCTGATGCAGGCCGAACTCGAAGCTCTGGAGCGGGCGCTCGAAACGCCGGAGCATCCGGTCGCCGCGATCGTCGGCGGCGCCAAGATCTCGACGAAGCTCGACCTGCTCCGCAACCTCATCGCCAGGGTCGACGCGCTGATCATCGGCGGCGGCATGGCGAACACCTTTCTGCACGCGCTCGGCGTCGAGGTCGGCAAGAGTCTCTGCGAGCGCGACATGGCGGATACTGCCCACGCGATCGTCGAAGACGCGAAGCGGCGTGGGTGCGAGATCGTGTTGCCCCTGGATGCAGTGGTTGCCGACAAGTTCGCCGAAGGAGTGGAATCGACGGTGGTCGCTGTCGACGCCGTCCCCGCCGACAAGATGATCCTAGATGTGGGGCCGGCGAGCATAAGTGACCTGAAGGAAAGACTGGCCGCCTATCGAACCCTGGTCTGGAATGGGCCCCTCGGCGCGTTCGAGGTGGCGCCTTTCGACGAGGGGACCAACGCAGTGGCGAGGGAAGCGGCGGACCTGACCCGTGCCGGGAAGCTGGTTACGGTGGCCGGCGGAGGCGACACCGTGGCAGCCTTGGGCCGTGCCGGCGTGGTCGAGGCATTCACCTACGTTTCGACCGCAGGTGGTGCGTTCCTAGAGTGGTTGGAAGGCCGGACATTGCCGGGCGTCGCCGCGTTGAGCGAGGCGACGGGATGACGGGAGGGGCGACTGGCCGCCGTCTGCGGCTCACAATCGGCGACATTGAGCTCGAGGTCGAGTTGCTGGACACGCCGACCGCCGATGCCCTCTACAATGCCGCGCCGTTCGAGTCGACGGTCTCGACCTGGGGGGACGAAGTCTACTTCGCGGCTCCTGTCTCTTGTGCGCGGGAGCCCGGCGCGAAAGCGGTGGTCGAGCCGGGAGAAATCGCCTTCTGGGTCGAGGGGAGCTCGATAGCGATCGGCTTCGGGCCTACGCCGATTTCCCGCGGCGAAGAGATCCGGCTGGCCGCCCCGACCAATATCTGGGGACGGGCGTTGGGCGATATCCGGATCCTTGCTGTAGTGCAACCCGGAGCGCCGGTCAGGGTGGAACGAAGTCCCGCTTGAAGTAAAAAAAGCGGCCCTGCGGGTAGCAGGGCCACGAGCACGACGTCAGACGTTTAGCGGCTGTCGCCGCCCGTTTCGCCGTGCGGACTGTACCTGTCGCTCGACCTCACGCTATCGCCGTCGAGCCACGGGCGGTCCGCTCTCATGCGCTCAAACCGCTCCGTGTCCTCGGTGCCGGCGAACCCTTCTGCCGCCGCCTCGTTCAGCCGCGTCGTTTCAATCAGCTCGTCGAGCCTCTGACCGGGGCCCATGCGGTGCATCACCTTCTCGCGCACCTCCGGAGAGAGGTGGTCGAGGCTCGCGCGGTCGGCTCCATAACCAGCAGCCACTGCAGCATTGCTTCCGAGCGCAATCGCGGCCGCCATCGTAAGTGCAGTCATACGATTCATGGCATCCTCTCGCGTGATTGACGCTTCACTGTGGTGCCCGCTTAAACAACGAGAGATCGGCTTTGTTCCGGCGCGTAAGGCCGTTCAGAGGCCGGCGACCTGCCGGAGCGCATTCAGATATTCGGTATCGCGGCGCCAACGTGCCAGGACCCGTCTCGCTGCCAGGGGATTCAGTCGGTCATAGAAGGCGAGTGCCGTTGCGACTTCCTGGGCGCCGGTGGTCTCTGTTTCGCGTGTCAGAAGGAAGATGGCGGCAAAGGCGCGCCTCGGCACTTCATTGGCGACACAGATGGTCGCCAGCGCCTCGCCACCCGCTTCATAGATCATGCGGCGGACGAGGTTCGTGCGGAGCTGGCTCAGACGTGCGATGCCCGCTTCGAACTCGGAGATCCTTCCATCTTCCAGCAGCTTCACCAGTGCATCGGGCGTCGTGAGCATATCCGCTGCAGCCTCTGCGCCAGAAGCCTCCTGCACACCGCTTCGCCCTCCCAGTGTGCGGGAAGCCTCCTCCACCGCGTACTGAAGGGCATCGTCGAGCACGACCTCGTCAATCCTCTGTTTCTCCAGGATGTGCTGGCGGAGAGCAACGCTGCACCAGAGGCAAAGGCGTCGGACAAGGCCGGCCGGCAGGTCCTCGGCTTCGACCGCCGGCGCTGGCGCGGTATCGGTCGGTCTGAAGAAATTGCGATGCGCCGCTCCTTCCGGTGCTCGGGCTGCCGGGCCGAGCGCCTCCGCGAGTAGTTCCTCGAGGTCCTCTCGCGGACCCTCCGCGCGCGCGAGGGTCAACTGATGTTGCAGGGCTTTGTGGTAGAGCGCCTCGACCAGCTCGATGTCGCCGAGAACACCGCTGTCGGCCAGGACGGAATAAGCGATCGAATGCGATCCGCCGGACAGATACCCGATCGCAGCATGCGGGGCGTCCGCCAGTGACCCGAGGTAGCTCGCGAGCTGCGAGCGCACCACCGTCTCGATCCGATCCACCAGGGATCGAGCCATGTCGTGCATCAGGATGCGGTCCGACTGCGTCAGAACGCGCTCGCGGCCGTTGAAAAGGTCCTGAGCGATGGCCTGCAGCCTGTCTCTGGCGGTGTTGGAGCGATCGCGCGCGAGGTTCAGGAGGCCTATGACCTGGCGGTCCGGGTGCTGCGGATCCATTCCGGCGCATCCTGCTGTGTCACTGTCTTGCGGGGTGCAAGGCAGGTTGCATAGGGTTGGCGGACGAGGCCAATCTAACGGAGGTTCGTTGACAAACCGTAAAGCGAGGGTCTGTCATCGACAGGCGGGCAAGACAGTGCCACGCGTTTACGCGCGCTTAACCGGGCGCCTGTACTGAGATGGGAACGTAAAGTCCCTCGCTCGCGAGCCCAGGTCCCATGCAGATACCGTCGTCGGGGAGCATCTTCAGCGCACTCAGTAGCCTTACCGGCCCGACCACGCCGTCGCGCGGCGTCGGCGAGGTGGGCCAGCCTGCTCCTGCACGACCGGCTGCCCCGGTTCAGCACCCCGGCGCCGTCAAACAGGCGGCGGCAGTTCAGCCAGCCGCCCAGCACACGCGTGACACTCCCCCGCCCTCCAACCTGCCTCGCGGAAGCCTCCTGAACATCAAAGTGTGAGGCGCGGCAAAGACAGGCTGTCCCGAACGGAAAGGGCCCCGACTTTCGTCGGAGCCCTCCTTAGCACCCTTGGGAAGAACAGGTCTCAGTTGCTCGTGCCCATGCCCGTGGCGGGGGGCGTCGTGCCCTGCTGCATTTGGGCGTTTGATGCGGCATCCTCGCTCTGCTTGTCCTCCAGCGTCTTGAAGGTCGGCGCGTTCTCGAGTTGCTCCTTCGTCATCGAGACCATGATTTCTTCGCCCGCCTCGCTCGAACGGATCTGGAGCTGATCCCAGGCCAGGGCGACGTTCTTCGAGCCGATCCCGAGGAAGCCGCCGACCGCGACGACTGCCGCCTCGATCCGGCCGTCTTCACTGAACACGAGGTCGTTGATCTTGCCGATGCTCTCGTCTTCCGCATTCTTGACGTCTGCACCGATCAACTTGTCGGCGCGCCATTGGCCTTCGCTCTGATCTGTCAGGAAGGTCTCGCCGCTGGCGGTGGAGCCTGCGGCTCCGGTTGTCGCCGTGCTCGCACTATCCTGGGTAGTGCCCATGCTCCCGGATGATGCGGCTCCGCTCTCCGCTGCGGTGCCCGAGCTGGCGGCGGAATCGCCGGCGCCGCTGGTGCCCGTTGAGGTACTGTCCGTCTGCTCTGCGGCGGGGGACATCGTGCTGGGGCTGGCGCTGCCGGCTTGGTCGGATTGTGCGTAAGCCGGGGCGGCCATCAGCGCCAATACGGCTGCGGTCGAAAGAAAGTGCTTCAGCATCGCGCTAGCTCCTGTCTATCAGCGGATCACCAGCTTTAACCCCAGAATGAAGAAGTGGTTCCCATCCGCGAGTGAGATCAGCGAGAGGACAAGAGGCCGGGGAGCCGTCGGCAAGAGAACGGTTCTGCCGGACAAGTCATGTCGTCGTCACGGGTTCGCTGGCGGCGTTGGAATTGCTGCCCGATACTCGCCATGTACTCACCGATCATAGGAGCTGGTGGCAGGTACTCGTTTCGGCCCAGGCGAGGGGAACGGTGTACGGCGCCGTGCTGTATCCGCAATAATGCCCGAGTCTGGGGATCGCCACTTTCAGGCGAACCGGAGAACCGGATGCGCCGCCGAGCACGGGCTGGGCTCTCGGAGCATGTCGAACCGAACTGGACATGCTTACAACTCTCGCGGTCCGCTGGACGATCCGCTATACGTGCCGGCCTGCTGCGGATTCGGTCTCAGGAGGTCCAGGAGCGTGGCGCTCGTCGTATACAATACTCTCACGCGCCGGGAGGAGGAATTCTCCCCGATCGACCCGTCCAATGTGCGGATGTACGTCTGCGGGCCGACGGTCTACGACCTCGCGCATATCGGTAACGCGCGGCCGGTGGTCGTGTTCGACCTGCTTTACCGCCTGCTAAAGCGGCGGTACCCGCGTGTGACCTATGTCCGCAACATCACCGACGTCGAGGACAAGATCAACGCGGCGGCGCGTGCGAACGGAGAGTCGATCCGAGCGCTGACCGAGCGCACCGCCAAGGCCTTCCATGAGGACATGGCCGCGCTGAATGCGTTGCCTCCCGATCACGAGCCGCGGGCCACCGAACACATCCACGACATGATCGCGATGATCCAGACGCTGATCGAGAGCGGTCATGCTTACGTCGCGGACGGGCACGTCCTGTTCAGCGTGCCGTCGATGCCGGAATATGGGACGCTGTCGCGGCGAAATCGGGACGAGCTAGTCGCCGGCGCGAGGG
Source organism: Alphaproteobacteria bacterium (assembly GCA_029268305.1). GTDB lineage: Bacteria > Pseudomonadota > Alphaproteobacteria > JAJUGE01 > JAJUGE01 > JAJUGE01. The sequence goes on from JAJUGE010000007.1 coordinate 50,042, forward strand.
TGGAGGTGGCCCCCTACAAGAAGGATCCGGCGGACTTCGTCCTCTGGAAGCCGTCCGCAGAGGATGACCCGGGCTGGGAGAGCCCCTGGGGTCGAGGCCGACCCGGGTGGCACATCGAATGCTCGGCGATGAGCGCGGCACATCTCGGCGAGACCTTCGACATTCACGGCGGCGGGCTGGACCTGATTTTCCCGCACCACGAGAACGAAATCGCGCAGAGCGTATGTGCCCATGGCGGCCGGCCGTTCGTGCGCTACTGGATGCACAACGGCTACGTCATGGTGAACGGCGAGAAGATGTCGAAGTCGCTCGGCAACTTCTTCACGGTGCGCGAGTTGCTGGACGAGGCGCCGGGCGAGGCGATCCGGCTCGCACTTCTCTCGGCCCACTATCGCCAGCCGCTCGACTTCACTCGCGAGCTGCTGGCGCAATCGAAGCAGACGCTGGACCGGTTCTATCTGGCGCTCCGCAGCGCGCCGGTCGACGATGCGGCCGACCCCGACCCCGACCCCGGCCTGATCGCAAGGATCGAGGCGGCGCTCGATCAGGACCTGAACACGCCGCAGGCGATCGCCGAATTGCACGAGATCACGACCCAGCTGAACAAGGCCAGAGCCGCAGAGAAGGCACGTCTGCGCGCAACGCTGGTGGCGGGTGGCGCACTGCTCGGCCTTCTCGAGGGGGATCCGGAAGCGTGGCTGAAAGGTGGGGCGCGGCCCGGCAGCCTGACCGATGACGAAATCGAGGCGATGATCGCCCGGCGGATCGAGGCGCGCAGGAACCGCGATTTCGCCACCGCCGACAACATTCGCGACGAGCTGCTGGCACAAGGGATTCACCTCGAGGACGGGCCCGGCGGCACCTCCTGGCGGCGGGGTTGAGCTGGTGGCTTCCCATGCACGGCACCCACTCAGTCGTTGCGCGACCCTGAGCCGGTATCGCGAGGAACCAAAGCCGACGCGGCAATCCAGCCCGGTCGCCGCCGCCCCGTGGGCGTGGATTGCCGCGCTCCCTCCGGCCGCTCGCGATGACGGCGTTCTCGTGGCCATGAACCAGCCGAGCATTCTCCGCGCCGACGGAGCCGAGCCATGACCGACCGACGCATCTATCTCTTCGATACCACCCTTCGCGACGGGAACCAGACCCAGGGCGTGGACTTCGGCGTCCCCGATAAGGTCGCAATCGCGCGAGAGCTCGACCAACTCGGGATCGATTATGTCGAAGGCGGCTGGCCGGGGGCCAACCCGACCGACGACGGTTTCTTCGACGCACCGCCGCGGCTTCCCCGTGCCAGGCTCACCGCCTTCGGCATGACCCGGCGCGGCGGCCGAAGTGCCGCGAACGACCCGGGGCTCGCCGTCACGCTCCGCTCGAAGGTCGACACGATCTGTCTCGTCGGCAAGTCGCACGCGCGCCATGCTGAAGTCGCCCTCGGCGTCAGCCGGGAGGAGAACATTCAGATGATCGCCGACAGCATCGGCGAGGTCGTCCGGCGCGGCAAGGAGGCCCTGTTCGACGCCGAGCACTTCTTCGACGGCTACAAGTACGACGCCGGTTACGCGCTCGAATGCCTCAGAGCGGCACACGGTGCCGGCGCCCGGTGGGTGGTGTTGTGCGACACGAACGGCGGCGCGCTCCCGGACGAGGTGGAGCGCATCGTCGGAGAGGTGACGAGCGTGATCCCGGGCACGAGCCTGGGCATCCATACCCATGACGACACCGGCAATGCGGTCGCCAACAGTCTGGCCGCAGTGCGTGCCGGGGCGCGCCAGATACAGGGCACCTTGAATGGTTTGGGCGAGCGCTGCGGCAATGCCAACCTCGTCTCGATCATCCCGACGCTGATGCTGAAGATGGGCTACGAGACCGGCGTGACGGAAGAGGGGCTGCAGCGCCTGACCCACGTCTCGCGTCTGCTCGACGACCGGCTCAACCGACCTTCCAACCGGCACGCGCCCTACGTCGGAGCGTCGGCCTTCGCGCACAAGGCGGGACTGCACGTATCGGCGGTAGAGAAGGACCCCTCCTTCTACGAGCATATCGAGCCGGCCAAGGTCGGGAACGTGCGGCACATCGTCGTCTCTGACCAGTCCGGCCGCGCCAACGTTCTCGCCCGCTTTCGCGACCTCGGCATCGCCCTCGACGCCGGCGATGACAAGATCCGCCGGCTGGTCGAGCTGGTGAAGCAGCGCGAATTCGAGGGATATGCCTATGACGGTGCCGAGGCCAGTTTCGAGCTGCTGGCGCGGCGGATGCTGGAGTCCGTGCCCGAATATTTCCGCCTCAACAGTTTCCGGGTGATCGACGAGCGCCGTTACAACGCGCAGGGGGACCTCGTCACCATGTCCGAGGCGACGGTGAAGGTGCAGGTCGGAGAGGCACAGGCGATGACGGTCGCCGAGGGGAACGGACCGGTGAACGCGCTCGACCACGCCCTTCGCAAGGCGTTGACCCCCGCCTATGCCGAGCTCGAGGGGGTGCGCTTGGTCGACTACAAGGTGCGCATCCTCACGCCGACCGCCGGCACCGCCGCCGTCACCCGCGTCATGATCGAGAGCGCGGACGCCAACGACGAGCGCTGGTCGACAGTGGGTGTCTCGGGAAACATCATCAACGCGTCCTACGAGGCGCTGTACGACAGCCTCACCTATAAGCTCTACCGCGAGGGCCGGCGCTGCTGATGGCCGGGACGGACTCCACCCGGGTTCCCGTGGAAGAACCCGGCCCCGCCATCATCCTCGTCGAGCCGCAGCTCGGCGAGAATATCGGCATGGCGGCGCGGGCGATGTGGAATTGCGGGCTGACGGATCTCCGGCTCGTACGGCCGCGGGGCGAGTTCCCCAATCGCTATGCGATCGCGGCGGCCTCTGGCGCGGACATGCTGATCGAACGGGCGCGGCTGTTCGACAGCACGGCTGAGGCGATTGCGGATCTGCATCATGTGTTCGCGACCACCGCCCGCCACCGCGACATGCTCAAGCCGATCGAGACACCGCGCTCGCTGGGGACGACGCTCCGCACGCTGATCGGCCGGGGCGAGGCCTGCGGGGTGCTGTTCGGCAAGGAGCGTACCGGCCTCTCGAACGAGGACGCGGTGCTCGCCCAGACGCTCGTGAACGTGCCGCTCAACCCCGCCTATTCTTCGCTCAACATCGCCCAGGCGGTGCTGCTGATCGGCTACGAATGGTTCCAGGCCGGAGACACGACGCCGCCCCGCGAGATGCCGCTCGGCCATACGCGGCCGGCGACCGCAGCCGAGCTCCAGGGCTTCTACGACCAGCTCGACGAGGCGTTGGAGGCGGCGCAGTTCTACAGGACCGAGGAAATGCGCCCGGTGATGTGGCGGAACGTGCGCAACATCTTCCAGCGCGCCGGCCTGACCGAGCAGGAGGTGCGGACGTTGCGAGGGCTGGTGAGTCGGCTCGCGGGAAGCCGGAAGTAGGGCCGTCCGCTCCGGAATGCCACGACGCTGCGCGCCTCGCGATAACAAACATCATTACCCGAGCCGGTAGCTGGAGAACCGCAGGGGCGCTTGTGCGGAACTCCGCCTCCGGCCTATCTTCCGCGCGCTGCAAGCAGAGGAAGATCGAGATGATACCGCGTTACAGCCGCCCCGAGATGGCCAAGATCTGGGAGCCGGAGACGAAGTTCCGGATCTGGTTCGAGATTGAGGCGCACGCTTGCGATGCACAGGCGAAGCTGGGAGTAATCCCCGCCGATGCGGCCAAAGCGGTCTGGGAGCGCGGGCGCTTCGAGGTCGAGCGGGTCGACGAGATCGAGCGCGAGACCAAGCACGACGTGATCGCCTTCCTCACGAATCTCGCCGAGCATGTCGGACCGGAGGCGCGCTTCGTTCACCAGGGTATGACGTCTTCCGACGTGCTGGACACATGTCTGGCCGTTCAACTCGCACGTGCGGCCGACATCCTGCTCGACGATATCGACCGGCTGCTTGCGGTGCTGAAACGGCGTGCCCTCGAGCACAAGACGACGCCTTGTGTCGGCCGTAGCCACGGCATCCATGCCGAGCCGACCACCTTCGGCCTCAAGCTTCTCGGCCACTATGTCGAGTTCGAGCGCAACAGGAGACGCCTCCAGGCGGCGCGGGCCGAGATCGCCACCTGCGCCATCTCCGGCCCGGTCGGCACGTTCGCCAGCATCGATCCTGCCGTCGAGGCGCATGTGGCGGAGAAAATGGGTCTCACCGTCGAGCCGGTCTCGACCCAGGTCATCCCGCGCGACCGTCACGCCATGTTCTTCGCGGTGCTCGGCGTTATCGCGAGCTCGATCGAGCGTCTGGCAACCGAGGTGCGGCATCTGCAGCGCACCGAAGTGCGCGAGGCGGAAGAGTTTTTTTCGGAAGGGCAGAAGGGCTCCTCGGCGATGCCGCACAAGCGGAACCCGGTGCTGAGCGAAAATCTCACCGGCCTCGCTCGCGTGGTGCGCTCCGCGGTCATTCCCGCGATGGAGAACGTGGCGCTCTGGCACGAGCGGGATATCTCGCATTCCTCGGTGGAGCGGATGATCGGCCCGGACGCGACGGTCACCCTCGATTTCGCGCTCAACCGGCTCGTGGGCATGATGGACAAGCTGGTCATCTATCCCGATCAGATGCGGCGCAACCTCGACCAGCTCGGCGGCCTGGTCTTCTCGCAGCACGTGCTGCTCGCCCTGACCCAGGCAGGCATGTCGAGAGAAGACGCCTATCGCACGGTGCAAAGCGGGGCGATGGAGACATGGCGCGAAGGAGGCGACTTCGCGGCGCGTCTCAAGGCCGATCCGGCCGTTCGCGAGCATCTCGCCGAGGACCAGATCGATGCCATGTTCGATCTCGATCACCAGTTCCGCAACATCGATCGCATCTTCGAACGCGTCCTCGGCTAAGGGAGCATGTGGGGCGGCTACCCGCCGGCTCGGGCGCGCCGATATCGTGAATCGGAACGTTCCTCGCCGGGGAGGGTTGGGTAAGCGGCCGGAGCCGGGCTGCTGCGCGGCTACGTCCCACAACTCTCGTACAGGCGGAGGTATTTGCTATGGAGCGCGCGAAGGAGCGGCTGGTCCAATGGCTCAAGGACGCTCATGCGATGGAAGCGCAGGCGGAAACCATGCTGAAGGGCATGGCGAGCCGACTGGAGCATTATGACGAGTTGCGCCATCGGGTGGAGCAGCATGTTCAGGAGACACAGGCGCAGGCGAAAAAGATCGAGCAGTGTCTCGATCGGTGCGGCGCCGGCACTTCAGCCTTGAAAGACATGGCCGGCAAGACGACCGGCATGGGCCAGGCGCTTAGCGGGTTGTTCGTCGGGGACGAGGTCGTCAAGGGTGCGCTCGCCGGCTACACCTTCGAACATTTCGAGATCGCTTCCTACCAGGCCCTGATCACGACCGCGGAAGCCGCCGGAGAGACTGAAATCGCGGAGGTCTGCCGTGGCATCCTGAAGGAAGAGGAGGCGATGGCGAATTGGTTGCGGGAGCATTTGCCGGTCGTTACCCGCGCGTTTCTTGCGCGCGAGGGGATGGATCAACCCGCCAAGCGCTGAGGCAGGACGGCGCAACGGCTCACTTCCGCGTGCGCTCCCGATCCCGGTCGTGGGTTAGGTCATGCGGACGGGGAGCTGGCGGCAATTCGTATATCGTCGTCCGATCTATGCCGATCGATGACGGGTAAGGACCCAGCCACGGGTCCAGGGTCGCAGGCGGCGGGTCGCAGGCGGGGCGATTGATGCCGCAGTCCCATTGATACCCGCCTGGCCGATCCGTCATGACGGAGGCGCGGACATAGGTGCACTCGCATCTGACCCCTGCCTGGCAACTCAATTGGCCGAGCGTCGCCCGTTCGCACTGCGGCGGCGTCTCGGTGGCGCCGCCGGCGGCAGTCCAGATCAGTAGGGCCGATGCGGCCAAAGCCGAGACGGCTCGGCGGGTTCTGATGCGGTTCGACATGACATGTACGCTGTGGAATTTGCCGACAGTGTAGCGGCGGATCTTTCCGGCAGGGTTAACGAGGGCGCTTGACGCGCGCCTTCATTTCCATAATTCTGGAAATATGGAAAAGAAATCCGCCATCGCGGCGCTCGCGTCCCTCGCACATGAAAGTCGGCTCGACATCTTCCGCAGGCTGGTGGAAGTGGGTCCGGCCGGGGAAGCTGCCGGGACGCTCGCGGAGCGGCTCCGCCTGCCGGCGGCCACCTTGTCGTTCCATCTCAGTCAATTGCGGCAGGCCGGGCTGGTGGCGTCCAGGCGAGAAGGACGGTCGATCATCTATTCCGCCGACTTCGAAGCGATGAACGCACTGATCGGCTATCTCACCGAGAATTGCTGCCGTGGCAAAGAGGATTGTTTCGGCACGGCGTGCAGCCCGGCGTTGGCAACCGAACCGGCTTGAGGAGCAGCCATGAAGCGCCTGCACATACATGTTTCCGTCAGCGACCTCGCCGACTCGATCCGCTTCTACGCGACCCTGTTCGGCACGCAGCCGACGGTAGAGAAGCACGACTATGCGAAGTGGATGCTCGACGACCCCTGCGTGAACTTCGCGATCTCGGCGCGTGGCCGCAGTGTCGGCCTGGACCATCTCGGGATTCAGGTCGACTCCCGGGATGAACTGGTCGAGGCCTCGCGGAGGCTCGCTTCGGCGGAGCGTCCGCTCGTCGAGCAGACGGATGCCGCCTGCTGTTATGCCCGGAGCGACAAGGCCTGGATCTCCGATCCTCAGGGCATCGCCTGGGAGACGTTTCACACCCACGGCGACCACACCGCCTATGGTGAAGACGGCATCGACCGTGCCGAGCTGAAGCCGGTTGCAGGGAAGGCTTGCTGCGCGAGACCCGGAACTTCTGAGACCTCGGCACCCTGAATGTGGCCGCTCGACCGCATCCTCACGATCTCGGCAACGTGCGCCGAAGAAGACGCCGCGATCCGCACATGATTCCCTGCTGCCGGTGAAGTGAACGATGGGGCTTTTCGAGCGCTGGCTGTCCCTCTGGGTCGCCCTCTGTATCATTGCGGGCGTGGTGCTCGGCAACATGGTGCCGGAAGTGTTCGGGGCGCTCGCCGCCGTCGAGTACGCCAGCGTCAATCTGCCGGTGGCCATCCTCATCTGGTTCATGATCTACCCGATGATGGTCGGCGTGGACTTTGCCAGCCTCAGGCACATCGGCGACCGGCCGAAGGGCCTCTGCATCACGCTGGTGGTCAATTGGCTCATCAAGCCATTCACCATGGCGGCGCTGGGGCTCCTGTTCTTCGAGGTCCTGTTCCGCGATCTAATCGACCCGCAGGATGCTCGCTCCTATATCGCCGGACTCATTCTGCTCGGGGCCGCACCGTGCACGGCCATGGTGTTCGTCTGGAGCCATCTCACCCGCGGCGACCCGACCTACACCCTGGTGCAGGTGTCGGTGAATGACGTCGTGATGGTGTTCGCGTTCGCCCCGATCGTCGCCTTCCTGCTCGGCGTTGCAGAGATCGTCGTGCCGTGGGAGACGCTGCTGCTTTCGGTGCTGCTTTACGTGATCGTCCCGCTGGCCGCCGGCGCATTCACCCGGCGGGCGCTGGAGCGGTGCGGCGATGTGTGGGAGGTGGAGCGCTTCATCGCTCGCTTGAAGCCGCTTTCGATCGGCGGACTGCTCGCGACCGTCGTGCTCCTGTTCGGCTTTCAGGGCGAAACCATCGTCGCCAACCCATTGATCATAGCGCTCATCGCCGCGCCGCTGCTGGTGCAGAGCTATGGCATTTTCGCGGTGGCTTACGCGTGGGCGTGGGTGTGGCGGATCCCCTTCTCGATCGCGGCACCGGCGGCGCTGATCGGCACGTCGAACTTCTTCGAGCTCGCGGTCGCGGTGGCGGTCAGCCTTTTCGGCCTCAACTCGGGTGCGGCACTGGCGACGGTGGTCGGGGTGCTGGTCGAGGTGCCCGTTATGCTCTCGCTGGTCGCATTGGCAAACCGCACGCGCAATCTGTTCCCCGCGGAAACGGTCGCCGGCAGTCTTGCGCCGGAGCGCGGGGCCGTGTGACTCTTTCTCCCAAAGACGGCGACGCCTGGTTCGCCGGATTGCGGGAGGCAAGATCAATGCTCGTTCAGGCCGATGTGCTGCGCCGCCTCGTTTCGGAGATATTCCTGCACGCGGGGTCCGGCCAGGAAGAAGCCGGGCGCATCGGCCACTATCTCGTCGATTCCAACCTCGCCGGCCACGACAGCCATGGCGTGATCCGGGTGCCGCGCTACGTGCAGATGCTGCGCGACGGCCGCATCCACGCCAATCGCACGATAAAGATCGTTCGGGACACCGATGTATTGGCGGTCGTCGACGGCCAGTTCGGGTTCGGCCAATCGATCGCGCCGCAGGCGGTTCAGCTCGGCATCGACAAGGCGAAGAAGCACGGCGTCGCGATCGTGGCCCTCCGCAACACCGGCCATATCGGCCGCGTCGGCAACTGGGGCGAGATGGCGGCGGAAGCGGGGCTGGTTTCGGTCCACTTCGTCAATGCCGCCGGCAGCATCCTCGTGGCGCCGTTCGGCGGAACCGACCGGCGCTTCTCCACGGCTCCGTTCTGCGTCGGAGTGCCGCGACCAGGCGATCCGCCGCTGTTGCTCGACTTCGCCACGTCGGTAGTCGCCGAGGGTAAGGTTCTGGTAGCGGCGAAGGGCGGGAAGCCGGTGCCGCCGGGCAGTCTGATCGACGAGAACGGCAACCTCAGCACCGACCCGATCGTCCTCTATGGGCCCGCCGGACCCGATGCGCCGCCCGATCAGCGCAACGGGAAGGGCGCGATTCGTGCGATGGGTGAGCACAAGGGATCGGGCGTGGCGTTGATGTGCGAGATCCTCGGCGGCGCCCTCACGGGCAACGGCACCGCCGGCCCCGGGTCGCGGCAATTCTCGAACGGCATGCTCTCAATCTATATCGCGCCCGACCTGCTCGGCACCGACGATTTCTTCGCCGCCGAGATGAAGCAGTACGTCGACTTCGTGAAATCCGCCAACCCGGCGACGCCGGGTGGCGAAGTCCTGGTGCCGGGGGAGCCGGAAAGGCGCACCGCCGCCACCCGATCGGCCGAAGGCATCCCACTGACGGATGAAGTCTGGCAGTCGCTGCTCGAGACCGCCCGCAAAGTCGGGATCGGGGAGAACAGTCTGAATTCGCTGGTCCAATGACCGCTACGGGGCACGAGGCCCGGTCACTGCCGCTGTCGGCCTCTAGCCTGTTCATCCCGTCAGCCGCTCCAGCACCTCCTCCGCCTCCCGCGCGAGGTCGCGTACGATCTCACCGGCCGAGCGGCGCTTCGTGATGCCGCCGGCACCTTGGCCTGCGGCGTTCATGAACAGCTCCCACCGCCCCGTAGCTTTCACGGCCTCCAGAAAATCCTCCATCAGCACCCGCTGGTGAGGAGTCGGAAGCGGGTCGAGCCCAGATTCCGCCCAGGCCTGCGATACCGGATTGCGGTAGGCGCGAAGCGTCTTGCCGGTCCACGATCGGGTGATATCGAAGTCCGTGGCAATGCCGGACACCAGCTCGTCCTTGCAGAGATCGGGCATGTCCGATTCCGCCGCTGTGAGGAACAGGGTGCCGATCCAGGCGCCGACCGCACCGAGCGCCAGGGCGGCGACGATACCGCGACCGTCGGAGATGCCGCCGGCGGCCACCACCGGCACCGGGGCGATCGCGTCGACCGTCTGCGGGATCAGGGCGAAGTTGGCGATGCGCCCGGTGTGGCCGCCGCCCTCGGTGCCCTGGCTCACGACGATGTCGACACCCGACCGGACTTGGCGCTGGGCGTTTCGGGGCGAACCCGACAGGCCCATCAACACCATCCCCTGTTCGCGCGCGCGGGGCGCCACCCGTGCAGGATCGCCCAGCCCGGCCGCGAATACCGGCACCTTCTCCTCAAGCGTGACGGCAATCTGAGATTCGACGAAGGTGTCCGAGATGACGATGTCGTCCTGGACCGGCGTCTCCGAAAGGCCGAAGCGCTCCAGCAGCGATTCATAGAAGGCCACGTGCTCAGGGTGGTTTCGGCGCAGGTCCTCGCGAACGCCGGAGCGGGTGGTCGCCGCGGGGGCGAGGCTCGCCGGCAGCAGGAGATCGACTCCGAATGGCTTGTCGGTGAGGCGCCGGGTCTCCCGAATGCGTCGGCGCATCTCCTCCGGCGACAGGCCCGAGCAGCCGAGGACGCCGAGCCCTCCCGCGTTCGAGACAGCGGCTACCAGCTTCGGCGGTGTCGCCATGCCCCAGACACCCATGCCGGCCTGGATGATCGGCAGCTCGATTCCGAGAAGATCGCAGAGCGGCGTGCGAAGGGGCATGAGGCGTCTCCGACTATGGTGCGTGGTTTTCTGGGAGCGAGCATATCGGGCCGCCGATCCGGCCGTCATCAATCGATCGGCCGGAGCGAGGTCGGAACGGTACCTGACGCGCTGCCGTTTATTCCGGGCAACGCCAGCAGGGGGCTTCATGGACATTCGACCATCGACCGCCGCTCTTTCCAGGAAGCTCCCATGAGCAAGGTTCTTCCCGAGCAGGGCGAGGCAGGCGGACACCAGTCGCTCCTGGATCAGACGGCGAAGGTGTCGGTCATCGGCATCTTCCTCATCCTGATCGGCGGCGTGCTCTTCTTCGCCAAGGATTTCCTGCTACCGGTCTCGCTCGCATTTCTGATCGCGCTCGTCCTCAGTCCCGTGGTTCGATACCTGAGAAGGCGCGGCATCCCGGAAGGGCTGTCGGCGCTTGTCCTGGTTCTGTGTCTGTTTGCCGGAATCGGGGCGGCGGCTTACGGATTGAGCGGCCCGGTGGCGCAGTGGGTCGCGGATGCCCCAAAGCATGCGCGCGAGATTCAGTACAAGATCTCTTCGCTCCGACGGCCAGTGGAAGCTGTGGTCGAAGCCTCGAAGCGAGTGGAGGCACTGGCGGAAAGCGACGACTCCTCTACGCAGAAGGTCGTGCTCGCAGAGCCGGGCCTGATCGCCCGCGCCGCCACCGGCGCGCCCGAGGCCGTGGCGAAGATCGGCCTGACCCTCGTCCTCCTGCTGTTTCTGCTCGCATCCGGGGATCTGTTCTACGAGAAGTTGGTCAAGTCGCTGCCGACATTCTCCGACAAGAGGCGCGGAGTGCGCATCGCGCGCGAGGTCGAGCGAGAGGTATCTCGTTATCTGCTGACGGTGGCCTGCATCAATGCGGGTCTCGGCATCGCGGTCGGTATCGCCATGTACGTCGTGGGCATGCCGAACCCGGCGCTCTGGGGACTGACGGCGGCAGTGCTGAATTTCGTTCCCTATCTCGGCGCCTTGATCGGAATCGTCGTGGTGGCCGCGGTGGGGCTTGTCTCGTATGACACGCTCGGGCAGGCACTGGTGCCGCCGCTGATCTACGCCGCTCTGACCACACTCGAGGGGCAACTCGTGACGCCTCTGCTCGTGGGACGCCGGCTGGAGATGAATGCGGTTGCGGTCTTCATCGCCGTTGCCTTCTGGGGCTGGCTGTGGGGCATCGTCGGGGCGATCATCGCCGTGCCGATGCTGGTCGTGGTCCGGATCTTTGCCGATCACGTCGAAGGGCTGGGCGCTCTCAGCCAATTCCTCGCGGCGAGGGACACGCCGGCCGACCCCGAGAAGGAGGATACATAACCCTGGGCCATGCTGACCGGCGGTCTCCTTCAACCACGAGAGCAGGCGCATGATCGACTACGAGGAGATGCGCGATCCGCAGAAGCGCCCGCGGTATACCGGACTGGCGACCTTCATGCGGTCGCGCTGGGCCGAGAGCCTGGAGGGTGTCGACATCGGCCTCGTCGGTGTTCCGTTCGACGGCGGAGTTACCAATCGCCCCGGAGCGCGTCACGCGCCGCGCGAGGTGCGAAATTATTCGAGTCTGATCCGCGGCGTGAATCAGGCGACGCGCGTTGCACCCTTCGAGCTGTGCCGTGTGGCCGATATCGGCGACGCCTGGGTCGAGCGACCGTATGCCCTCGAGACGGCACACGACGAGATCGAGGCTTTCTACCGCCGAGTATTGGCCGCCGGCATCTGGCCGCTTTCCGTGGGCGGCGATCATTCCGTCAGTCTGCCGATCCTCCGGGCCGTCGCCGCTGAGCGCCCACTCGGGCTCATCCATATCGATGCGCACTGCGATACCGGCGATGACTACATGGGGTCTCGCTACCACCATGGAGCGCCCTTCCGCCGCGCGGTCGAGGAGGGGCTGCTCGATCCAGGGCGGGCGATTCAGATCGGGATTCGGGGGCAACTCACCGATCCGGATCTTTGGAAGTTCAGCCACGATGCGGGGATGCGGGTCGTCTACATGGAGGAATTCTACCGCATGGGCGCGGTCGAGGCGGCGCGGGAAGCGAAGCGTGTGGTAGGGGAGGGACCCGCCTATCTCAGCTTCGACATCGACAGCCTCGATCCGGCATTTGCGCCCGGCACGGGTACGCCCGAAGTCGGGGGCCTCACGACGCTGGAGGCGCAACTTCTGTTGCGAGGGCTGCGCGGGCTCGAGATCGTGGCGGCGGATCTGGTGGAAGTGTCTCCGCCGTTCGACCAGGGTGGGATAACGGCGTTGGCTGCCGCCAATCTGATGTTCGAAATGCTCTGTCTGATGGCGGAGGCGCGGATTGCCGGCTGAGTGCCTTCCTCAGCCGCCCATCCCGGCGGCCTTCTGTACCCGACCGGGATCGCGTTCGGCTTCCAGCTCCTCGACCCGGGCGGAGAGGCGCAGCACCTCGTCGTGGAGGCCGTTGAGCGCCTTGGCCACCGGGTCGCTGACGTCGTCTACAGGCGTGCCGTACGCCAGAAACTCAGGTTTGAGTAGGGTCTTCTCGCGGGCGCCGACCGCCTTCGCCGGAATGCCGACGACGGTGACGTCAGGGGGCACGTCGGAAAGCACGACTGCGTTGGCGCCTACGCGGGCATTCGCGCCGACCGTGAACGGCCCCAAGATCTGCGCCCCCGATCCGACGATCACGCCGTCCTTCAGTGTCGGGTGGCGCTTGCCCTTCTGGATCGAGGTGCCGCCGAGCGTGACGCCCTGATAAAGGGTGACGTCGTTGCCGACCTCCGCCGTCTCGCCGATCACGACGCCCATACCATGATCGATGAATAGCCGCTCACCGATGGTGGCGCCGGGGTGGATCTCGATGCCCGAAAACATCCGGCCGAGATGCGAGATGAACCGTCCAAGTAGATACCAACCGCGCCGCCAGGCGGCGTTCGCGATGCGATGAAACACGATCGCATGGAAGCCCGGATAGCAGAGCACGACCTCTAGCCGCGATCTGAGCGCGGGGTCGCGGGCCACGTAGGAGTCGATGTCGGCGCGCAGTCTCTGGAACATCACCTGAGCCTCGTGCAGATGCTGCGGGAGGATGGCCCCGTGCATCAGGGATGACAATGGTGCGTTGCGCACCCGACTGCAAGCGGGCAAACATTGCGTCGAGAGCACGAGTGCTTTGCCGGGCGTCGAGTCTCTTCCCATTCCCGCACAAAGCGGCCGAAGCGGGATTGCTGGAATCCGGATCGTCGCAAATGCATCCATCGGCTCGGGCGCTCACACCGGAACCGCGGGTCGCCGAGGGAGTTCGCGGTTATTGGATCTGAACCCGCGGCGAAAGCATGCCTGACCTCGAGACACTCGGCCAGCTCATCGAATCGTTCGCTGCGCGCGGTGAGGCGCCGGCGCTGGTGGTGCGCGCCGACGGCTCGACCTGGAGCTATCGGCATTTGCATGCCGAGATTCTGCGCCTCGCGGCCGGCCTGCGGGCATTGGAGCTGGAGCCGGGCACCCGCATCGGCCTGATCGCGCCAAACCGGCCGGAATGGGTGGTGGCCGCACTCGGGACCATCGCGTCCGGAGCCGTTGTTGTCCCGCTCGACACGATGATGCCGAAGGACGATCTCGCCCACGCGCTCGCCGACAGCGGGTGTCGGCGTGTCTTCACGACCCGCAGCCAGCGCGAAGCGGTGCTGCAGGCGGCGCGGGAAGAGCCCGAGATCTGGCTGCTGGACAGCGAGGAGGACGGAGCCGAAGCGAAGAGCTGGCGCTCCTTACAGGCGCAGAGCGGCAGCCCGCTCTCCGCGCCGAGGCCGGCGGACACGGCTGTCCACTTTCACACCTCCGGCACGACCGGGCTTCCCAAGGGCGTGCCGCTCACGCATCGCAATCTCGCCTCCAACGTCCAGGGGCTGCTGGCGGAGAACCTCGCGGACGAAAGCGATCGCGCCTGCCTGCCGTTGCCGCTCTTCCACGTCTACCCTTTCACCGTCGGAATGCTGACGCCGCTTGCCGCCGGTGCCGCGATCATCATGCCGAAGGGGCTGAGCGGACCGGAGATCCTGGACGCGCTACAGGAGGGCAAGGCTACCGCGATGATCGGCGTGCCCCGCCTTTACGAAGCCCTCATCGCCGCGATCAAGCGCCGGGCCGGTGAGCGCGGTCGCGTATTCGACCTGCTCCTATCAGGTGCGCTGTGGGCGGGCTCGAAGGCGCGGCGGCACACCGGGTTGAACCCGGCGAGGCTTGCGCTGGCGCGTATCCGCCGGCAGCTGGCGCCCGGCCTGAAGCTCCTCGCCTCCGGCGGGGCGCGTCTCGACCCGGAGACGGCGTATGCGCTGGAGGGCCTCGGCTGGGAAGTCCTTTCGGGATACGGCCTGACCGAGACCAGCCCGATCGTGACGGTCAATCCGCGGGGCGGGGCGCGCCACGAGACCGTCGGCCGTCCGCTTCGCGGTGTCGAGATCCGCACCGCCGAGCCCGATCCGGAAGCTGGCGACGAGGCTGGTGAAGTGCAGGTGCGCGGGCCCGGGACGTTCGCGGGCTACTACAATCTGCCCGACAAGACCAAAGAAGCGTTTACCGAGGACGGATGGTTCAGGACGGGTGACCTCGGCGTGATCGAGGACGACTATCTCCGCCTCGTCGGACGCAGTTCGTCCCGGATCGTGCTCGGCGGCGGGAAGAACGTTCTTCCGGAAGATGTCGAGGCCGCATACGAGGCGCGGCCCGAGATTCGCGAAGTTGCCGTGCTCGAGCGTCGGGGCGAGCTGGTCGCGCTCGTCGTCCCGAACGTCAAGCTCGACGACGAGGAGGCTATCGCCAAGGCGATGCGGGAAGCGTCGCAAGCCCTGCCAGCATATCGGCGCGTCTCCGAATACCAGGTGACCCAGCGCTCGCTGCCACGCAGCGCGCTCGGGAAGATCCAGCGGCACAAGGTTGCCGACATGTACGAAGCCGCGCGTAGTGGACGCGAGCCGCCGCAGGAGGTGGAGTTGAGCGCCGAGGAGGCGCGCATCCTCGAATCCGAGCCGGCGCGGCGGGTCTGGGAGCTTCTGAAGGGGCGGTTTCCCGACAAGCGCCTGACGATGGACGCGAGCCCACAGGTGGATCTCGGGATCGACTCCATCGACTGGGTCGACCTCAGCCTCGATCTGCAACAGAACGCCGGCATCAGCCTGACCGAAGGCGCGCTGGCGCAGGTCGAAACCGTGCGCGATCTGCTGGAGATCGCGGTCGGGTCGGACGGAACCGATATGGCGGAGGCGGAGCCCGGGGCACTCACCTCCGAACAGGCCCGGCACATCGAACCGCGTTCCGGCACCATCGAGCTGGTGCGCCGCGCCGGAACTGCACTCGACCGTGCAGTCCTGCGGGGAATGTTCTCGCTGACCGTGCGCAATGCGGATGTGCTGCCGAAGGAAGGACCATTCGTTCTGGCGCCGAATCACACCAGCTACCTCGATGCCTTCGCCCTGGCGGCAGCCTTGCCCGGCGAGGTGCTGGAGCATGTCTGGTGGGCGGGCCTGGGGACGATCACGCACGGGAATGCGGCATCCAGGCTCTTCAGCCGGATCGCGCGGATCTTTCCGGTCGATCCCGTCGGGGCACCTTCGACGACGCTCGCCTTTGCGCGTTCGATAGTCGAGCGCGGCGAGGTGCTCGTCTGGTTTCCCGAGGGGCAGCGGTCGCCTACCGGCGAGCTGGGATCGATCATGCCCGGGATCGGCGTTCTGCTCGATCGCGTGGATTGCCCGGTCGTCCCGGTTCACATCGCGGGGGCCTACGAGGCCTGGCCCGTTACCCGGCGGCTGCCACGACGCGCCCCGGTGACGGTGACGTTCGGCAAGCCGATCACGCCGGACGCACTCGCCGACGCCGGCGAGGGGGAGAAACGGCACACGCGGATTGCCGACGGCCTGCACCGCGCACTGGCCGATCTGATCGCGCGGTCGTGCTCCGGGCGCTGAGTGGATAGATCGAGCGGAGACGGGCGTGTTCGATTCGATCGTCGGCATAGTCGAGAGCGGCGGCTATGTCGCCATCCTCCTGCTGATGCTGGCGGAGAACGTTTTCCCGCCGATCCCGTCGGAGCTGATCATGCCGCTGGCCGGGTTCGTCGCGGCGCAGGGAGAGCTCGACCCACTCCTCGTCGTGGCTGCCGGCGTTCTCGGCTCCATACTCGGCGCGCTGCCCTGGTACTGGCTGGGGCGCTGGCTCGGGCGGGAGCGGGTCTGCCGGCTTGCGGGGCGCCACGGCCGGTGGCTCACGATCGACGAGGAGGGCATGGGGAAAGCCCTCGACTGGTTCGACAGGCGGGGCGGCTGGGCGGTTCTGGTCGGCAGGGTGATCCCGGCGATCCGCACGCTCATCTCCGTGCCGGCCGGCGTGGCGCGCATGCCGATCGTGCCGTTCCTGATCTACTCGACGATCGGCACGGCCGTCTGGACCGCCGCCCTCACCGCCGGAGGCTACCTGCTGCGCGCCCAGTACAGCCTGGTGGCGGACTACCTCGACATGGTTTCGAAAATCGTGATCGGCCTGATCGCTGTCAGCTATGTGTGGCGGCTTCTCGCGGGGGGTTCGCTCGGCCGCAAGATCGGCGGGTGGGCCAGCAGCATCCGCGACGACTTGCATGCCGTCTATCTCGCGACACGCGACCCGCGCGTCCCGTGGTACGCCAAAGTTGCGGCCGGGCTGGTCGCCCTCTACGCCGCCAGCCCGATCGACCTGATCCCGGATTTCCTTCCGGTGCTCGGCCACTTCGATGATGTGGTCCTGATTCCGCTCGGCATTCTCATCTTCGAGCGTCTCGTTCCCCGCGACGTCATGGACGAGCATCGCGAGGCGGCACGTGCGGCGGGCGAGCAGCCGACCGACTGGCGAGTGGGTGCGGTCCTCCTGGTTCTCTGGGCCTTGGCCGCCGCTTTCCTGCTTCGCTGGCTTCTGAAGCTGGTGTGAGGCGGCATCGGATCGGCACCGCCTCATCTCGAAGTCAGACGATGCCGACCGCGTTTCCGGGCGAGCCGACCGCGCCAGGCAGGCGCAGGGGCTGGCCCGTCATGAAGAAGCGCGTGCGCCCGTTCTCCTTCAGCCAGGCGTTCAGCTCCGTCAGGTAGAAGAGCTCGCCGAGCGGAACGCCGAGCTTGAACAGGCAGTGCTGGTGCAACGGCGAGTTGGCATAACGCTCGCCCTGGCCTGGGAGCGACGGCGACTGCTCGACCGCATAGTTGTCGGCGATCAGGGCGACGACGCCAGAATCGGTTACCCACTGCAGGAGCTTGTCGTCGCGCCCATTGAGGACGGCGCAGGACCTGGCGAGGGTCGGGCCGTCGGGATTCTTGTTCATGCTCAGGATCACGTCGGCAAAGCCGGTGTAGATGCAGAGCATGTCGCCTTCCTCGACGACGACCTGGTTGGCGTCCATGCAGCGCATGAAATCGTCGTAGCCGACCAGCTTGCGCTCGCGCCCGAAGTGCCGCTCGAGGTCGAGCATGACGCCGCGACCCACGATGCCCTTCTCTGCGAAGGTTTCGATGCCGAGCTTGCGAGCACCGATGCCTTCGCTGCGCGGCTTCTGCGTGCCGTCTTCGGCGTAGTCGACCGGCCCGATGACGTCGATACCGCCCTGCCAGCCGTTGTAGTAGCGGATCTCCGGCACGCCATCGCCGTCTGCGTCGAACAGCTGACCCATGTGTGCGAACGAATCCCACTGGGTGGAGTATTGCAGAGTCATCGTCACCCGGTCGTCGCAGCCGACGTCGATGAAGCGCGGATCTTCCATGCGCATCGGGTAGTTGTAGCGCGGCTTGCCCGACCCCGGCGTCTCGGTCGCTTCCAACACCGGCCCAAACCGCCGCGGGTTGAGCACGTTGCCGCCCGGATAGTCGAGCGGCAGGCTCATGGTGAAGGCCTTTCCCACCTTGATCTCGGCGGCTGCACGGACAACCCGTTCCGGTGTCAACAGGTTGAGGCGGCCGAGCTCGTCGTCTTCGCCGAAATCGCCCCAGGTCGATCCTTCGGGCCGGTGCTTCCATCGCGCGGGCATTCGGTCACTCCCTTCTTGTCGCTTCCTCAGAACAGCTTCATGAGCTCGACCCGGTCCTCCAGCGGCTCGGGCGGCCCGTCATAAACCTTGCGGCCGGTCTTCAGCACGGCAGCCCGCTGCGCGATCGGCAATCCGTAGCGGACGTTCTGCTCGACCATCAGGATCGCGGTTCCGAACTCGCGGTTGATGGTCTGGATGCTCCGCATGACCCGCTCGACGAGGTTTGGGGCGAGCCCGATTGACGGCTCGTCGAGGATCATGACGCTGGGCTTGTGCATCAGCGCCATGCCGATCGCGAGCATCTGCTGCTGGCCGCCCGACAGCGTGCCGCCGATCTGCGTCGCCCGTTCACGGAGGATAGGGAACATCTCGAAAACGGTTTCCATGTCCTCTTCGAGGCGCGAGCGGTCGCGCACGACGAAGGCGCCGAGCTCGAGATTGGCGCGCACCGTCAACGAGCGGAAGATGCCGTGACCCTGTGGAACGTATGCGATGCCGCCGAGGACGTTGTCGGCCGGCTTGCGGCCGGTGATCGGCTCACCGCGATAGAGCACCCGTCCCGATTGTGTACGGATCAGGCCGAAGATCGCCTGCATCAGCGTCGTCTTTCCGGCGCCGTTGTGGCCGAGGACGATCAGGATCTCGCGCTCGGCGAGGCCGAGGTCCACCTCGTGCACGACGGTCTTCTTGCCGTACCCGACCGAGAGCCGTTCGACGGCGAGGAGTTGCTCGCTCATCCGAAGTATCTCCGCGCCAGCTCGGGATCGCTCACCAGTTCGTCGGGGGTTCCGGTCGCGAGCGCGTGCCCTTCGTCCAGATAGACGGCGACGTCGCAGAGCCCCCGGATCACGTCGAGATTATGCTCGATGATGCAGATCGTCTTTCCGCTCCGGGCGAGACGCCGCACGATCGGGAATATCTCTTCCAGCGTCGCCGGGTCGAGGCCGGACAGCGGCTCGTCGAACAGCAGCACCTCGGCGCCCGTGGCGAGCAGCCGCGCGATCACCAGCAGCTTCTCCTCGGCATAGGACAGGTTCTCCGCCAGCTCGTGCGCCTTGTCGGCCAGGTTCACGAACTCCAGGATCTCGACGGCGCGATTGAAGTTCTCCTCTTCCTCCCGCCGCACCGTCCCCGGACGGAAGAACACGCTGGTGATTGAATCACCCGACTGGTCGGGCAGGGCGACCAGCACGTTCTCGATCACCGTCATCTTCGTGAACAGCTTCAGGTCCTGGAAGGATCGCGCCACGCCTTCTCGCACGATCTGGTGGGGCTTCAGGCCGACGAGGCTGCGGCCCCGGAGCTCGATCGTGCCGGCGTTCGGCTGCAGAAAGCCGGTCAGCATGTTGAAGGCCGTCGTCTTGCCGGCGCCGTTCGGGCCGATCAGGCCGGTGATCGTGCCGGCTCTGAGGTCGATGTCGAAGTTGCGGACGGCGACGATGCCGCCGAAGCTCTTCGCCAGTCCTCGTGCCGAAACCGTGACCTCGCCGGGTTCCGTCCCATTGACCGTACCGATCTCCTCGTCGGCGTGAGCGTCTTTCCGGGCGCGTCTGGCGAGGGCCGGCGCGGTGCTGTGCTCACCCAAGATCCCCTGAGGGCGAACGAGGAGAATGCCGATCAGGATCAGACCGTAGATGACCTGGCGCATCTTGTCGGCGATGTCCGGTGGCAGTGCCAGGAACTTCAGGAGCTCGGGCAGCAGCACCAGGATTATGGCACCAACGACCGATCCCCAGAGATTGCCCGTGCCACCGAGGATCACCATTGCGAGGATGTAGATCGTCTCCTCGATCGAGAAGCTGTCCACGCCGACGTAGCTGATGTAGCGGGCGAGGAGGGACCCCGCGACGGCGGCGAGCCCGGCCGAGAAGGCGAACACGATCACCTTCATCAGCACGATGTTCTTGCCGATCGCCTGAGCCGCCGCCTCGTTCTCGCGCATCGCCTTGAGAGCCCGGCCGAACGGGGAGCGGGCGATGCGCCAGGCGATCGCTGTACAGACGACGGCGCCGAAGATCGCCATGGGCAGGAAGGTATGCGGGCTGGAGAGCCGCCAGCCGAACAGGGAGATCTTCTCGATGCCGGCGATGCCGTCGGGTCCACCCGTGAACTCGCCGCCGTTGATGAGCACCTGCAGGACGATGACCTGCAGCGCCAGCGTGACGATAACGAGATAATGGCCACCGATGCGGAGCGCCGGCAGCGCCACGATCGCGCCGACGCCGGCCGTCAGCACCACCCCCAGCAGGAGCGGGATCGGAAACGGGACGCCGGCCTGGGTCGAAAGGATAGCCGTGGTATAGGCGCCGAAGGCGTAGAACGCCGCGTGGCTGAGCGCGAACAGCCCGGCGAAGCCGATCAGGAGGTTGAAAGACGTGGCGAGGATGACATAGAGACACGCCATCACCGCGATATGGACGAGATACTCCATGGCGGCGGGCCCTCAGGTGCCTTTGAACAGGCCCTGCGGCCTAACCAGCAGAACGAAGAACAGCACAATGAAGGCGATCGTTGACTGCCATTCGGTCGGGATCTGCCACATGCCCACGTTCTCGACCATGCCGAGCAGGAATCCGCCGAGCACCGCCCCGAGGATCGAGCCGACCCCACCGACCACGACGGCGAGAAAGGCGACGAACACGGCGATGAAGCCCATGTTCGGCAATGCGCCGTCGCGCAGGAGGATCAGGACTGCCGGGACGGCCGAGATCGCCGAGCCGATGGCGAACACGAGGATCGAGACCTTGTTGGTGTCGATGCCGATCACGCGGGCCATGTCCGCATTGTCGGTCATCGCCTGGATGGCCTTTCCGTAGTTGGTGAGCCGAAGGAACGCGGCCAGCGCCAACCCCAGGATCATCAGGCTCGCGATCTGGTAGATGTGGATGTCGGTATAGAAGGTGGGGCCGATGAAGTGGATGCCGGCGCTGTAACCATCGACCACCTTCTTGTCGGTGCCGAAGAGGATGGCGATCAGGTTCTCGAGCAGGATGAAGAGGCCGAGGGAGGCGATCAGGACCACGAAGGTTGGCGCATCCCGGCGCACGAACGGACGGTAGAGCAGAAGGTAGCTCGCGACGCCGAGCACCGTGGCCGCGGCCACGCCCGTCAGGCCTGCGAGGAACAGCGGAAATCCGAGGAGGGCCGCCGCTGTCCAGGCGGAATAGGCGCCGGCAGCGTAGACCGGGCCATAGGCGAAATGGACGATGTTGGTCGTCCCGAAAATCAGCCCGAAACCGACCCCGAGCAGCGCGTAGTGGCTGCCATTGACGAAGCCATTGAGGAGCAGTTGCAGGAAGAGGTCCATGCGCTCGCGCACTCTCCAGCTTGCCGGCCGGCTCCGGCTGGGCCGGCCGGGCAGTGCGAAACAGGTCCCGAGAGGCGGTGATTCGCGCCTATTTTCCGGGAACGGTAGTCTCGATGAACTTCAGAAACTTCTTTTCGCTGTCCGCCTGGACCTCGAACAGGCCCACCCGCTTCTGCGCGACGCCGTTCTCCTGAAAAACCATGTCTCCGCCATAGACGCTCTTGAAGGTGGGCTCCTTCCAGAGCAATTCGGTCAGCTGCGCGCCGTCCGGGTTGTCTATTCCGGCCTCGAAGGCGCGACGGACGAGCTCGGCTATGACATAGACGCCTTCATAGTAGTTGGCCGCGTAATAGTCCGGCTCTTCGTTGAACAGCTCTTTGTACTTGCCATAGAACGCCTGCGCCCACGGATTGTCGTCGGTCGGATGGAAGTAGTCCGTCGTGAACTCGAATCCCGCGGCGGCTTCGCCTGCGAGCTTCTGATCGTCGGGCGTATATTCGATCCCGAGCCGTGGCACCGTTATGCCGAACTCTTTCGAGCGCTTGAGGAACGTGCCTGCGTCCGGACGAAAGATCGCGGCGAAGATGAAGTCCGCGCCGCTCGTGCGGAGCTTGGCGATTTGCGTGTCCATGTTGGCGGCACCATAGGCCACGGACTCGTCGGCGACGATCGCGCCTCCGAGCTCCGGCCAGAATTGGTGGGCGATCTCGCGGACATTCTCGCCGGCGTCGGTTTTCACCGAGATCATCGCCATCTTTTCGAATCCGTGCTCCTTCGCGCGCAGAAGGATGCCACGTGTGAAGTCGGTGGCGAGCGAGCGGTTATGGAACAGGTACGGCGAGGCGCCGATCATTTTCGCGCTGAAGCCGCCCCCGTTGATCATGAAGATCTTCTTCTCGGTAGCGATCGGTGCGACCGCCAGCGTCGGTGGCGAGAACGAGGTGAGAACCGCCTTTATATCGTGGATATTAATGAGGCGGTTCATTCCCGCAACGCCGGCCTGAGCGTTGCCGCCCTTGTGGTCCTCGATCAGGAGCTCGAGCTTGGTGCCATCGATGCCCCCGTCGGCATTGATCTCGTCGATTGCGATCTGGGCGCCGCGGCTCATGACCGTACCGTAATAGCTGCTCGCTCCGGTCATGCCGAGGAGCGCGCCGATCTTGAAGGTCTCGCCCTCCGCCGCGCGTGCCGGCCCGACCGCCATGGCGGCGAACGAGATCGCACAGAACGTAAGCCCCAGGAACCTTCTCATGGGTGTTCTCCCTCCGAACATGTCGCCGCTTACGCCCGAACGGGGCACGGCTGCAGTATTGTCGTTGATGAATCCTTACTCCATCCGGCACTGGGGGCGCCACAGGTTTGATCCTTCCGTGACGTTCGGGAAGACGTGGTTGCCTTCTGCGCGTATCCTGAGCCGGACAGCGCGCACCCGCAGCGTGCGGAGAAGCGCGACCGTCGCTTCAATCACCCCGGGAGGGAGTTACCAAGATGCAGAATCCGTTCAGCCTCGAAGGGCGGCGCGTGCTCGTCACCGGAGCGGCGCAGGGCATCGGACGTGAAGTGGCCCGCACGATCGCAGGGCTCGGCGGCAAGGTCGGGATCGTCGATCTGAACGGCGACGGGCTCGGCAGCCTCGCGGAAGAGCTCGGCGCGAACGCGAAGAGCTATGTCGGGACCGTCACGGATCAGTCCTTCATCGACGGGATCGTCGAGGACATGACGCAGGAATGGGGCGGGGTCGACGGTCTCTTCAACAATGCCGGCATCGTTCGCGCGGCGATGATCCACAAGATGACGCGCGAACAGTGGGACGAGGTCATCAACGTCAACCTCACCGGCGTCTATCTCTGCCTGCAGTCGGTCGGCCGGCACATGATGAAGCGGGCCGAGAGCGGCGAGGCCGGCGTGTGCAACGGCCAGATCGTCAACGTTTCGTCGATCGCCGGCACGCGCGGCACCATCGGCCAGATCAACTACGGCGCCGCCAAGGCGGGCGTGCTCGGGATCACCATGAGCGCGGCGCGCGAATGGGCCCGCTATGGCATCTGCGTCAACGCCGTCTCGTTCGGCACCGTCGTCACGCCGATGACCGAGGTCGTGCGCGGACCGAAGTTCGCCGCGCAGACGCTGGCGAACATCCCGCTCGGCCGGTATGCGGAAACCTCCGACGTGGCGCCGGGCGTCTGTTTCCTGCTCTCCGCCGGCTCTACCTACATCACCGGCAAGAACCTGGTCATCGACGGCGGTATCACCGCCATGTGACGGCCAGCTGGGTTGGGCGTGCCGACGACGCTCACTGTGCCGTCGGCCGCCTCTTCCTCCGGCGCGGGTGGAGTGGATGCCGGAGCTTTCCGAGATATGCTGTTGACAGGGTGCCCGCTCTCGCCATATAAGCCGCTCCACCGCGACGGACCGATGTCCGGAGCGGTTCTTCGGAGCCCTCGCAGGAGACGCTTAAATCTCCTTGCACAAGGGGGCGCCAAGCGCTAAATAGAAAGTTCGCCCGATTGACGTCGGGTGTTGGCGCGGATTGAAGCCGTGCCTTTTTTGTCGCTGTTGAACAATTGAATATAGAGGAAGGGATGCGCGGGCGGCGGCTTGCCGGGCTAGGCGAGTTTGTCGTGATGCGTGTCTCTTGGTAGATACGCTTGTGACAGGCGAGCTCCGAGGAGCTTTTCTGCCGGGTGCTGGGTGACTGGTGTCTGGTGGGGAA
>JAJUGE010000008.1 GCA_029268305.1 Alphaproteobacteria bacterium
ACCTGCCACAAAATCCGCTCGCCGCTCGTTCCGTCGGCCGCTGCGGCCTCCCGAGCGATCTGCAGGATTTCGGTCGAATCGAGATCGAAATGCGCCGCGAGCGATCGGACCTCGCTTTCGTCCGCCTCCGAAGTAGCCGCTGACAGCGCCTGCCGCCAGAGTGCGCGCCGGGAAGCGGCGTCCGGCTTGGGAAGATGCACGTAGCGGATCGGCCGCTGCGAGTGAA
Organism: Alphaproteobacteria bacterium; assembly: GCA_029268305.1. Taxonomy (GTDB): domain Bacteria; phylum Pseudomonadota; class Alphaproteobacteria; order JAJUGE01; family JAJUGE01; genus JAJUGE01. The sequence continues at coordinate 227 of JAJUGE010000008.1, forward strand.
CGGGCTGGCCGCTGGCGACGATCGCGAACGCCTCCAGCCGCTCCAGTACATCCTCCAGCGCGGTCGCCCGATTGCTCTCCCCGCCATCGGCCGAAGCGGCATCGACGAAGACGGCGAGCCTCAGCAGGGCGGCCTCGCGCTCGATCCGTCGGAGCTGGGCAAGACGGCGGGCCAGTTCCGCAGGCAGTCCTTCGAGGCGCAGACGAACCAGCGTCATCCCCGCTTCGGCGGCAAGGGCGGCGGCGAAGCCGCGCCGGCCGCTCCTCGGCTCGCCGACCAGGTCGACCGCCGGACGGGAATCGTCGCCAAGGGCGGACACCAGCGGCCGCAGCAGTGGCAGGTGACACGGCGCGGGCAGAGCGGGCGCGACGGGGTCGAGATATTCGGCCGCGCCGGGATCCAGATAGTTGAGGCCGAGCAGGAAATCCGCCATCCGCTCGTCGAGCATGATCGGGGCGAGCAGGCTCATGTCGACTCGGCCGGGAAGGGCTTGCTGCTCAATCAGCCGGAATCGCCGCAGCGGAGACTCCGGCAAGAGCGCCCGGCGGATGTCGAGCGGGCGAACATCCGGCGCGAGCAGTGCCTCGGCCAGATGCTGCGTCGCATGCACGACCGAGAGGCGGTCATGAGCATACCCGTATAGCTGCTCGAAGGCGGCATCGACGCGCGGTGCCAGGGCCATCACCAGAAGTGCCTGCTCGAGCGGCGAGAGGCCGAAGATCCGGCCGAGCACGTCTACTGGAGCGGGCGTGCCGGCATCGAGGAGAGCCTGTCGGACGCCTGCCGCCTCGCGCTCGGCTCGCTGGAGGTGCTCGGTCAGCGCGATCGCCGCGGGGTCGCTTCGCAAGAAAGTTTCCTGCGCTGCGCCACCCGACCCCCGCAGCAGCCAATCGGCGCGAGCGTCGCTTACGACCTGCTCGCCGTAGCTGCGCAACCCATCGTCCGCGAGGGAGGAGCGGAGCCACAGGATCCGGCGCTCGAGGCGGAGCCGCAGAGCCTGCAGGGCGGGCTCCAGCCAGGCCCGGCCATCCAGGGTCGCTGCAGCCTCGATCGTCTTTCCCTCATGCATGGCCGCCGCGTCGTTCATGTCACGGCCTGAAGAGGAAGGAAATGCCGTCGGCTGAGCTGCGGGCCCCGTTGACCTGCACCGTCACGGGATAGCTCTCGCCACCGGCCGGCGGTGTAGGCAACGCGGTGGCGAGGCTCGAGAGCGGCACTTGCACGCTCGTATCGGTCGGTGCCGACCAGGGATCCGTCGGGCCCGGCTCGCGCACTTCGATCGGCGCGTCGCCGACAATGACATAGCTGGTAAGGTCCCGGTGATAGAGCCGCCGGCCATCGATGCGCAGCAGGTCCGCGGCGGTACCGTCGGCCGGGAACACGCCGGTGATCTCCGGCACCAACTCTAGCAAGGCCTGGTTCGATCGGAAGCTTCGGGGCTCGGCGATCGTCGCGCCGCGGTCGAGGGCACCCTCCACACCTTCGACCGGTTGCTCGGCGATGATCTGGACCAGAAGCGGACCGGGTTGCAGCCGGTCCTGCACCGGAATCGGCCTCGGCGCCGGGTGATCCAGATCGGCCGGATAGGTATCGTCCGGCACCGCGATGACGACGCGCCCGGAGGAGGCGGGAGAAATCCGGATCCGCTCGAGATCGCCGAACCGTACATAGATGCGGTCGGCGACCATGTTCCGCCCTTCGATCACGACCGGGTCGCCGGGTCGGACGCGGGTCTCCCGGACCGTCTCGCCCGGTGCCGGCTCGCGCCACGCGCCGGTGATCTCCGGGCGCCGGTGGGCGATGGCAAAGATCCGGCGCGCCGCCACCGGCAGTGCGAGGCGGCGCTGCGCCTGACTGTCGATCTGCACCACGGTCGCTTCGTAAACGAGCGACCGTCGGAAGTTGACCTCGTGCATGCCCGACCAGAGCTTCGACAACTCCTCCAGGCTGGCGGGGAAGAGGGTCATCTTCGTCTGCTCGAACTCTTCGCGGAGGCTGATGTCGAGGATCGGGTCGCCGACCGTGCCGGCGGCGGGGCGGGTGATGGTCAGGGTCTCGGTCAGGACAGGATGATCGTGGAACACCCGCATGACGTCGCCGAGGATCGCCTGAGCGTTCAGGTCGGATTCCTCCTGATCCTCGATCGCGCTGTGCGAGGTGACGAGGTAGCGGAGATTGACCGAAAGCGGTGGACGACCATACCGGCCGGGGTGGCCGCGCCCGGGGATCTCCTGGTTCCTGAGCTCCGCGTTCTCCGTGACCTGAAACAGGTACAGGTTCACCCGGGCGCCGTTGATGCCGGAGACAGTCACGTCCGGTGGCGCCAGTGTCACCGCCACGGGATTGGTCATGCGATCCCGCAACAGGGTCCTGAGGCTGCGGCTGACGCCGGCGATCCCGGTGAACTCCGCCACGTCTAGCGCTCCAGATAGCTGCGCAGGCGCGCATAATCATCGAAGCCCCGTGGCCGCTCGCGCGGGGCGGGCGCGGCCGGTGGCGGCATGGCGCGCGCCACCTCGATGTCGATGCGCCCGATCCGGACCTCGACCGGTGGACGAGTCGGCTCTGTCCGGTGAGTGACCACCGCTGTCTCCGGTGCAGGGCCGAAGCGTTGATCCGGCATCGGCCGTGGCACGATATGCGCTTCGTGGTCGGCAGGTCGCTCGGGTTCTGCCTCCTCGCGGGCGGAGGGCTCGATCGGCGACAGCGTCGACAGCATCTCGTCGCTCAGCCCCAAAAGCGGTTCCGGCGCCGCCTCGCGTGCCTCTGCTCGAACCGACTTCGGGGGAGAACTCGGGGATGGGCGGTCGACGGTTCCCGACAACTCGGACGGGGCGGGGGCGACGGTTTCTATCGGCTCCCGTTCAGACCCCGGCGATCTCGGCGATTCAGTCGTGCTCGAATCGAGAATTTCGCGCGAGGGTGGCGGGTCAGACGCGTGTATTTCCGTCGCTTGCACCTTGGTCGAAGTTCGCTCTTCCGGATTTGGGGCGGGTGACTGTAGTTGGCGCGCGTCCTCAGCCCGCGTCGAGGGCCGAAGCTCGTCGGCCGGTGGGTTCGCATCCGGCGCCGCCGATCGGGGCGGCAGTTCCGCGACGCTCTCGGGCCCGCCAGCTTCTGCGACATCGAGCGGTCCGAGCTCGTCCCACTGCCCCGGCTCGGGCGGGTGGGCCGGGAGCAGGGTCGCCACCGTTGGCGGCAGCCCTGCAGCCCGCTTCGCGAGGTTGACGAGGAAATCGCTCATGCCCGCGCCTCCACCGACATTTCGTCATGGATCAGCGCCAAATAGCGGCGCCGACGTCCGATGCCGAGCGACAGGATATCCGCCTCGCTCCAGTGATAGCGGCGCGCGATCAGATGCACTTCGTCGAAGATCGTCCGCCCCCGCGCCGAGAGCTCCGCGATGAGGTAGTTGGCCGTATCGAAGATCGATTCGAACGCATGCCCGCAGACCGGACAGCGGAGCGAGAGGCGGATCTCGGCCTGCGGATCATGATCGCTCAACAATTGGGGCAGGCGGTCGCGGAGAACTTCGAACGCCGCGTTGGTCGGTACCGGCGCGCCGGTGATGTCGGTGATGCCGAGAACGCAGCGATCGAGCAGCAGCTCGACCGCATCCTCGATGCCGGATCGCGCTCGTCTCGCGATCGCCTCCTGATCCGCCCCCGTCACAGCCCTGTAGGACACGGTCCAGGTGGCGTCACCGGCGACATCGAGCCGGGCCTCCCCCACCGGAGGCGCCGATGGCTCCTTCGGTTGCAGCAGCAGGTCTCGCGCCTCCAGCTCCAGATCCATCGGCTCGCGGCAATCGGGCGCAGGACAGGTCGTGACGGAGGAGATGTGCTCGGCAAACGAGAGACGCCGCAGGTGCAGCAGCAGTGCCTCGCGGTCGCCGACGGTCAGATCGCGGATATCGGTGATCCTCGCTGGCTCGATCCCGCCGATGCGGCGAACGCAGCGCGACAGCAGCAGCGATACGGTCTCGGCGCGGGAGAGACCGTCGCCGGCTTCCAGCAGGAACGCCTCGTCGGCTCCGGACAGTGGGCGGAGCTCGGCGTCGCTGTGGCGTTCTCCCTCGCGCCAGAGCCCATGCGGTAGCAGAGCCCGTGACCAGGCGGTCATTGGCGACTACTCGGGATTGTTGAAGCTCGGTTCCGTCGGCTCCGTCACCGCGAGGTCGCGCTCCCAGCCCTCGTTCTCCAGCTTCAGCGTCTGAATGGCGACGGCGTTGGCGTTGGCGTCGAGATCCGGCAGCGCCTGATACTCGGAGACCCAGCAGCGATAGAGCTGGTAGGCGAGAACCTTCTGCCCGGCCTCGTTGAAAACGTCGATGATGATGTCCTTGCGGAAGTCGGCCAGGGAGGCTTCCGACCCGGCGCCGGCGCCGAAGTTCCACACCTTGTTCGCCCACTGCTCGAAGTCGATGTCGTGTGTCACGCCCCGCTCCAGCGTGATCGGCTCGTATTTCGAGCGCCCCGGCGACTTGCGGCTGGTCGACGGATCGCCGCCCTCGCGGTGCTCGACGACTTCGGTCGTGCGCTTGAGGGCGGAGACCTTGCTGATGCCGGCGACGTAGCGGCCGTCCCATTTGACCCGGAACTTGAAGTTCTTGTACGGGTCGAAACGGCGCGGGTTGACCGTGAACTGGGCCATCTCGCGATCTCCTTATGTCTCGATCTCGCCGACGAACTGACGGATCCTGATGATCACGAACTCGGCGGGCTTCAGGGGCGCGAAGCCGACCTCGATGTTGACGATGCCGTTGTTGATGTCGCTCTGCGTGGTCGTCTCGCTGTCGCACTTGACGAAATAGGCCTCGCGCGGCGTCGAGCCCTGGAAGGCGCCCTTCCGGAAAAGGTCCTGCATGAAGGCGCCGATGTTCAGGCGGACCTGGGCCCAGAGCGGCTCGTCGTTCGGCTCGAAGACGACCCACTTCGGTCCGCGGAACAGCGACTCCTCGATGAACAGGGTAGTGCGGCGAACCGGAATGTACTTCCAGTCGGAGGCGATGAGATCGGCGCCTTCGAGCGTCCGCGCGCCCCAGCAGATGCTGCTGTAGATCGGGAAAGTGCGCAGGCAGTTGACGCCGACCTGGTTCAGCACTCCGTTCTCGAGGTCGGTGAGGAGATATGCCAGGCTCTGCACGTTGCGGAGCCGTGCATCCGTGCCGGCGGGCGCCTTCCAGACGCCGCGCTGCGCGTCGGTGCGCGCCCACAGCCCGGCGATCGTGCCGCAGGCGGCGATGCTGCCCGGCCGGTTCTGGTTGGCCGGATCGGGAATGAGGGTGCGCGGGAAATACACGGCCGCATTCGGGTGACGCAGCGATTCGTTTTCGCTGAGCCATGTCTGCATCTGGTCGAGCGTCGCGACCGTCGCCGGGATGTCGACGATGACCATCGCCCGGCGCTCCTCGCAGTACGCCTCGGCCTGCGTATAGATCGAGCGCATGTCGCCGGCGTTGGCCATGTCCGCAGCTTCGGGGATGCAGAGGATGTTGAAGAGGTCCACGTCCTCGAGTGCGAACATGCCGGACTTGGCGGCACGCACGCCCTGGATGACGCCGGCGGGCAGGGGCAGCGTCCCGTCCGCGCCGCCCGCGGCGGGCAGCTGTTGGACGTTGCGGACCTGGGTTCCGCCCGCCAGCCTTGCACCGACCGCGCCGGCGCCGCCGAAGCTCAGCTGCGTGGCCGGATCGAACGGCCGGGCCGCTCGCCCGGCACGGACGACGAAACGGTGAGGGTTCGAGGCCGTGCCGGCGCCGATCATCTGAACGGTGGCACCCGCCAGCAGCGGCTTCTGGCCGTCGGCAACGGCGGCGTCGGCGGCCGCACGCCGGATCGCCTGCTCCACGAACGAGCGCAGGCCGGCATAGGTCGCCGGGGTGCTGGCGCCGTATTGCAATGTGCCGTTGACGGTGGGCCCGCCCTGGATCGTGACGTTGAATGCCGCACCGTCGGCGGGGATAGCGACGGGGCTGGGCAGCGGTCCGCCGAGGGTGCCTGTCGCCGCCGGACGGAAGGCAGGGTTGAAGGGGGAAGGCAGATTGGCCGGATTGAGGCCGGCGCGATCCAGCTGCACCAGCTGCGAGCCCTGGTTCACTACCTCGATCGCATTGTTGGGTGTATCCGGCTCCATGGTGAGATTGCGGAAGGTCTCGGTCTGCAGCACGGTGGTTCGGTCGCCGTCGACCCGGACTTCGGAGACGACGAGGTTGAACAGCTCGGCGGGGTCGGTCGTGTCGTAGTCGACTTCCACCCGGAGGAAGTTGCCCCAGGCGCCGGGGTTCAGCGCGATGCCGGCGCGGATGCGCCGGCCGGCACGAACCCGCACGATCTCGTCGCCGGCTCCGCCCGGCTGCGCCGTGAGCACGACGCCCGCGGTCGCCGTTGCGGTGCCGCCGCCGCTGCCGTCGTGGCCGACCCGGACGACATAGGCTTCGCTGCCGCCGTTCAGGAAGAATTGCTGGACGGCGTAGCTCGCCGGGCTGTCGCGGTTGATGCCGCCATACTCGCGCTCGAAGTCGGCATAGCTGAAGAGATGCACGGCCTCGTCTTGCAGCCCTTTCGGGAAGTAGCCGACGAAGGCCGCCACGGATGTGGCCACGCCCGTGATTGTGCGCACGCCACTCGGAATTTCTTCGATATAGACCCCAGGGTACGTCGGCTTGACAGGCATGGACGCAATCTCCTCAAAGAGAAAGCCCGATGATCACCGCGACTGTGCTGAAGGACGGATGCCGAGAGGCGCCGGCGGGCGGAAATTTGCCGCCGTAGAAGAGGCCGTGTTTCGCGTCGAGATGGCTTCCGGCGAGTCGACCGGCGTAGTCAGCGCCAGGGCTGCAATGAGACTCAAGGACCCCCGGCACCTCGCACATTCGCGTGCGTCCCTGCGGCCATGTTCGTAGAGCGAGGATAACGTATCGAACAGCGGTACGCCATTGCCTTCGCTACAGCGCCCGCGCCGGCTCCATGTGCCAGGCCCCGCGTGCGGGAGCGCATCCCGGTCCGGCTAGCAGTGTCCGATTTCTATGGACCAGGTTCTCGTCGCCGGGCGCGGCGCGCATTGCCCCTGCCGCGGCGACGAGCCTGATCGTCAGGGGTGTCGATATCTCCGGTCGACACAGTCCTGAAAGGTCGTGCAGGTCATTCCCAGGTGCGCCAGATCGGCAGCAGGTTTGCCCCATCGAGGGCGTCCGCCCGGGCGGCCATCCAGCCGGACTGGAATTCAGCCTCATCCGACGGGGCCTCGGCGACGAAGGCCTGCCAGGTCTCGGCGAGCAGCCGCCCACGTTCCAGGAGGCCATCCTGATGCTCCTGCAATGCCGGAGTCCAGCGACCTTCTTCCTTCAGGTAGCGAATTACCCCGTCGTGGATCGGGATCACCCAATCCAGGATCTGCCGGTCGAGAGCCCAACCATCCAAGCCGGTGACCGAGTCCTTGTAATACGGGAGGTAGTCCTGCAAGGCTTTCGCCATCGCATAGGCAAGGTCGTCGTCGCTCTCGGCGTAGGCCAGCAGCACCGGGTACGGATAGGTCACGCTGTCGAAGGGGGTGGTGATCCCCGCCCCCTCGGCGCACTTGTGCTTGCCCATGAAGGGCGAGACGGCAAGGAGACGCTCCCAGCCGGCCTCATCGTCGTGGGGCTGGGGCGGCCAGAAGATGCCGCGAGGCGAGGCGGCGAGCTTGGCGGCACCCCCGGTGGTGGTGGCGCCTTGGGCTACATCGACCTGGCCGTTGATGACGGCATCGTGCGCTCCGGCGTAGCCCCCTAGCTCCACCTTCACCACGTCGTCCCACGTCAGCCCGCCGAAGGCCAGGATCGTCGATACGACATGATTGTTGGCGGAGCCGCCCTTGATCCACGCGACGCGCTTGCCGCGCAGGTCCTCCACACTGGTGATGCCGGCGTCGCCCGCGGCCATCACCGCCGCGCAGACGGTGCCGTTGGCCATCGCGACGACCCGAACTGGCTGCGGCCCCCACTCCCGCCGCCCGAAGACCTCGGCCCCCTCGAAGGCCTGGATCGAGCCGATGCCGGTCGAGGCGAACTGAACCTTGTCGTCGCGCAGGGGCGCCAGGCGCGAGACGTCGTTCTTTCCGGGAAGCACCCGGAGCGTTACTCCGGCATGTTGCTTCAGGGCGGAACCGATGCCGATCGCCTGATTGTAGCCGTGACCGCCGACGTCATAGGCCGTCCAGGCGATAGTGGGGGGCAGCTCCGCCGCAGAAGCCTGGAACGCGATACCGGCCAAACCCAGCGCGGCCACCATGGCAGAGGTCATAGGGAGAGAAGTCATCGAGGCGCTTCCTTCTTGCTTGTTTTTCCGATGTTGAGCAGAAGTAGAGCCGAGACCTGCACCGGCTGCAATATCCGGCGGCTCTGCGCACGCAGCAGCCGTCTCTCCTTCGAAATACGGGGTGCGGGCCGGCACGTTGGGGACACCCTAAGCGTCCGGGCAGCCGGGAGCCGCGGGGTGCTGGTGCGCGATGCGAGGCCTCCGGTCGGCGAATCGAGCACCTGCGCCTCGTCAAGTGCGGGGAGCTCTCTCCGCTGCGGTCGATGAAGGGATCTGCCGTCGGAACCTGGGTGGGATCAGGCGATCGCGTCCCAGCAGGCGCGGGCGAGGCGAGCGCCGAGTTGGTTCGCGGCAGCATGACCCGGCAGCCCGTTCGGCATGTCGATCGGAACCTGATCGGTATAGTAGGTCATTATGAACAGGGGCTCTTCGTTTCGATAGACGATGCCCATGTCCATCCGCCCGCGCTTGCCGGTGCCGGTCTTATTGCCGACGACAGTGCCAGTTGGCAGGTGCGCCGCGATGATCTTGGTCAGACGCTGCCAGGTCAGCACGTCAAGGGCGAAGCGGCAAAGCTCCGGCGTCGATCCAAGTTTCGCAGCTGCGGCTTCGTCCCGCGCCCCCTTTACTATGAGATCGAGCAGGAGCCCCTGGTCGGCCGGCGACGTCGTCGTAACGGCATAAAGGTCGTGGTCGTAGGGCAGGTTGCTCGGCGGGAATTTGATCGTGTGTGACGTCTTCTCCATTCCGAGCGAGCGGCAGTACTCGTTCATCTGCTCGAGTGAGATCCGCTCGAGCACCATCTGCGTCGAGACATTGTCGCTAGTGATCATCATGTTGACGAGGACGTCCCGGAAGGGGAGCTTCGTCCCTGGCGTCATGAACTGGAGCGTGCCGGATTTCACGTCATCCTGGAGCCGTTCCTCCAGGATGCACTCCTCACGCAGATCGAGCTCCTTCCGGTGTACGGCCGCCAGTGCGGCCATCATGATAGACGTCTTGCGCGTGCTGGCGGACGGGAATACGTCGTCGCCGAAACGGGTGTAGATCTTGTTCGCCTTCAGGTCCTTGATGTACCAGCCCGTCTTGAACGGCTCGGATTCGGAAATCGTGTTGAGAGTCGTCTCAAGATCTTTCATCTCGAACATCCTTCGGTACGTGGCGTCGGCGAGCCGGTCGCCCGCAAAAAAGGGGATGAACGCGCATCGTGCTACCGACGGCGTTCACCCCCATTCAGTGGAATTCGGGATCAGCGTGTGGCGTCGTCGCGCTTAACATCCTGCGGGCGCGTATGTTCGTCCATGCGCGCCACGTGCGAGATCCCTTCGCGCATCACCCAGATGTTCCTCTGGAAATGTAGGGGGATGATCGCGGTGTCCTCCATCGCCATGCGGATCACATCGTGGACCATGGCTTCACGCTTCTCCTCGTCCAATTCCTGCATCGCTTGCAGCAGCAGCGTGTCAAGTTCCGGGTTGGAGTAGCGCCCGCGATTGACCGAGCCGAGGCCGCGTTCCTTGTCGTAGGTCGCGAACACCGAGCGGAGACCGACGAGGGGGTCACCGGTCGAGGAGCCCCAGGAGCCCTGGAAAGCCGAATACTCCTGCCGCGAAGCTCGGGTGATGTAGCTGGCGTAGGGCGCGACCACGACCTTGGTCGGCACCCCGATCCGAGCCCACATCTGGCCGACCGCCTGCATGATCAGCGAGTCGTTCGGGTACCGATCGTTCGAGCCGTGCAACGTCAGCTGGAATCCGTCGGGATATCCGGCCTCGGACAGCAGTCGCTTCGCCTCTTCCGGGTCGAACTCGGGAACCCCGATGTCCGGTACATGACCTTTCGCGCCTTCCGGCATGAACTGGCCGGTGGCGGCGGCATTGCCCTCCATGATTCGCGAGACGATCGCTTCACGATCGATGCCGAGCGTCAGAGCGCGACGAACGCGGGAATCCAGCAGAGGGTTCTCGGGGCCGGTCAGGGGCTTGCCCGACATATCCGTCACGAACTGCGCTTCGCCGGTCTGGTCGAAGAGGAGATAGAAGAGTCTCAGGCTGTCGATCTCCGACGTGACCAAGCCGGGCTCGTTCTTGAGGCGCTGGATATCGCTGGTCGGCGGCTGGTTGATGAAATCGACGTCCCCGGACAGAAGCGCCGCGACACGTGCCGCGTCGTTGGTGATCATCCGATAGTTGACCCGCTCCCAGTCCGGAGCCTCGCCCCAATAGTCGTCGTTCCGCTCCAGCTCGATCACCTCGCCCGGACGGTAGGACACGAAGCGGTACGGCCCGGTGCCAATTGCACCTTTGCCCGAATTAAAATCCGCCGTGCCGAGGCCTTGGTGCGTTTCGTCGTCGAGGATCCACACGGTCGACATGCTGACCGGCAGCAGTGGGTCCGGCGCCTTGGTGTGCAGCCGCACGGTCAACGGATCGATGATCTCCACCCGCTCTATCGAATAGATGTAAGTGGAGAATGAGCCGGGGCTGTTCACGACTTGCGGGATACGCTCGATCGTGAAGGCGACGTCCTCGGCGGTGAACTTCGAGCCGTTGTGAAACACCACATCCGGGCGAAGCTCGAACTCCCAGACCGTATCGCTGATCGGCTTCCAGCTAAGGGCCAGGCTGGGCTGCAGCCGACCTTGCGGATCGCGATCGACCAGGGTCGCGAAGATGCCTGCCGCGAGGGCGTTGTTGGGGGAAATGTTATGGTAGTGAGGGTCGATCGAAGTGACTTCCGATCCCACCGCCATCTTGAGCTCTTGAGCGCCGGTGGCTCCCGCAGCGAGCGCCATCACACCGGCCAATGCCGATGCACACCAAAACCGTCTCACGTTCGCAACCTCCCTTCCGGTGGGTCTGGCCATTCAGCCTTCGCCGTCATGAGCGAATACAAGTAATAAGGATGTCCGATTATGCCGCGCTTCCCGGGAGCCCCCTCCCCACAGCGCACGCGCGATTGCATTTGTCAGGACATTATGCAGAATGAACGGCTAAAGGAAAGAGCCGCCTCAAGGTGCTCGTGTCAGGTGAAGGACATCCCATTCTGCGGGTGACGAGCGCCTGCACTCATCGATAACTGCCCTCGTGGAGATCGGCGCAGGCGTATGGACGACCTTGTGCGTCATATTGAGCCGAAGAGTCTTTATCAGCAGGTCGCGGACGACCTGCTGCAGAGGATTACGGGTGGCCAGTTTGAAGCCGGCGACATGCTTCCGCCGGAAAGTGCCCTCTGCAGTCAGTACGGGGTGAGCCGGATCACCATCCGGAACGCGATATTGCGTCTCGTCGACCGCGGGTTGCTGGTGCGGAAGCGAGGGGTGGGCACGTTCGTTACCGGCCGCGACCGCGCGAGCGCGCGTGAATTCAATCTGGTCGGATTTCTCGATGACTCCCGCGCATTCACCAGCACGCCTGTTCTCAACGAAACGGAGGTGGCCGACGAGCGGGTCGCTTCGGCGCTGAAGGTAGAGGTGGGTGTCGGGATCAACCATATTCGCAGCGTGGTGCGACGAAACGGAGAAGCGTTGACCGTCGTCGATGCCTACTCGCTCGACGCGCCCGATCGACGCATGTCCGAAGAAGATTTCCACGCCCAGGTGCCATCGGTGCACGCCATGGGTATGCGTATCGGCCGGAGGATAGAGCGCGCCGAACAACAGCTCGACGCAGTGGCGGCCGACGAAGTTGCCGCCAGCTACCTGGAGATCCCAGAAGGCACACCGATTATACGGGCTCGGCGAGTCTATTTCACGACCAGCGGCGAGCGGCTTCATTATCTGGTCATTCGGTACCACCCGGCGCGCTATCGGTTCAACGTGGACCTGGTGGTGCGCTCCAGTGCGGCTGCCTTCGAAACGATGCGCGAACCGCGTAAACGAACCAAGCGGGTAAGGGCGGCGCAGCCAGAAGCTACGCGAAATTCATGGGTCTCGGCCGTCCCGCGCGACGGCGACCGGAAGTCATGATCGGTGGTCGGAATGCGTCGGCGCGGCGAAAGCCGCGGGTGGCCACTGTTTCGAACAACCAGAATAGAAGGCAAGGAAACCAAGATGATCGTGAAGCCTGTAGACGGCCCGCTCGGGGCGACCATAGAGCAGCTCGATGTGTCTGTGCCGATGGACGATGACACGTTCGGGCAGGTGCTGGCGGCGCTCGGTCGATACGGCGTTCTGCGCTTTCCGGATCAGCGGCTCGATCCGGTGTCGCTCAAGGCCTTTTCGGAACGGTTCGGCGAAGTCCAGACCTCGAGCCGGGGCGACAAGACTGAGCATCCCGGGGTGAGCACGCTCTCCAACATCAAGCGGGATGGCGCGTATATCGGCTCGCCCGACGCCGGCCAGGATTGGCACACGGACATGTCGTATCGGGACGTGATGGGCTTCGTCAACGTGCTGTACGGGATCACGGTGCCGCGTCGGGACGGGAAGGTCCTCGGCGGCACCGAATTCTCCAGCATGCATGCGGCTTATGAGGGTCTGCCGGCAGACATCAAAACGCGATTGGCCACGGCGACGGCGACCCACGACTTCAGCAAGTTTTGGGAACACATGCGTCGCGACAAAAACAGCCCGCGGCCGCCGATGACCGAAGAGCAGCGACGGCGACGGCCGCCGGTCACGCATCCGCTGTTTCTCACGCATCCGATCACCGGACGGAAGATCCTGTATGCCAACCCCGGCTACACGACTCGGATCAACGAATTGCCGGAACGGGAGAGCGACGAAATGCTCGAGTTTCTGTTCCAACATCAACTGCGTCCCGAGTATCGCTACGTGCATTCCTGGACCGAGAAGGACCTGCTGATCTGGGACAATCTCGGTACGATCCATCGAGCCATCGCCGATTATCGCCCGGATGAACATCGTCACATGATCCGGTGCCAAGTTCTGGCCACACGGGTATTCGAGCCCGGCTTCGCGGAGCCGGCGATGCAGCATCTCGCGACGGCCTGACCGATCCATCCGAGGAATCAGCAAATGTCGCAAAGTGTCACGTCGCGCGAGCGGCGCTGTGAAGCCGTGCACCTCGTCACGAGCTTCTTCAGGTGTCTCGACGAATCTGATTACGAAACGATGGCGGGCCTGATGCACCCGAACGGGGTCTGGCATCGGCAAGGAAAGGAGCTTCGCGACCGTCGGGCGCTCCTGGAGGCGATGTCGCAGCGTTCGCCGACACGGCGAATCCATCATCTTCTGACCAATATGTTCGCACGTCTCGGAGAGGACGAAGGCACCGCCGAGGTGATCGGCTACATGCTTGTCGTGCGTCACGATTCCGGAACCGTTCCGGAAGGCCCTTCTCCCCTCGAAGGCATCGAAAACATCCGCACCATCCGTGCGCGCCTCCGCGACACGGCCGACGGTTGGCGCATAGAAGCGTTGCGGAGCGACCCGCCGAGCTTCGCCCGCGTGGACACTTGATAGTTCTGTCAGTCGAGAAGGCGCGAGCCGCGCGGGTGAAGGAGGAACGATGCGCTGGGTGAGATTTTCGAACGGAAACGGGCCCGTATACGGGATTCTCGAAGGAGATCATATCGAGGAGGTTTCGGGAGATCCCTTCACCGGGTTCGAGCGCAGCCGACGTACACACGCGCTCGGCGACGTCAAGATCGAGGTTCCCGTAATTCCGCGGACCTTCTATTGCGTCGGGCGCAACTATGCCGCCCACATATTGGAGCGGGCGGCGAAACGCGGAGAAACGGCAATTCTGCCGGATCGTCCGGAAGTCGGCTACCGTGCCGTGAACGCTCTCATCGCGCACGAAGAGAATGTCGTAATCCCGAGTGACGCGACCGAGAAGGTGCACTACGAGGGGGAACTCGTCGCTGTCATCGGGAAGAAGGCCAAGCACCTGAGCGAGGCGGACGCGCTTTCCTGCATCCTCGGATACACGATTGGCAATGACGTCTCCGAGCGCACCTGGCAGCGATCGGATCGGACCTTCTGGCGCTCCAAGAACACCGACACGTTCAAGCCTATGGGGCCGTGGATCGAGACGGACGTGGATCTGGATGCCCTCCAGACCACTGTCCGCCTGAATGGTGAGACAACGACCGAGTTCCGCACGAACGAGATGCTGTTCGGCGTCGGGACCTTCATCAGCACGATGACCAGGTATCTGACGCTCTATCCCGGCGATGTGATCTGGATGGGCACCGACGGCGATTCTCCGGACCTGAAGGCGGGAGATGTCGTCGAAATCGAGATCTCCGGAATCGGTCTATTGCGCAACAAGTTCGTGGCCGAAGAACCGTTTTGACGAGAAAGAGATCGATTAAGAGAGAGACAGCGAAATGCCCGTACCTTACGAGACACATCGGCGCCAGATAGAGACCATTCTGGCCGCATGGGGCATGCCGGCCGAGAACGCCTCGAAGACTGCCGAGGTCATGGCTTGGGCCGATCTGCACGGGATCGACAGTCATGGCATTTCCATGCTTACTGTCTACAACGAGCGCGTGCGCGAGGGCCGGATCCGCATGGACGCCAAACCTTCGGTCGGCCGGGAAAGCCCGGTTTCTGCCGCGGTAGATGGCGATGGAGGGCTGGGTCATGTGCCGTCCCGCTTGGCGATGGGCACCGCGATCGCCAAGGCTCGCACGTCGGGCGTAGGCATCGTCACAGTGCGGAACTCAGCGCACTTCGGCGCTTGCGGCTTCTATGCGAACATGGCGGCCGAAGCCGGGTTGGTCGGTTTCGTCGCGACAAGCGCATCGGGCATTCAAGTGGCACCGACCGGCGGCGCCGAGGCGAAGCTGGGCACCGATCCGCTTGCCTTTGCGGCGCCCGGACGCGACGGCGAGCCGTTCCTGCTCGACATGGCAACCACGACCGTGGCAGCCGGCAAGATTCGTAACAAGGCCAATGAGGGGTTGCCCTGCCCGCCCGGGTGGGTCGTCACCAAGGACGGCCTCCCGAGCACCGACCCGCTCGAGGCACGCGAGAAGGGCGGGTTCCTGACGCCTCTCGGCGGAACGCCCGAGGGCAGCAGCCACAAGGGCTATGGGCTCGCCGCGATGGTGAACATCCTCGGGTCGTGCATGTCCGGCGCCACTCTGATCACCGATCCGATGCACACGAAGGAGCCGACCGGGATGGACATCGGTCACTTCTTCATGGCGATCGATCCGGGCCTGTTCCGCGACACGGCCGACTTCCGGGATGACGTCGCGACCTTCTGCGACGCTTTGCGGGCGACGCGGCCGACCGATCCCGATCAGCCCGTGATGGTCGCCGGCGATCCCGAACGGCGGAAGGCGGCCCAGCGCGGTCGGGAGGGCATCCCAGTCGCCCGCAACCTCGCCGGGAAGTTGAAGGCCATCGCCCAGGAGTCCGGCGCCGCCTGGTTGCTGGACGACACTGCCGCTGCCTGAACAGCAACCGGGAACTGTACGGAGGTGCCGAGCTCGACGGAGCCATTGGGGCCCGCCGCATGGTGCCCGTCAGGAGTTGAGGGAAGGGGGCAACAATGACGACATGGTTGTTGCGTCGAATTCTGCAGGCGCTGCTCATCGTCGGTGCCATGTCGGTGACGGTCTTCGTGGCGGTCAACGTCATCGGAGATCCCGTGGAGGTATTGATCTCCCCGGAAGCCACCCAAGAAGAACGGGCTCGCCTCATCGCCAGTCTCGGCTTGGACCAGCCTCTGTGGAAGCAGTATCTGAACTTCGTTTCGGACGCGCTGCGGGGCAGTCTCGGTAACAGCTTTGTCTATAACGAGCCGGCGCTGGGGCTCGTCTTCAGCCGGCTGCCCGCGACGCTGGAGCTTGCCGTTCTTGCGCTGCTGATTGCGATCCTGGTCGGTATTCCCCTTGGTCTCTACGCCGGGCTGAACCCGGACAGCAAAGCATCCAAGACTATCATGGCCGGCAGCATTCTCGGGTTCTCGCTTCCGACTTTCTGGGTCGGGCTCGTCATGATCATGGTGTTCGCCGTGCAGCTCGGCTGGCTGCCGAGCAGCGGGCGAGGCCAGACGGTCGAAGTCTTCGGGGTACGCTGGTCCTTCCTGACCGCCGACGGCTTGCAGCACATGCTGCTGCCGGCGGTAAATCTCGCGTTGTTCAAGCTTTCAATGGTGCTTCGCCTGACGAGGGCCGGCACGCGAGAGACGCTTTCCATGGACTTCGTGAAGTTCGCCCGGGCCAAGGGGTTGAAGCCGGCGCGCGTCATCGGAGTCCATGTTCTGAAAAACATCATGATCCCGATCGTGACGGTTCTCGGGCTCGAGCTCGGTTCCCTGATTGCATTCGCGGTCGTTACCGAGACGATCTTCGACTGGCCGGGAATGGGCAAGCTGATCGTGGACAGCATCTACGTGCTCGACCGGCCGGTTATCGTCGCGTACCTGATGATGATCGTCCTTCTCTTCGTCACCCTCAATCTGATCGTAGACATTCTCTACTCCGTGCTGGATCCGCGCGTGCGACTGGAGTCACGCACATGAGCATCGGCGCCGATACCGAGCTTTCTGCTCCCGTCATTCCCCCTTCTGTTTCGAAGCGGCACGAAGAATCCGCCCTTCGAGCATTCTGGCAGCAATTTGCAAGCTCCAAGCTCGCGCTCACGGGCCTCGTCGTCTTCGGCATGATCGCAGTCGCGGCTGTGCTCGCGCCCTGGATTGCGCCGCAGAACCCTTACGATCTCACGCAGATCAGCATCATGGACAGCCGCCTGGCTCCCGGCGAAACGTCGATGGACGGTTACACCTATTGGCTCGGCACCGACGACCAGGGTCGGGACATGGTCTCGGCCATGCTGTACGGACTGCGCATTTCATTGCTGGTCGGCGTCGGCTCCGCGGTGCTGGCGTGCATTTTCGGCTCCTGCCTCGGTCTCTTCGCCGGTTACGTGGGCGGATGGGTCGAAAGCCTGATCATGCGCATCGTGGACCTGTTCCTCTCGTTCCCCGCGATCTTGGTCGCGCTGATGATCCTCGCCTTCCTGGGCAACGGTGTGATGAATGTCGTTCTGGCGATCATCGTCGTCGAGTGGGCCTATTATTCCCGCGCCGTACGAGGTACCGCTCTGGTCGAGCGGCAGCGCGAGTATATCGAGGCGGCTGAGTGTCTCGTCCTGCCGCCTCGGCGAATCCTGTTTCGTCATCTGATGCCGAATTGCCTGCCGCCGCTGATCGTAATCGCGACGATGCAGGTCGCCCGCGCCATCTCGCTGGAAGCGACCTTGTCGTTCCTCGGCCTCGGCGTGCCGATCACAGAGCCTTCGCTCGGCCTGCTCATCGCGAACGGCTATCAGTACATGCTGTCCGGCAGATACTGGATCAGCTTCTATCCCGGTGTCGCCCTCCTGATCACCATCGTGTCGATCAATCTCGTCGGCGACCATCTGCGCGACATACTCAATCCGAGAAATCAGCGATGACGGTAACGAGCGTTACGGATCGGAACTCGCCGACGCTGGAGGTTCAGGATCTGAAGACGCATTTCTTCCTCAAGGGCGGCGTGCTGCGCGCCGTCGACGGCGTATCCTTCACTGTCGGGCGCGGAAAGATTTTGGGACTGGTCGGCGAATCTGGCTCGGGCAAATCCATCACGGGCTTCTCGATCATCGGCCTCATCGACCCACCGGGCCGCATCACGAGCGGCCGCATTCTATTTCGGGACCGGGACCTGTCGAAGCTTTCTGAGAAGGAGATGCGGCAGCTGCGCGGCAACCGCATCGCCATGATCTTCCAGGACCCCATGATGACGCTGAATCCGGTTCTGCGCATCGACACTCAGATGGTGGAGGCGGTTCTCGCACACGATAAGATCAGCAAGCAGGAAGCACGTGCACGCGCGCGCGACGCTTTGGGAATGGTCGGTATTCCGTCGCCCGAGGAGCGGCTTTCGGCCTATCCTCACCAGCTCTCGGGAGGCATGCGGCAGCGGGTCGCGATTGCCATTTCGATGCTTCACCAGCCCGACCTGATCATCGCCGATGAGCCGACGACCGCGCTCGATGTCACGATCCAGGCGCAGATCCTGGCGGAAGTTCAGAAACTCGCGCGGGATCACGGCACGGCGCTGATCTGGATTACCCATGATCTGTCGGTCGTAGCAGGCCTCGCCGACGAGGTGGCCGTGATGTATGCGGGCCGGATCGTCGAGCAAGGTAACGTGGATTCCGTGCTGGACCGTTCTCTGCACCCCTACACGCACGGGCTCATCGGCAGCGTTCCCAGCCAGAACCGGGCGCGCAAACGACTGGTGCAGATCCCGGGCATGACGCCGAACCTGCTCGATCTCCCGCCGGGTTGCGCGTTTCGTAGCCGGTGTGCGCACGCCGATATGGCCTGCGAGCAGGATCCGCCGATCACGACACCGGAGCCCAACCATGCTCTGCGCTGTTTCCACCCGCAGCGGGAGTACGCGGCGTGAGCAGTGTGAGCGAACCGATCATCGAGCTTCGTAATATCAGCAAGCGTTTCTCCAGCACCCAGGATGTCGTGGGGCGGCTCGCGACCCGCCTCGGTCTGGCCAAGCAGCCGCCCGTGGTGCATGCCGTCGACGAGGTGAGTCTTCGGATCATGCCGGGCGAGGTGGTGGGCCTCGTCGGGGAGTCCGGCTGCGGAAAGTCCACCCTCGGCCGGATTGTCGCCGGCATTCTCCCCGCCTCGAGCGGGACTGTCCTCTACAGAGGCAAGGATGTGGCGCAGTTGCCAACCCGAGAACGGAGGCGGGCAAAACTCAAGACGCAGATGATTTTCCAGGACCCGTTCGCAAGCTTGAACCCTCGCATGCGGGTCTCGGAGATCGTCGGAGAGGCGCCTCGTGTTCATCGGGTGGTCAGCAACGATGTCGAAGCCTACGTGAGCGAGCAACTTCACCGCGCGGGGCTCGATCCTTCCTACAGGCGGCGGTTCCCCCATCAGTTCAGTGGCGGTCAACGGCAGCGCATCGGGATCGCTCGCGCCCTTGCAGTGCAGCCCGAATTCCTCGTCTGCGACGAGGCCGTGGCGGCTCTGGACGTCTCGATCCAGGCGCAGATCCTCAACCTGTTGCTGGATCTGCGAGAACAGCTCGATCTCACTTACCTGTTCATCAGCCACGATCTGGGCGTGGTCCAGCACCTCTCGGACCGGGTGGTGATCATGTACACGGGCCGGGTGGTCGAGGAGGCCCCGAGCGGCGAGATCTTCTCGCGGCCGAATCATCCATACACCCAAGGGCTGCTCGCCGAAATCCCGCGCCTCGATCTGCGTAAGCGGCGCTTTTCGGCAATCAAAGGAGAGATCCCGAGCCCCCTCAACCCGCCATCAGGCTGCCACTTTCATCCGCGCTGTCCTCACGCGATGCCCCGCTGCAGCGTGGAAAGACCGGTCCTACGGGAGATCGCCGCGGGCCACCGGAGTGCCTGTCATCTGAACGACATGGATGCCGCCGAACCGCTCCCGGCCGGCGCGGCTGCCGGCCGGGCGTAGCGTCAGCCTACGGGTGCGCGGCGCTCGCCGAGAGCGCCGCCTTGACGAAAGCGGGGTCGAAGATCCGGTCGGCATAGACCTGGCACCGCTTCATCAGCCGGTGTTCGTCCGGCCCGTAATCGGCCACCGCGTTGTGCAATGTGCCGATGTGGTCCCAGACCAGAACATCTCCCTCGGTCCAGCGGTGAGTGTAGCGGTATTTCGGCTTCAGCTGGTGCTCGAACAGAAAGGCCAGTGTCTCCCGGCTTTCCTCCTCGTCGAGCTCATTGATCCGTTCCGCATATCCCGGGTTCGCGTACAGGACCTTCTCGCCCGTGATCGGATGCGTGAGGAAGATCGGATGAACCGCCGGCGGACGACGACGGCGCTGCTCTTCGGTGAGCGGCGGTCGCCTGCTGCCCTCGCGGCTTCGCATGTTCTCCCAGAACTTGTTGAAGTCGTGCGTTACGGTCATGCCTGCGAGCCGCTCCTTCAGATCCGATGGCAGATCTTCGTAGGCAGCCCGCATGTTGGCGAATTCGGTGGCGCCTAATGGCTCGCCGTTCCGCCGCGGCACCTTCACACCATGGAGGACGTTCACGAAGCCGATCACTGCATTGTAGGACATGTCGGTGTGCCAATCCTGACCGGCGTCCGCGAGACCTATCGGCTTTCCGTCCTCAACGATGTTCGACAGGATCATGACCTCGCGAACCTCGGGGTCGGTGTACATCCCGCTCAAAGAGACCTGTAACCCGCCGAATCGCTCCGAAAATTGCTTCAGGGCTCGTGCGTCGAGGTTCTGATCAGGGAAGCGCAAGACACCGAAATGGCCGAGAGCCAAGAGGATTTCACCAAAGTCCTCCTGCGCGAGGGGAGCCGATAGGTCAATGTCCTTTACGGTGGCTCCCAGCGTTTCTCCTGTCGGTACCACAGTCAGCGTCATGGGCCTCTTCCCTCTCTCGGTCGATCTCGCTGGCCCGGAGAGTCGGGCTCCGGGGCTTCAGAATTGAATAATATATAATGTCATGAACTTCAAAAAGTGGGAGGCCTCGACGGGACGTGCGCTTCGCCCTAGTCGTCGCGCGCTGCTGCCGCGGCGGTGTTTATGCAGATCGGCCGGCCACTTTATGCGGCGAAGGATGGGTGCTCCGGCTGCGCTTGGTGTAGAGGTTGTCGAGGGCGATGCCGACGCGTTCAATGCTGAACTCGGGGGGGACGTTCTCGTACTTGCAGGCGGCGATCACCTGATCGACGATGAACCGGGGCTGGTAGCAGGCGAGGGTGCGCTCGCCGTCAGTGCCGAGGCGGTCGAGCACGTAGCGGAACACGTCGTCCGTCAACTCGAGCTTCTCGCTCTCCGCGACCCCGCGGAAGATCTCGTAATAGAGCTCGGTCGAGGGCGCCGTCGTCTCGAGCTTGTAGGGGATGCGGCGCAGGAACGCCGGGTCCATCAGGTCCTGCGGGTCCATGTTCGTCGAGAAGATCAGCAACTCGTCGAACGGCAGCGAGAAACTCTTGCCGGTGTGAAGCTTGAGGAAGTCGACGCGGCTCTGCATCGGCACGATCCAGCGGTTCAGCAACTGCTCCGGCTGGACGAGCTGACGTCCGAAATCGTCGATGATGAAGGTGCCGCCCAGCGCCTTCACATGCAGCGGCGCCTCGTAGAACCGGGCCTGCGGATTGAACTGCAGGTCGAGCATTTCCAGCGTCAGCTCGCCGCCGGTGATGACGATCGGCCGCTGGCAGGGCACCCAGCGCCGGTCGATCTCCTCGCGCCGGATGGCGCCGGAGCGTTCGCTCTGCATCTTCGGCACGATCTCGTGCAGATTGGGGTCGAACACCTTGATCAGCTGGCCCTCGACCTCGACGCAGTAGGGGATGTAGATGATGTCGTTGAAGATGCGGCCGATCCGCTCGGCGATCGAGGTCTTGCCGTTTCCCGGCGGACCGTAGAGCAGGATCGCCCGGCCGGAGTTGATGCCCGGCCCCAGCCGCTGCACGAAGTCTGGCGGTATCGAAAGGTCGGCGAAGGCCTCCTCGACCACTTCCCGACCGATCCGTTCGTTGGTGATACGCTGACGCAGGATGCGGCTGTGATAGGCGGGCAAGGAGACCGGCGCCGGTCCGACATATTGGTTCATCTCCAGCGCCTCCGCCGCCCGGCGGCGGCCAGCCTGACTGAGCGAATAGCGGAGCTCCGACAGCATCGAACCGGTGTCGCTGGCGCCGAGGACCTCCACCAGCTGGCGCTTCTCCGCTTCGGCGAGAAGCGCGTTGACCAGACGGGGCGAGAGCATCATCTCGTCGGCGATGCGCGAGGGCGTGTCCAGATTGCGCGTATAGATCAGCTTGATCAGCAGCGCCATCAGCTCGCTCTCGGAGATACCGGTCTCGGCGAGGGTTCGCGGCGGCTGCGGCAGCTCGTGCAGGATCGATTCCAGCTGCTGCTCGGTGATCAGCCCCAGGGCGATAAGGTTGTCGCCGAGGCGGCCGCCCTCCTCCTTCTGGCGGTCGAGCGCGCGCTCGATTCCGGATTGCGTGATGATGCCGGAAGCAACAAGGATATCGCCGATTCTCATCGTCTGCAGTTATCCTTCATGCGGGGCGGCCGCCGGGCCGCTCGCTCCGGATGCTGCCGGAACCGAGTTAAAGGCAAGTATATGAGCGGAGGTCCGCCCGGCGCCGCACGCGGTCGGCAATGAAAGCACGCCCGCGGCTGCTCTACCTCGTTACCGAGGATTGGTTCTTCCATTCGCACTTCCTGCCGATGGCGCGCGCCGCTCGCGCGGACGGGTTCGAGGTCGTGGTCGCGACCAGGTTCTCGAAGCATCGCGCCGCGATCGAGCGCGAGGGCTTCCAAACCGTCTCTTTGCCCTGGCGGCGCTCCGGCGAGGGCCCGCTCGGCACAGCCCGATCGTTCCTGGCCGTGCTGCGGCTGCTCCGCTGCCAAGGGCCCGACATCCTCCATTGCATAGCTTTGAAGCCGGTCATCCTCGGCGGATTGGCGGCGAAGCTCGCCCGCCGCCCGGCGACAGTCTGCGCCATCACCGGGCTCGGGCGAACCTGGGTATCCGACGGCAGCCGGGACCGGACGCTCAAGGCTCTGGTGGGGCACACGCTTCGGCTGATCGTGTGCGACGGGAATGCCCGGCTGCTGGTGGAGAACCGGGATCACGAACGAGCTTTCGTCCGAACCGATGTCGCTCCGGCCGATCGCGTTCACCGCGTACCGGGTGCCGGCGTCGATCTGGATCGGTATCGCCCCGCAGACCGGCCGGAAAGCTCCGGCCCGGTCGTGGTGACGCTGGTGGCCCGCATGATCCCGATCAAGGGAGTCGAGGTTGCGGTGCGAGCGGTGAGGTGGCTCGCCGACCACGGCAGGGACATCCGGCTCGATCTCGTCGGCGAGCCTGACAGGGATCACAAGGGAGCGCTTTCCGAGGCGGCGCTCGCGCGGTGGTCACGACATCCCGCGATCCGGTGGCGGGGCTGGCGGGAAGACATCCCGGCGGTCTGGCGGGAGGCCGATATCGCGATCTTGCCGTCGCTCGGTGGCGATGGCCTGCCGAAGGCGCTGCTCGAGGCCGCTGCCTGCGGAAAGCCGATCGTGACGACCGATACCGACGGTTGCCGCGAGGTGGTGCGGGACGGCCTCAACGGCCTCCTCGTCCCGCCCAACGATGTCGCTGCCCTCGCCGGGGCAATCGACCGCCTCGCGCGAGATCCCGCTCTACGTCGAACGATGGGGCAGGAGAGCCGCCGGCTGGCGGAAGCCTGCTTCGACGAGAGAATGGTGGCGGACATCGTGGCCGGTCTCTACCGCATGATGCTGCACGAGGCGTCGGCCGGTCAGGCGCACGGATTGTCGGTGATCCCGTAATGGTCTCGGATGTGCTGCCAGGCCTCTTCGGCGGTCTCCACGAACTGGACCAGGTCCACGTCCGCTTCGGAGATCACGCCTTCGTCGGCCATTGCCTCGAAGTCGATGATCCGTTTCCAGTAGTCGCGCCCGAACAGGAGCACCGGCATCGGCTTGATCTTGCCGGTCTGGATCAGGGTCAGCGCGTCGAACAGCTCGTCGAGAGTGCCGAAGCCGCCGGGGAAAAGGACGAGTGCCCGCGCACGCATCAGGAAATGCATCTTGCGCAGCGCGAAATAGTGAAACTGGAAGCAGAGCTCCGGCGTGGTGTAGACGTTCGGCGCCTCCTCCCTCGGTAGCACGATGTTGAGGCCGATGCTGACCGCCCCGACGTCGTGCGCACCCCGGTTTGCGGCCTCCATGATGCCCGGTCCGCCGCCGGTGATAACGACGAAGTCGCGGCGCTCGGGTGTCTGGCACCGTTGGGAGACCAGGCGCGCGAACCGGCGGGCTTCCGCATAATAGCGGGATCGTTCGTAGGCGCGTTCCGCGAGGTGCACGCGGCGCCGTGCTTCCGGATCTGCCGGGTTCCGGGTGAGTTCGCCGCGCGCGCTCTCCAGTCGCGCGGCCGCCACTTCGGGCGCGGCGGTTCGGGCGCTGCCGAAGACCACGATCGTCGTTTCGATCGCCTGCTCTTTCAGGATCAATTCCGGCTTCAGCAGCTCGAGCTGGAGACGGACCGGGCGCAGCTCGTCGCGAAGCAGGAAATCGACGTCGCGGTAGGCGAGCCGGTAGCTCGGGGAAAGCGATTGCGGGGTATCGGCGTGCCGCTCCGCTTCCCGCGCATCCTCGCCGGCGGTGGGGAATAGCTCGTGGCGGGAGGTGTCATCTGTCATGAGGCGTTACCGGTTTGACTGAATTCGGGTTTGGGTACATATCCCGGAACCTCGCCGCCCCATGGCGGCACGCGCCTTGCGTCGCCATTAACTACCCTGTCACCTTCCCGGGCAAAGATGACTTCGTGCCCCGATCTATGGGATTTCGCTGATGAACGCCGTTCTCGAACACGCGCGTAACACATTCATCGCCTATTTCACGATGGAAATCGCCCTTCGGCCCGAGATCCACACCTACAGTGGCGGCCTCGGCGTGCTCGCGGGGGATACGGCGCGGAGCGCTGCCGACCTGGCGCTTCCGGTGGCCTTCGTCAGCCTCGTGTCCAAGAGCGGATATATCGGCCAGGAAATACGGGAAGGGCGCCAGGTCGAGCTGCCGAACCCGTGGGATCCTTCTGATTGGGCAATGCCGGTCTCAGCCAAAGTCGCGGTGCGCCTGGAAGATCGCGATGTGTGGGTGCGGCCATGGTTGTACCGGATCAAGGGCATCACCGGCCATGCGACCCCGGTCATCCTCCTCGATACCGATCTGGAGGAGAATCACCCCGACGATCGTCGCCTGACCGACTCCCTCTATGGCGGCGATGAGCTCTACCGCCTGAAGCAGGAAGCGATCCTCGGGATCGGCGGTGTGCGCATGCTTCGTGCCCTCGGCTTCGAGATCGAGCACTTCCACATGAACGAGGGACACGCCGCCCTGCTGACGCTCGAGCTGATGCGTCGCTACCAGGACACCGGCGAGTCCGACGGGTCTGCCGATCTCGGAAAGATCCGTAACGCGTGCATCTTCACCACGCACACACCGGTGGAGGCGGGACACGACAAGTTCCCGTACGAGCTCGTGGCGCGGGTGCTGAACGGGTATGTCGATCCGGCGATCCTGCGTCGGTATGGGGGCGAGGAAGCCCTCAACATGACGCAGCTCGCCCTGTCGTTCAGCGGCTACATCAACGGCGTCGCCAAGCGGCACGCCGAAACTTCGCGGAAGATGTTCCCAGGCTACCGCGTCCATGCCGTGACGAATGGAATCCACTCCGCGACGTGGGCCTGGCCCTCTTTCGCGCGGCTCTACGACGAGCATCTTCCCGACTGGCGGCACGATCCGGAGGTGCTGCTGCGGGCCGTCGAAATTCCCGATGCCGCCGTGCGCGCCGCACATTTCGAGGCGAAGCAGGCGCTGGTGCAGAAGGTGGCCGAGCTGACTGGCATCAAGCTCGACCCGACCGTCGCCACGATCGGCTTCGCCCGGCGGATGACGAGCTACAAGCGCGCGAACCTGATCTTCCAGGACATCTCGCGCCTCAAGACGATCGCGCGTGAGCGGCCGTTCCAACTGATCATGGCGGGCAAGGCGCACCCGCGGGACACAGAAGGCAAACGGCTCATCGAGATCATCCATCGCGAAGCGATCGAGCTGAGCGGCAGCGTGCCCGTGGTCTTCCTGCCGAGCTACGACATGGATCTCGCCCGCTACATCGTCAGCGGAGTGGATATCTGGCTGAACACGCCGCTTCCGCCGATGGAGGCCTCGGGTACGTCGGGAATGAAGGCGGCTCTCAACGGCGTATTGAACCTCAGCGTGCCGGACGGTTGGTGGGCCGAGGGCTGCATCGAGGGCCACACGGGCTGGGCGATCGGTGACGGGAACGGCTCTGCGGACCACACCCGGGATGCCGCAATGCTGTACGAGAAGCTGCAGAAAGTCGTGCTGCCGCTCTACTACGATCAGCCGGATCGCTGGGCCTGGATGATGAAGGAGGCGATCAGCCGCATCGGCAGCTACTTCAACACGCACCGGATGATGCGGCGTTACGCAGCCGAGGCCTATCTGCGCTGAAGTGCGGGGGCGGGGCGGTTTTCAGTAGTCCCACTGAACCTTGACGCCGATATTGGTATCGCCGCTCTGCCCGACCTTGCTGGTAACCGAGACGTTCGGCAGAACTTCGATCTCCACGGTCGCAGCGCCGGTTCCCGCCCCTGTTCCCTGTTCCACACCGACGTAGACTTCGTCGGTGACGTACTTGCCGGCTTGAACCGCGGCACCGGACCCTTCCTCGCCGCCACCGGTCACGCGTAGAACATCGACCCCGATGAAGCGCCGGCCGATATCGAGCAGACCCGGTCCGCCGCTGCCGGTCAGTTCCTGGACGGCAGCGGCTAGCTGGATCGCTTCCAGGGCGGTGAGCTGCGCCGAGGTCCGGCCGAACAGGAGGCGCGCCAGGATCTCGTCCTGGGGGAGCTCCGGCGTGGAGGTCAACTCGATCTTCGGCTCGGAAGCCGTTCCGGTCACCGCCACGACGGCGATGATCGTGCCCGTGTCAGCCGTCGCTCTGATATCCAGCCCGAGGATGATCTCGCCCCGATTGCCTTGTGAGACATGGATCTTGCTGGGCTCGATCTCGAAGTCCTGGTTCAGCAGCGACAGCCGCCCGCGGCGCGACGACAGCTCGCCGAGGATCGCCGGTTCGGCGGCGGTCCCCGTGATGCGGAACTCGCCCGACCACTCGGAATCGAGACCGCGCCCGCGCACGAAGATGCGCTCCGGCATCGAGACGGTGAGGTCGAGCTCGAGCACGCTGGGGCCGGCCTCCGGCGTTTGCAGAGTCTCCTCGGACTG
This sequence comes from Alphaproteobacteria bacterium, assembly GCA_029268305.1. Taxonomy (GTDB): domain Bacteria; phylum Pseudomonadota; class Alphaproteobacteria; order JAJUGE01; family JAJUGE01; genus JAJUGE01. The sequence goes on from JAJUGE010000008.1 coordinate 27,298, forward strand.
GACCGAAACGGTCTGCGGAGAGTTTCCGCCCTGCTCGATCACGTCGAGCGTCACCACGCTCGGGGGCAGCTGGTTCACGAGGCGGATTTCGGCCTCCTCGACCTTCACCTGTCCCGACAGGCTCGCTCCTGCCTCAGCGCGGGCGAAGGCGAGGTCCGCGTCGATCTTCGCGGTCACGTCGTCCCGCCGCACGGCTATGAAGTTGTCGATCTCGATCGTGAACTCGGCACCGGGCGACGTTTCGGCGAGGGAAAGCGCGCCGCTTCCCTGCAGTCGGCCACGGGCGCCGTCATTGCCGGAGAGGCGAGAGAGCACGAGCCGCCTCCCGTCCGCATCGACCCGGACGTCCAGCGACCGAATGATGGTTCCCGCGGTAATGTGCTCATAAGCGCCGCCGGTCAGCGCGACGAAGCCGGTGAGTTGCGGCTGGGTGATGGTGCCACCGATCCCGAGATCGATTTCGGCCGTTCCCGTGAGCCGCTGGTCGTCTAGTGGCGCGAGCAGAAAGAGTGGGCCCACCTCTCCGTTCCAGCGGATCGAGCCGTCCAGCGTTCCTCCTTCCGGCACGAAAGGCGTCATCGTGTCCGGGTCGAGGCGGAGAGGTGTGGCGACGCGGGCGACCATGGGCTGGTCGGAGAACCCGGATGCCGAGAGCTCGGTCTGAAGCCTCCCACCTTGCCAGTCGACCCGAAGATCGCCGTCGAGAGGGGGTACGTTGGCTGCCGCAGCGGCGCGGATGTCGTCGAAGCGCAGGCGGGCCGTGACGGTGGGGGCCGCGAGGGAACCCGCAACCCGAGCTTCGCCCGAGACCGTGCCTTCCACGTCCTGCCCAGGTGCGAACAGTCTGACGAGCGAAAGCGGCAGCCGATTCACATTGGCGGACCCGGCAAAGCGGTCCGGCCCCAGGGCCGCGTCGACGGCGAGGCTGCCGCCGGCGACCCTCAGGTCCAAATCGGAAACCTCCACTTCGCCGGGGCGCCAGGCGAGCCTCGCGGGCGAGGCCAGGGTGATGCGCTCTTCGCGGGCGGTCGCGTCGAGCCGCTGCAGCGCCAGCGAGTAGCCGGCATCGGCGGCAGCGGCGTTGCCAGCCAGCGACACCGTGAACGGCGCGACGGATTCGCCTTCCGCCTCGACCCTGATCTCCGCGTTCGCGAGACTGCCCGATACGTCGACCGCGAGGGAGGCAACCTCCGTTCCACCGGCGGCGATACCGGCCGCCTTCAGCGAGATCGTACCGCGCGGGGGGCTTTCCAGCACCATGCGCGCGTCCGCTTCGGCGCGTGCCAGTGTCGATCCGTCGTTGCCGTCGGCCGCTCGGAGGGCGACGTCCCGAAGGTCGACGGTCGCAGCCAGCGCCTGGTTGGCTCCTTCGGCCGACAATCTCAGATCGAGACGCCCGCCGCCGCGTCCGTCGAGCCCGGCGAAGGCGAGCAGCGGCCCGAGTTGCTCGAGATCGCCGGAAAGCCTGCCGGTGACGGGAGCGCCATTGAGAGGAGCCGAAAGCGCGCCGGAGATCGTGGAACCAGCCACGGTCAGGCGTAGCGGATCGAGCTGCAGGACTTCCTCCCGGGTGGCGAAAGAGGTCGCGAGGCGAACGGCGCCGGCCGGAGGCGATGCGGAGACTTCCACCCGGCCATTGGGTGCGGAAACAGCGGACTCCACCTGCGCCTCTGCCCGGACCGTACCGAGCTGCTGCCCCGATACCGCAGCTCGGGCGATTGCCAATGTTGCGGTGACGGCTGGGTCGCTCACGGACCCCCCGAGGGTTCCGGTGAGGCTCAGATCACCGCTCGCGGCCATCCCGAGCGCCTGTGCGACGGGCGCCAGGTCAGGCACTGCGAGCCGGTATGCACCGTCCAGCGTCGAATTGTCCGCCGGCACCGTCGCGGAGGCCGTGAGCTCGCCGGCGGCGGCGTTGATTTCGAGCTCGGCGCGCTTCGCCCCTTCGGTATCGGTCGATACGACCCCGCGCAGTCGAGTGCGGTCACCGAGAATTGCCGCCAGAGGAAGCCCCTCGGCCTGCACGTCGCGCAGTTCGCCCTCTACGTTCGCCTGCACGGTAGCCATCTGCTCGGTGGTCGAAAAATCGGCCGCGACGTTCGCCGACCCGGTGATCGGTGCGCCCAGCAACGGCGCGAGTGGTGCCAGGCTCTCGGCGACCAGGCGCAGCGATCCGTCGATCGAGAGCGTGTTAAGATCGGCGGCGCCCGATCCACTGGCGGTGACCGAAGGTGTGCTCACCTCGGCCGAAGTCAGGGTTGCGGTCTGTTGCTCCATGTCGAGGGCGCCGGCTGCCGTGATCGTCAGTGGAGCGGCGAGTTCGCCCGGCGGGAGCGCGTCGGCCTCGATCTCGGCTATCCGTGCCGCCAACTCGAAGCTCGTCCGGAGCGGCCCCTGATCGATTGGAGCGGATGGCTGGAGTCGGAGATTCAGACCCAGGTCCCGCAGCGTCCCCTGATCGAGGGCGACGCTCTCGGCCCGCGCTTCCAGATCGATCGACGGCTGGAGGAGTGGCCCCGTGAATTCGGCGCGGAGGTTCGCCCCCTGGACCGTGGCCGGGGCCGTGAGGACGCTGAGTGCCGCCCCGTCGGTGACTACCACCTCGGCATCCCCGGTGACGCTTCCAGCCTCGAGATCCAGATCGGCCGAAAGTCTGGAATCGAGCGCCGAGGTCTTCACCGATAGCGTGTCGATCCTAACCGAGCTCTCACCCGTGGTGCGGCCTTCGAAGACCAGCTCCACACCATCCTGCATCAGCGGCTCGATCGCCGCCGGCGTGAAGCCGGGAGCGCGAAGCGTCGAGGCGATTCGCAGTTCCATCTGACCTTCGACCCTGCGGATGGCCACGTCGGCAGCGACTTCGGCCTGGTCTCCGATCGATCCTTCCAGCCGCCCGGCCCAATCGGCCAGCGGTCCTTCGCCGGTGAACTCGAGGGCCAGGGGCGGCGGCGGGTCGAGCCCCAGAGTTCCGGAAATCAGCCCCCCCGCCTGTTCGGTGGCTTGTGCGTCGACAGCGAGAAGGTCGGTCTCGGGATCGTAGGTGGCATCGAGGGCGATGCGACTTTCCGCCTGATCGGTCCGAACGACGGTAACCTTGGCGACCGTCCGCCCGCTCTCCACGATCCGGGCTTCTCCTTCCGCGCGAAGCGTGGCGGCCTGGCCCGCCACCGCTTCCTCCAGCGTCACGGTGGCGAGAAACTTCTGAACGTCGACCTCGACGGGCAATGTCGGCCAACTGAATGGCTCGGAGGGCGTCGGGTCGGGCTCACCTGGCACCGGTGGGCGGATCACTCTCACCCCGTCGGCCTGCAACAGCTCGACGCTGAACTCCCGTGAAAGCAGGCGCAGCGGGTTCCAATCGAGCATGGCGCGGTCGACGGTCAGCCAAATGCCTTCCCGGTCGGCCACAGACACGCCGTTGAGCACGATGGTGCCGGGCAACGGACCTTCGAGACGACTCAGAGAGACCTCGGTCTCGCCGGGCACCGAAATCTGCTCGACGATCGTATCCGCGAGCCACTGACGGCCGGTTTCGGTGCCGCCGATCAGCACGACCGCCACCGCGAGAAGCACGACGACGCCGAGGAGCCCGGCACCGATCCAGGCCAGAAAACGTAGGATGCGGCGGGTCAGCGCCATGTCAGAATGCCTGCCCGAGGCTGACGTAGAACTGGAAGAAGTCGTCGCTGTCGCGGCCGTTGATCGGGAAGGCTACGTCGAGGCGGAAGGGGCCGAAGCCGGTGTAGTAGCGCGCCCCTATGCCCGCGGCCCACAGAAGGTCGAAATCGTCGGGAAACTCGCTGTCGTAGACCATTCCGCCGTCGATGAACGGCACGATGCCGATCGTTTCGGTGATCTTGATCCGCATCTCCGCTCCGACCTCCAGGAGTGAAATTCCCCCCACCGGGTCGTCGTCGTCGTCGAGCGGACCGACCTTCTGAAACTCGTAGCCTCGAACCGAGCCGCCGCCGCCCGCGTAGAAGCGCATGTTGGCGGGAATGTCCTCGCTGTCCTCGCCATAAAGTGTCCCGACCCGCGCCCGGCCGGCGAGGACGTAGCGGCTCTCGTCGTCCAGCGAATAGTAGGCCGACCCGCCCGCAGTCGCCGACACGAAGGTCAGCTCGCGATCGAGGGTGCCGTAATAGGGCGTGAGGGTGAAGGCGAGCCGCGACCCCCGGGTCGGATCGAGAATGCTGTCGGTGTCGTCGCGGGTAGCCGTAAGCGGGAGACCGAACAGCAGCGTCGTGGTCTCTTCGCCATCCTCCTTGATGACCGAGTATTGCGTGGAAACGCCGCCCGAAACCCGCCAGTGCTCGAACAGGCTGCGTTCGAGGACCACCGAGCCTAGGCCCGACAACTCGTCGAACGCGTCGGTCGTGCGCCTGAGCCCGGCGAGATCGACGACCAGATCCTGATCCAATGTGCCGAAATGCGGCTTGCGGAAATTCATCGTCAGGCCCTGCTCTATCTCGGCGGCGGTGCCCGTGATGCGGAAGGTCTCGTTCTCATGCAGCAGGTTGCGGTGCTCCCAGAACACCTCACCGCGGGCTCCCTCGGTGCTGGAGTAGCTGGCGCTGCCGCCTATGGAGCGGTGCGGCCGCTCCAGGACCCGCACCGTCAGCGGGACGTTGCCGTCGGCATTGACGGAGTCCGCCGTCTGGATCTGCGCGCTCTCGAATAGCCCCGTATCGGCGAGCCGCCGGCGCGCTTCGTCGACGGTGCCCTGATCGAAGCGCGCTCCCGGCTCGAGCGGCACCAGGCGCCGGATGTAGTTTTCGCTGACGTCCTCGGCCCCGGCGACCTCGATCGGCCCGTAGCCGGCGAGTGGCCCCTGGTCGACGGTGAGCGTCACCATCATCGACGCCTCGTCGTGATCGACCACGGTTTTCCGATCCTCTACCTCGGCCAGCGGATAGCCCAGCTCCTGCAGTCTTCGGACGAGCAGGCTCTCGGCGTTCACGATCGGTTCCGCGCGCGCACGCTGGCCAAGCTCCAGATTCAGGGCACCGAGGTCGCATTCCGGGCACGGCTCATCCCCGGGAGCGGTGTAGACGATGTCGTACGCCGCGAGGCGGTAGGCTCGTCCGGTGTCGATGTTGAAATCCACTTCCACCGGCTCCGCCTCTCGGTCGATCTCGTACTCGACGGTTCCGGCGTAATACCCTTCGGAGCGAAGCACCTTTTGAAAGGTCTCACGGTCGCGTTCTACGCGCCTCTCCAGGCGGGCCAAGGTCTGCGGCGGATTGTCTTGCAGGCGCAGAAGCTCGGACGAGGCCTCGATCAGCCCCGCGAGATCCGTATCTCCGTCGACGTCGAGATCGACCTCATAAGCTATACCCGGGGCATCGTCCGCTGAGAGCGTCGATTCGGGCAAATCGCTTTCGTCGGAATCGCCGAACAGGGTGCCGCACGCGGATAGGGAAAGAGCAAGGAACAATGCGATCGCGCAAGCGCGCGGCTTCCGCCCGATCCGCACCTCACCGGGCATGTCGGCCGGCGACCCATTCAGGAGACGATCCGATTGCGAGAGTGGGCAAGGTCCGGAACTCCAGAGATCTCGAGCCGGTCTATCCGATCGGCGCAAAAGCATTAAGCATACGACAGTGTCAATATCACGGTTCCACAATGACATGTCAGACGCAGCACGTTCGACGAAGGTTGCTGCCGCCGTCCGTGATCCGCGAAATTGCCAGGTGGCGGCGACCCCTCCGCCGTCCGTGATCGTTACTTTTCTGTCGGCCTCGCGATACAGAGAAGCGTGGCGCAAAGCGACGACGGACCCTTATCGCCGCCGAGCTACGATGGTAGCCCGGCGACGATCTGGAGCTGGGCCGTATCCGATCCGGAGGGAACGGCCCTCAAGGTTCAGTTATGCGGCGCGAAGCCCCGGAAAGGTGAGGGGATCTTGCGGATGTCCTGCACGATCTCGCGCTGCAGCCCGGCAGGCGCGTCGTCCGGGAAGTTGAGCCGGATAGCGTCGGCGGCATTGCCGTAACGCTGCTCGATCTCGCCGGCGATCTCGTCGTAGGTGCCGATGGCCGCGAACAGGCGGACGACGTCGTCGGACACCTCTCCGGCGATCTCGTTCCACTTGCCGTCCTTCACCATGTGGTGGAGCTTCATGCCGAGGTCTTCGAGGCCATGTTGGGCGAAGACCGGATGGTAGGTCCGGGTCGAGCCGTAGAAGGCGACGCGATAGCGGGCCCAGTCCATCATCTTGCGGACCTCTTCCTCATCCTTGCCGGTCGCGATGAACCCGCCGCCGGAGATCTCGATGTTCTCTCGCTTGCGTCCAGCCTTCTCCAGCCCTTCGTTGATGCGCGCGAGGCAGACGTTCTCCATATATTTGCGCGTGCAGAAGCCGTGCAGCCGCACGCCATCGGCGATGCGACCCGCCATACGCAGCATGTCCGGCCCGACCGCGGCAAGCGTGACCGGCACCATCGGCAGGCCGGTCGGTTTCGGCGAGAACTCCGGCGTCATCAAACTGAGATTGTAGTGCTCACCTTCGAATGAGAGCTTCTCACCCGTCTCCCACGACCGCCAGACGGCACGCATCGCCTGGACATACTCTCGCAGACGCGGCACCGGCGAAGTCCACGGCACGCTGAAGCGACGCTCGTTGTGACCCTTCACCTGCGTGCCGAGGCCGAGCTCGAAGCGGCCACCGGAGTTCGCCTGAAGGTCCCAGGCCATGTAGGCGGTGATGGTCGGGCTGCGCGGAAAGGCGAGGGCGATCGAGGTCACCAGCCGCGCATTCTCGGTGGCGTTCGCTGCCAGTGCCAATGGCATGAAGGGGTCGTGCGCGAGCTCGGAAGTCGAGACGCCATCGAAACCGACGGCCTCTGCCTGCCGCGCCGCGTCGGGCACCTTCTTCCAATCTTCCGCGGGCAGGGAGGTGATTACGCGCATGACCGTTTCTCTCCGGGGCTGTTGTGATCGGCTGCTGTTGGATGCGCCAGACAGTGCCTCAAGCAATTCGGAGCGGCAAGCGGGTGCGGCGTGCCCGAAGCCGGGTGCGCCCGTTCCCTTTCCTGCGATGAGCCCTAACCTAGTTCCGGCGGCGGGTCGCTCCGGCAATCCGAACTCCGCCCGAGCCGGCGGCACCGGAGGAGAAGCTCGAATGTCCCACCCCCACGAAGGTGCCTTGGGATCGGCTGGCGACTTCGATCTCGCCAGCACACCTCTCCGGATCGGAACCGTCACGCTGAACGTGCGGGACATCGATCATGTGAGCCGCTTCTACCAGGAGGTGGTGGGCGTCCGCCTGCTGGGCTCCGACACTAGCGCCGCCTCTCTGGGCGCGGGGGCCACTCCGCTTCTCGAGCTCCGGGGCGATCCCGATCTCCGGCCGGGCGACCCGCATGCGGCCGGTCTGTTCCATACGGCGTTTCTGCTCCCCTCCCGGGCCGATCTGGCTCGCTGGGCGAGCCATGCCGCCGAAAACAGAGTACCGCTTACCGGGGCGGCCGATCACGCCGTGAGCGAGGCCCTCTATCTTTCCGATCCGGAAGGGAACGGCATCGAGATTTACGCCGATCGGCCGAGCCGTGATTGGGAATATCGCGACGGCATGGTCGTGATGGTGAACGATCCGCTGGATTTTGCCGGCCTTCTCGCCACAGCGGGCGGCGAAGTGTGGGACGTAGTGCCAGACGAGACCGTTGTCGGGCACGTTCACCTGCAGGTCGGCGAGATCGCGGCGGCAGAGGCCTTCTACGGTGGTGTGCTGGGCTTCCGCACGACCTGTCGCTATCGCAGAGCGAGCTTCTTCGGCGCAGGCGGCTATTACCATCAGCTGGCGACGAACGTCTGGCACAGCAGCGGCGCCGGGACACGCGACGACAGGACAGCCGGACTCGCCGGCTTCGAAATTCTGGCCGACGGCGATGCGCTAGGCACTGCGCGCGACCGGGCGCGTTCGGCCGGTACAAGGCTGGCGGAAGCACCGGATGGACTTACGGTCTTCGATCCATGGTCGATACCGGTGACCCTCCGTGCGACCTGAACCGGCCGAGGTCGAGCCTCAGATGCGGCCGTATCCCCCGCCGCCCGGCGTCTCGATCACGAAGACATCGTCGACGTTCATCTCCCGCTTGTCGCAGCCCGAGAGCTCCTCGACGCGGCCGTCGGCGCGAAGGACGTAGTTCCGCCCGCACTTCCCGTCACCGCCACCGGCGAGGCCGTAGGGTGGCACGCGCCGGTGGCTGGAAAGGATCGCTGCCGTCATCGGCTCCAGGAACCGGACCTTTCGGATCACGCCGTCGCCGCCGCGCCACTTGCCCTCGCCGCCGCTGCCCCGCCGGATCTCGAAGCTGTCGAGGCGGACGGGAAAGCGCCACTCCAGCACCTCCGGGTCGGTGAGGCGCGTGTTGGTCATGTGAACGTGCACGGCGCTGGTGCCATGGAACCCGTCGCCAGCGCCGGAGCCACCGCAGATCGTCTCGTAATACTGATAGCGCTCGTTGCCGAAGGTGAAGTTGTTGACCGTGCCTTGTGAGGCGGCGACCGCCTGGAGCGCGCCGAACAGCGTGTCCGTGACGTATTGTGAGGTCTCGACATTGCCGCCGACGACGGCTGCCGGTCGTACCGGGTTCAGCATCGAGCCTTCGGGCACGATGATCTCGAGCGGCGCGAGGCACCCCGCGTTGAGCGGGATCTCCGTCTTGCAGAGACAGCGGAAGACGTAGAGAACGGCGGCCATGGAGATGGCCTTCGGCGCGTTGTAGTTGTTTGGCTGCTGCGGCGAGGTGTCGGAGAAATCCAGCACCGCCCTCCGCTTCGCCTTGTCGATGTCGATGCGGACCGAGACTTTCGCGCCGAAGTCGGTCTCGTAGGTGAAGGATCCGGGCTCCAGCACCTCCAGGACGCGGCGCACGCTCTCTTCGGCGTTGTCGCGAACGTGGCGCATGTAAGCCTGCACCACGTCCAGGCCGAACTGCCGCACCATCGCGTGCAGCTCCTCGACACCCTTGTTGTTGGCGGCGATCTGCGCCTTGAAATCGGCGATGTTCTCGGCCGGGTTGCGCGCCGGGTGCGGACAGTCGGCGAGGAGCTTCAGCGTCTCCTCTTCGAGGAACCGACCTTCCGCCACGACCTGGAAGTTGTCGATCAGAACGCCTTCGTCGTCGATCGTCTTCGAGTCGGGCGGCATCGATCCCGGCGTGATGCCGCCGATGTCCGCATGATGGCCTCGCGACGCGACGTAGAACCAGACCTCGCGGCCCTCGGGATCGAACACCGGCGTGATCAGGGTGACGTCGGGCAGGTGGGTGCCGCCATTGTAGGGGGCGTTCATCATGTAGACGTCGCCGGCGCGCATCGTGCCTTCACGTTGCCGGATAATGCTCTGCACGCTGTCGCTCATCGAGCCGAGATGGACCGGAATGTGCGGCGCGTTCGCGACCAGGTTGCCGTCGGGATCGAACACGGCGCACGAGAAGTCGAGCCGCTCCTTGATGTTCACCGAGGAAGCGGTGTTTTCCAGCGTGACGCCCATCTGCTCGGCGATCGACATGAAGAGATTGTTGAAGATCTCCAGCATCACCGGATCGGCGTCGGTTCCGACCCCGGCGGCACGCGGCAGCGCCTCGACCCGATCCATTATCAGATGGCCGCGCTCCGAGATCTGCGCCGCCCATCCGGGCTCCAGCACGGTGGTGGCGGTAGACTCCATGATGATTGCCGGCCCCGCGACGCGGTGCCCCGGAAGCAGCCGGTCCCGGTCGTAGATCGGGGTTCGGCGGCTCTCGCCGGCGAAGTGGGCCTCGACGTGCTGGATCGGGTTCGGCGTCGGACCTTCGGCACGAGCCGCCAGAATCGGGTCGTCGGCCTTCTCCGTGGCGCCGATCACCTCGACCGATACAGCCTCGACGATATGGCCCTTGTCGGCAGACACGAAGCCGAAGCGTTGGCGATGCAACTTTTCGAATCGCGCGACGATCTCGTCCGAAGTGCCGTGATCGACTACCAAAGCCGAGTCGGTGCCCTCGTAACGCAGGTGAACCTTGCGCACCGCTTCGGTGTGAGCCGCGTCGATCCCCTGAGCCTCGGTTTCCGCCCGGCCTTCCGCTTCGAGCTCGTCCAGAACCGCAGTCAGCGCTTCCGCGGTTTCGGGCGTAAGCTTCCGCTCGATCGCCCGCTCGCGCATGACGCGGATATCGGCGAGTCCCATGCCGTACGCCGACAGAACGCCGGCATAGGGGTGGATGAAGACGCGCTCGATTCCGAGCGCATCGGCGACGAGGCAGGCGTGTTGACCGCCAGCGCCGCCGAAGCAGTTGAGGACGTAGCGGGAGACGTCGTGCCCGCGCTGGATCGAGATCTTCTTGATCGCATTTGCCATGTTGTCGACCGCGATCGTGAGGAATCCCTCGGCGACCTCTTCGGGTGTGCGGGTATCGCCGGTCTCGCGTCGGATGCGCTCGGAGAGCTCGCCGAACTTCTGGCGGACGACATCCGCGTCCAGCGCCTCGTCGTGATTGGGACCGAAGACTTTCGGAAAAAACTCCGGCTGGAGCTTGCCGAGCATGACGTTGCAGTCGGTTACCGTCAGAGGCCCGCCGTTGCGATAACTGGCGGGGCCCGGGCTGGCCCCGGCCGAGTCCGGGCCGACGCTGTACTTGGCGCCGTCGAAATGCAGGATCGAGCCGCCGCCCGCGGCGACTGTATGGATGTGCATCATCGGCACGCGAATGCGCACGCCGGCGATCTCGGTCTGGAAGCTGCGCTCGAACTCCCCCGCATAGTGCGACACGTCGGTCGAGGTCCCGCCCATGTCGAAACCGATGATGTGGTCGAAGCCGGCCATCGCCGCCGTGCGCACGGCGCCGACGATACCGCCGGCGGGACCGGACAGGATCGAATCCTTGCCCTGGAACAGGCGTGCGTCAGTGAGGCCGCCGTTCGACTGCATGAACATGAGCCGCACGCTGCCGAGCTCCGACGCGACCCGATCTACGTAGCGGCGGAGGATCGGCGAGAGGTAGGCGTCGACCACGGTAGTATCGCCGCGGCCGACCAACTTCATCAGCGGGCTCACCTCATGACTGACCGAGACCTGGGTAAAGCCGATCTCGCGTGCGACCTCGGCGACGGCGCGCTCGTGTGCGGGATTGCGGTATCCGTGGAGGAAGGCGATGGCGCACGATCGGATACCCCCCTTGTACGCCGTGGTTAGGCCGACGCGTGCACCGTCCAGGTCGATCGGCGTCAACTCGTCGCCCCGGGCGTCGAGTCGGCCGTCGACCTCGACAACCTCCTCGTAGAGCATCTCCGGCAATCGGATGTTCAGGTCGAACAGCCGCGGGCGCGCCTGGTACCCGATGCGGAGCGCGTCGCGGAAGCCGCGCGTCACGACCAGCACCGTGCGCTCGCCCTTGCGCTCGAGCAGGGCATTGGTGGCGACGGTCGTGCCCATCTTTACCGCCTCGATCGCCTCGGACGGGATCGGCTCGTCCGTTCCGAGCCCGAGGAGATCGCGGATGCCCTGGAGTGCCGCGTCGGCGTAATGGGGCGCCTCCGAAAGAAGCTTGTGCGTCCGATAATCGCCCTCGGGCGTACGCGCGACGATGTCGGTGAACGTGCCGCCTCGGTCGATCCAGAACTGCCACTTCATGAGCTTGCTCCGCCGCGATGCAATCGGGCTTTCCCGCCACTTCACTAATTAGCCGAGCGGAAGCGGAAGGGAAACGCCCTGCCAGCAGCGCGCCGCCCGGAGCAGAGCCGATGGACCTGATTGCACCGAAGGTCACGTCGTTGGATCGGTCGTACCGACGGAATGATTCGGCATGGAGTATTGCCGATTCACTCGCAGGAGCGGCGGGTCTCCTTTTTCTGAACACATTTCATTTCTATAACGCACTCACAACAACAATCGATCCAAAGTCGTTTTCAATGGGGAGGATTAACCATGAAATTACCATCAGAGCTGAAGCCGGCGGCCTGGGGCGCGATCGGAGGAGCCATCGTCACGATGCTCGTCGGGTTCCAGGGATTCGGCTGGTATACCGGCGGCTCGGCCGAGGAAATGGCGCAGAACCGGGCCCGCGAGGCCGTGGTCGTCGCCTACGCGCCGGTTTGCGCGCAACTGGCCGCCAGCGAGCCGGATCAGCTCATGCTCATGATGGAAGAGCGCCAATGGCAGCGCGACCGTTTCGTGCTGAATGCGGGGTGGGTGAGCGGCGTCGCGGAGCCCTATAGGGCAAAAGTCGCAGAGGCGTGTGCCAAGGCTGCCTCTGCAGCGTTCGAGGCCAATCAGTCCAGTTGACACAAGTGACGAGGGCGCTTCCGCGGACCGATGGTACGGCCGCGGTCGAGCCCTCGTGCTTCGTCTTCGTCTCCTTCCGATCGCCGATGCGGTGGAACCGCACCTGCTCCGCGTGAAACCGCGGTAGCGATTGGAGCTGCGGCGGCAGTGTGGTCTGTTATCCGACGCTGCTCCGGCCCGACCGGAGTCGTCGAAAGGATGATGGACACCACTGATGAGGCCGAATCAGGCGCCGGTCGTGAAGGAGCTCGTGCTCGTCGGGGGCGGGCACGCCCATGTCGGCGTGATCAGACGCTTCGGCATGCGGCCGATCCCGGGCGTGCGCTTGATCGTGATCTGCCGCGACACGCACACCCCTTACTCGGGGATGCTGCCGGGTCATGTCTGTGGCTTCTACGATTATGATGAAGCACACATAGACCTCGACCGGCTGGCGCGCTTCGCGGGAGCCCGGCTCTACCGGAACGAGGCGGTGGGGCTGGATCCGGAGGCGAAGCTGGTTTTCTGCCGGGACCGGCCGCCAGTGCCCTACGACGTGCTCTCGATCAACATCGGCTCGGCGCCGAGCACAGCCGGGGTTCCCGGCGCAGCGGAGCTGGCCGTGCCGGTGAAGCCGATCGGCGGCTTTCTGGCGCATTGGCAGCGGCTGACGCAACGAGCGCTCGAGGCAGAGCGGCCGTGGACGCTGGCGGTGGTCGGCGCCGGCGCCGGGGGCGTGGAGATTCTGCTCGCGGTGCAGGCGCGGTTGCGGAAATTGCTGCAGGCCGCCGGGCGGGCCAATTCACTGCCGCATTTCCGGCTGGTAACCGCGAGCGAGCAGATCCTGCCGGAGCACAATCCGCGGGCTCGGGCGAAGTTCGAGCGTATCCTCCACGAACGCGGTGTGGAGGTGCATGTCGGCCAGCCTGTGGTCGCGGTCGCGCCGGGGCGGCTCGATCTCGCGCGTGGCGAACAGCTCCCGGTCGACGAGGTCTTGTGGGTGACCGCCGCAGGCCCCGCGGCATGGCTGGCCGATACCGGGCTGGCCCTGGACGCGGCGGGTTTCGTCGCGGTGGACGCGTGCCTTCGCTCGGTCTCCCATCCGGACGTGTTTGCCGCCGGAGATGTTGCTGGGGTACTGGACCATCCGCGACCGAAATCAGGCGTGTTCTCGGTGCGTCAGGCTAAGCCACTCGACCGGAACCTGCGGCGCGCGCTCCGCGGCCGTCGGCCATTGCCGTTCCGGCCGCAGCGCGAGTTTCTGACGATCATCGGCACCGGCGAGCGCTATGCCGTGGCGGCGCGCGGACGCTGGGCGATCGAGGGTGCATGGGTGTGGCGGTGGAAGGACTGGATCGACCGCCGGTTCGTGGAACGTTACGCGGACCTTCCGGAAATGGCGGCGGATCAGGGCCCGCGTCTGCCGGATGGGCTCGCGGATGCCGAAACGCTGCGCCGCTTGGCAGAGCCGGCGATGCGATGCGGCGGCTGCGGTGCCAAGGTCGGTGCGACCGTCCTTGGACGCGTGCTGGGCCGGCTCGGTATCCCCACTGTCCGCCCGGATGTGCTGGTCGGGTTGGACGCGCCGGACGATGCGGCGGTACTGGCCGTGCCGCCGGGCAAGGTGCTGGTCCAGAGCGTCGACCACTTCCGCCCGATGCTCGACGACCCCTACGTGTTCGGCCGCATTGCCGCCAATCACAGCCTCGGCGACCTCTTCGCGATGGGGGCGGAGCCGCAGTCGGCGCTCGCGGTGGTGACGGTGCCGTTCGGGCCCGAGGCACAAACCGAGGAGACTCTGTTCCAGCTGCTGGCAGGTGCCGGCGAAGTGCTCTCGGAAGCGGGTGCGGCGCTCGTGGGCGGCCACACGGGCGAGGGGCCGGAGCCGGCGCTGGGGTTCGTCGTGAACGGGCTCGCCGATCCGGCCGACATCCTCCGCAAGAGCGGCATGCGGGCCGGTGACCGGCTGATCCTGACGAAGCCGCTCGGCACCGGTGCATTGTTTGCCGGAGATATGCGGCTCAAGGCGAGGGGACGCTGGATCGACGCTGCGATCGCATCGATGCTCCAATCCAACGCCGCTGCCGCCGAAGTGCTGAGGCGGCACGGAGCGACGGCCTGCACCGACGTGACCGGGTTTGGATTGATCGGCCACCTTTTAGAAATGGTGCGGGCATCGGGGGTGAGCGCGAGACTCGCACCGAGCGCGGTCCCGCTTCTCGATGGGGCCCTGGACATCGTCAAGCAGGGGATCTTCAGCAGCTTGCAGCCTGAGAATCTGCGCCTGCGGCGCGCTGTCGCCGGCGATGCGAGCGGATCGCCGGTCTACCCGCTGTTGTTCGACCCGCAGACCGCAGGCGGGCTCCTCGCGAGCGTGCCGGCGGACCGCGCCGCCGAATGTCTGTCGGCCTTGCGGGAGGGCGGCTACCTTCACGCAAGCGACGTCGGAGAGATCGTCGCTTGGGATGGGGGAGAGGCGCGGATCGCGCTCTCGGCCTGATTCGAACCAACCACCAGACGATTGCCGAGCACGCCGCCTCCCTGCTTCAATCGCCCTCTCGCCCTCGCAACGCCGGAGGCCCCGCCGTGACCATCGCCATCGAGCCACTGCACCCGTTGTTCGGAGCCGAGATAAAGGGGGTGGATATCGCCGCCGGCCTCGATGCTGCGACCTTCGCCGTGATCCGCGGGGCATTCGAGGAACATTCGGTGCTGCTGTTCCGCGGTCAGAAGGTGGACGACGCGATCCAGATCGCCTTCAGCGAACGGTTCGGGCCGCTCGAGAAAACCGTTGCCGCCAACCCCGCGCGTGGCACTGTGTTCGCGCGACAATCCAACATCGACATGGCCACCGGCGCGCTGATCCCGAAGGACGACCGGCGCATGAAATACCAGGCCGGCAACTATCTCTGGCACTCGGACAGCTCCTTCAAGCAGGTGCCGTCGCTCTGCTCGATCCTCTCGACCCGCGAGGTGCCGCCCGAAGGGGGAAACACCGAGTTCGCCTCGACACGAGCCGCCTACGATCTCCTCCCGGACGAGTTGAAAGCGGAACTGGAGGGGCTCGTCGTCGAGCACAGCCTCGTCTATTCGCGGAGTCTGACCGGCTTCGAGATGACCGAGCAGGAGAAGGCAGAGTTGCCGACGGCGCGGCAGATCCTGGTCCGAACCAACCCCGTCAACGGCCGCAAGGGCCTGATGATCGGCGCACATGCAGCGCGCATCGTCGACTGGCCGGAGGAGAAGGGGCGGGCGCTGCTCGACGAGCTCCTCGCGCTCACGACGCGTCCCGAGGCATGCTACAGCCACGCCTGGCGCGACGGCGACCTGATCGTCTGGGACAATCGCTGCTGTCTGCATCGTGCGACGCCCTACGACAGCACGCGCTATCGCCGATTGATGCAGCGCACCACGGTCGCAGGCGACGGTCCGGCGGTCTGAGCCGTGCCGGCCCTGTCGCCTCCCGTCAGGGCCGGCAAACGTAGTAGTAGTTCATAGGGTCATGGTCGAGTTCGTGGACCTCGATCCGGCGAAATCCCGCCTTGCGGAAGTAATCCTCCGCCTTTTCGCGGCCCCACATGGTGCCGAGCCCTTCGCCGCCTTGGGCGAGCGACACCGGCATGCAATGCATGCACGAGACGGTGTAGAGCAACGGGCCGAACAAATGGTCGCGGTTCAGGTGGACGTGGCTCGACCCCTTGATGTCTTGCGCCAGATAGGCACCCCCGGGCTTCAGCGCGCGGCGGATGCCACGGAGCAGGCCGAGCGGACTGCCCTGATCGTGGACGGCATCGAACGTCGTGACGAAGTCGAACCGTTCGCGCGGCGCTTCTTCGGCGAAGAAGGTGAGGTCCCGCGCCTCGAACGTGACGTTGGAATGGCCCGCGGCCTCCGCCTCGGCCCGCGCGAACGCCACCGCCTCTTCGGAGAGCTCGTAGCCGGTGAAGCGGCTGTTGGGGAACCACTCCGCCATCAGGTTCAGCGCCTTGCCCCGGCCGCAGCCTGCATCGAGCACGTCGATGCCTGTCTCGAGCTGGCCGATCAGCCCGGGTACCAGGGGCAGTATCCATTCGCGGAGCGCTGGCAAGACCGAGAGGCCGCTGTCTTCCGCCATCAGCTCGTGGAAGCGGACGAAACGTTCATAGGGTACGCCGCCGCCGTTGCGGAAGCAGGCGAGCACATCTTCCTCCACCGAGCCGAGCTGGGGGATGTATTGCGAGTAGACGGCGGCATTCTCGCTGCCTGAGGCTCGGGTGAGGATGGCCGTATGCTCCGGCGGCAGGGTATATGTCCCTTTCACCGGGTCCTGCTCCACGAATCCGCCGACCGCCATCGCTGCGAGCCATTCCCGCACATAGCGCTCCTGCAGCCCAGCTGCCTCGGCGATCTCTTTGCTGGTCGAGGGAGGCAGGTCCGCCATCGTGTCGAACAGGCCGCTTCGGTGACCGAGCGAAGTCATCAGGCAGAGCGCTGCCTCGTTCAACATACTGACGACACGGGCTTCGAACTCGCCCGCCTTCGACAAGTTCAGCGATGTCGTTCCGTTCATAGCCGACCTCCTCTTGCCGAGTGGTCGCTATTACCAGGAAACGCGCGTCTATTGGTTTGCGCGCGGTTTCAGAGGAGTTTCATCTGTTGCTGAAGGCAGGGGGGCCGCGTCGCGTGCCGGCTCAGCCCTCGCTCGGGACCACAGCCAGGGCCGAGGGACGCGATTCGAATGCCTGATGCCACTCCGCCAATGCCGGCCGCCCATTGCGCCAGGGTTCCGCAGGGAAGCGAAAGTCGAGGTAGCCCAAGGCGCAGCCGATCGCGATGTGACCGATCGTGAAGTCGGAGGTGGCGAGGTCCGCTGCTTCCCTCTCCAGCGCGTCGAGCGAGCTGGTGGTCTTGACCCGGTAAGCGGCGATATGAGGCTCGGAGCGCAATTCCTCGGCCCGGTTGCGCTCGCCCAGCCAGAGCAGCAGGGTGTCGAGCATTCCATCGCCGAGCGCCTGTCGCCGGAGAGCGATCCAACGCGCCTCGCCATCTGCCGGAAACAGCTTCTTCCCATGATGGAGCGAATCGAAATACTCGCAGATGACGGCAGAGTCATAGAGAGACGTGCCGTCGTCGCGCACGAGTGTCGGCAGCTTGATCAGAGGATTGTCTGGAATGAGGTCGAGGCAGGGGGTGGTCGCCGCGACGACCGTGCGCACGCACTCCAGCCGGTCGGCCACGCCGCACTCATGGGCCGTGATCATCACCTTGCGCACGAAAGGCGAGCGTGGCGACCAGTGGAGCTTCATCGAAAGGCCCCCGTCAGCCGAGATCGGGTGCGCGAAGCACGCCGACGTCCTGCGGGATCGACAATTCGGCCTCTGTGCGGGCGCGAAGTTCGTCCGGCGACAAACCTTCGACGATCTCGCGTACGACGAAGCCCGTCGCCTCCACGTCGATCACGGCGATGTCGGTGTAGATCCGCTTGACACATTCCAGCGCCGTCACGGGCAGACGGCAGGCGTCGAGCAGGCGCGGTTCGCCCTTGCGGGTGTTGTGCTCCATGATCACGCGCACCGCCTTCGCCCCCACGGCCAGATCCATGGCGCCGCCGACGAGAGGGCCTTTGTTGGGAATGCGCATGTCCCAGTTGGCGAGGTCGCCGTTCGAGGCAACCTCGAAGGCGCCGAGAATCGTGACGTCGATGTGGCCGCCGCGAATCATCGCGAACGAAGCAGCGGAATCGACGATCGTGGCACCCGGCCGGAGCGTGATCCTGCGGCTGCCGGCATCGACCAGGTCGGGATCTTCCTGTTCCGGGGTCGCCGCCGGGCCGACGCCGATCACCCCGTTCTCGGACTGGAAGAAGACGTCGCGACCTTCGGGCAGGTAGTCCGAGACCAGGACCGGAATGCCGATACCGAGGTTGACCACCGTACCGTCTTCGACATCCTGAGCGGCCCGCCACGCCATCTGGTTTCGCGTCAACGGCTTCATCGGGCATCTCCCACCGCGACGGCGCGGTTCACATATACGCCGGAGAGCTGTACGCGCTCCGGCGCGATCGGCTCAGCCTGGGTCTCGCGGACTTCGGCCACGGTGATGCGCGCCGCCGTTGCCATCGCAGGACCGAAATTGGCCTGAGCATGCCGGAAGATGACGTTGCCGTAGCGATCTGCGACGTCGCCGCGGATCAGTGCGAGGTCGCCGGTGATGGCTGTCTCGAGCACGCAGTCGACGTCGCCGAACCGACGCACCTCCTTACCTGCAGCGAGGTCGGTGCCGAAGCCGACCGGCGTATAGAACGCCGGAATGCCGGCCCCGCCAGCGCGGATGCGCTCTGCGAAGGTGCCTTGCGGCAGGCACTCGAGCTCGATCTTTCCGTCCATCCACAGCTTCTCGAAGGGCGAGGGTTCCTTGCCCCGCCCACGCGCCGCGCTGCAGATCACCTTCTGCACCTGCCCGGCTTCGATCAGCTCGTGCGTGTAGGAAAAGGGGTGCGTGGCAGAGTTCACGACCAGGGTCAGGCCCTTGAGGTCGCGATCCCGCAACGCGCGAATCATGATGTTCGGAAATCCGGCGCCGCCGAATCCGGAAATGAGAACGGTTGCCCCGTCCTCGATGCCATCCAGCGCCTCGGCGGCCGAGGCGACTCTCTTGTCGATAGCCATTTCGCTCCAACCTCTGGGGAGGCGCTACTTTCCCCGGGAGTCGGCGCAATCGCAAGAGGGATGACTGAAAATTCGCGCGGCCCTAGGCGGAGCGCATTGTGCTCCGTCCCCCGCCGGGGGCTCCTCGGTCAGGAAAGACCCAGGAAGGAGAGAATCGCGATGACGATGACGACGAGGCCGACGATATAGATGATGCTGTTCATAAGATTCCTCCGGCAGTTCCTGACGCAGAACCACCGGAAGCGGCTTCTTGTTCCCTTTAGCCGCTCAACGCGTCCAGATTTAGTTCGACCTGCCGGCCGAGCCAGAGCGCGTGGCGTGTATGGTCGGCGATCGCATCCCCGGTGGTCGGGTGCACGAATATGACCAGACTGCCCCGATTCAGCGCCAGCCAGGGAACGAGCGAGCCGAACCGGTCCGGGTCGAACGCTATCTGATAGCTCCAACAAGGATGTGGGCCGACCGGCCTGTCGTGCCAGCGGCCCATCCGCAGTCCGCCGAATCGTTCCTCGATTGCAGCCCGCAGGTCCGCCGCCGCCGACTTGGTCTCCGCATTGTAATAGACGTGAGCGTGATACTCGGTGATCCGCTCGATCGGGGTTTCGATCATGGGCCATCTCCGTCGGGCCGGACGGCATCATAATGGATGCCGTCCGGATTCGCACGAACCCCGACAGTTTGGGAAGGCCCTTTGTTCAGGCCGCCCGGGCCGGACGGCTCCGCTGCCTGCGCCGCGCCGGCTTCTGCGATTGTCTCGGTACTGGGTTCGCAGACCTCCGACGCGCGGCGTTCGCGATTTCGTGGGCGTGCCAGGGATGGTCCGCATCTACCGGCACCGGCTGACGGATCGTCTTCTCGATATCGGCGAGAAAGGCCCGCTCGTCACGGTCGCAGAAGGAGAGTGCGATGCCTTCGGCACCGGCTCGCGCCGTGCGGCCGATGCGATGGACGTAACTCTCGGGTTCGTTCGGCAGGTCGAAGTTGATGACGTGGCTGATGCCGTCGACATCTATGCCGCGGGCGGCAATGTCGGTCGCCACCAGAACGCGTACCCGCCCTGCCTTGAAGTCGGCCAGCGCACGCTGCCTCGCGCTCTGCGACTTGTTACCGTGAATCGCGTCTGCCCGGACGCCGCCCTTGCCGAGCTGCTCGGCCAGTTTGTTGGCGCCGTGCTTGGTGCGAGTGAAGACGAGCGCGCGGGTGATGTCACCCCGCTCCAGAAGCGACGCCAGCAGCGCCCGCTTGTTCGCCTTCTCGACGAACAGCACCTTCTGGTCGATCTTCTCGGCCGTCGTCGCGACCGGCGTCACCTCGACGCGCACCGGCTCCTTCAACAGGCTTGCCGCCAGGCCGGAGATCTCCTTCGGCATCGTGGCGGAAAAGAGCAGCGTCTGCCGTTCGCGCGGCAGGGCTGCGGCGACGCGCCGGACCGGCTGAATGAAGCCCATGTCGAGCATGCGGTCGGCCTCGTCGAGCACGAACACCTGCAGGCTCGAGAGCTCGATGTGGCCCTGGTCCATCAGGTCGAGCAGACGGCCAGGGGTGGCGATCAGCACGTCGACGCCCCGCTTCATCTTGTTGACCTGCGGCACCTGGCCGACGCCGCCGAAGACGACGGTGCTGCCGATCCGCAGGAAGCGGCCGTAGGCGGCGACGGACTCGCCGATCTGGATCGCCAGCTCGCGGGTCGGGGTGAGGATGAGGGCGCGCGCCGAGCGGGGCCGTGCCCTGCGATTGTCGCCGGCGAGCCGCTGCAGGATCGGCAGTGTGAAGGCGGCCGTCTTGCCGGTGCCGGTCTGAGCGATGCCGAGCAGGTCGCGGCCTTCGAGCAGCGCCGGGATCGCGGCTGCCTGAATCGGTGTCGGGGTCGAATACCCTTCCTTGTCGAGGGCGCGCAGCAGCGGCTCGGAAAGGGCGAGGTCGGAAAATACGGTCATGTGGTGTGAGTTCGCTTTCGGTCTGTGGATGAGACCGCGTTACCGCGCACCATGAGGGAAGCGCCGCATCGCGGGCGTCTGCCGGAACGTCCTCGTTCCGGTTGCCCGGCGTGCGCGCTGTGCGGCGGGCGGCATCTATTGGAATGATCTCGGGAACAAGCCGGCCGAAAGGCCGGAGCGCGCGGTCGCGAGAGACGGAGCGTCACTGCTCCTGACGTGCAAATGGCCTATGGCGGACCGACTGTCAACGTTATTGTGCGCTGCAGCGAAAAATCTCCGCGGAGTTCGAGGAGCATTCGTGTCCCGGGAGGGTATTCACCTGAGCTAAGATGTTGGCAGGATCGAGGCGTCGCGAACCGGAGCGGGGGCAATGAAGATCGGACCGACGAGCAGCGGTCGGCGCCTCTACATCATGCGACACGCGAAGTCCTCCTGGAAGCTGCCGGACCTGCCGGATTTCGCGCGGCCCCTCAACGGGCGTGGACGTCGTGACGCTCCGCGGATGGGCCGCCTGATCGCGGAGGAGCACGGCCTTCCGGAGCTGGTGCTCTGCTCGGCTGCTCGCCGCTCGGTCGAAACCTATTGCGCCGTCGCGGGGGCCTGGACCGGCTGGCCCGAGCTGCGGGTCGATCCCGCGTTCTATGGGTGCGGTCCCGACGTGTGGCTGGATGCGCTCGTGGCGGTACCAGAGACGGTCG
Organism: Alphaproteobacteria bacterium; assembly: GCA_029268305.1. Taxonomy (GTDB): domain Bacteria; phylum Pseudomonadota; class Alphaproteobacteria; order JAJUGE01; family JAJUGE01; genus JAJUGE01. The sequence continues at coordinate 48,827 of JAJUGE010000008.1, forward strand.
GCACCGTCATGCTCGTCGGCCACATGCCGGCGATGTGGGAGCTGTTGGTAGATCTGGTCGGGGCGAAGCATGCACCCGACCGATTCCCGACGGCCGCGCTGGCCGTCGTGGAGTCGAATGCCCCATGGCCCGAGATCACATCGGCTGCCTGCCGGCTCCTCTCGTTCCAGATGCCCAGGGACCTGTAGGCGTCAGCGGGCGCGGCCGGTCACGCTCGACCGGATGGTCGGGCCAGCGAGCGGCCGAGCGCCTGCTCGTAGACGCGGACCACGGAACTCGAATCGTCGCCACCCAGGCCGAGGCCGCGCGCGAGGCGCATCAGGTTGTGGGTCTGGGCACCGGCCGGGGTGGGCACACCCAGTTCGTCCGCCAGCTCGAGCGCCAGATGGAGGTCCTTGTAGGCGAGGTCGAGCGCGAACGCGGCCTCGTACTGCCCGGAGAGCGCCCGGTCGCCGAACTTCTGAAAGATGTGGCTGTTGCCGCTGCTGGTGCGGATCACGGTGGCGAGCTTGTGGAGATCGATGCCGGCGGCCGCACCCAGCATCAAACCTTCCGCGGCCGCCGCCATGTTGCAGAAGGCCATCATGTTGTTGACGAGCTTGGCGGTGGAGCCGGTGCCGACATCGCCCATGTGGATCGGGTTCGCCGCGAACGAGCGGAGCAGCGGCAGATGAGCTTCGAAGGCGGCATGATCGCCACCCACCATGATCGCGAGGGTTCCCGCCTCGGCCCCGACGACGCCGCCACTCACCGGCGCATCGAGCATGGTGATGCCTTTCGCGGCCAGTGCCTCTGCGATGCGGCGTGCGACGATCGGCGAGTTGGTGCTGAGGTCGAAATAAACGGTTCCCGGACGCGCGTGCTCGCCGATTCCCCCGGGACCCAGGGCGACCGCCTCGACGTCCGGGGGCTTCGGCAGCGAAGTCATCACCACGTCGGCATTCGCGACCGCCTCGGCGACGCTGCCGGCCGCCGTTCCGCCCACCTCGACGCAGCGCGCGAGCGCATCGGCGTTCAGGTCGAAGACCGCCACCTCGTGGTTGGTGTTCTTCACGATATTCCGGCACATGGGACCACCCATGTTGCCGACGCCGATGAAGCCGATCTTCATGCGTTTCTCCCTCCTCGTGTGCCGTTCCGTCTTCGCCGGGACCGGGATGAACGTCGGCCGCCCTTCTGCTGCAAACTTTCCGCTCAACTAGGGTGCGGCGCAAGCGGTGCGTTGTGACGCTGCCCCGTGCCCTGGCCGCGCGCGCCCGCATCGACTATCCCGACCCCGGCAGCTAGGCTGAGGCAGCCCACTCGCGAACGCCGGAGAGCAGGCCGCATGCAGACGTCAGACCCGCGCTCGTGCGTGTGGAACGCTACGGCGATCGCTGCGCCGGACACGCCGCCATTGCCCGGCGACACGGAGGCGGACGTCTGTGTGATCGGTGGCGGCTTCACTGGGTTGTCGGCAGCCCTGCACGCGGCCGAGGCGGGGGTGCGGACGGTGCTGCTGGAGGCTGCGGCACCGGGTTTCGGCGCTTCCGGCCGCAACAACGGCCAGGTGATCCCGGCCTACGTCCGCCATAACCCGGACGACATCGTCGCGCTGTACGGGCCGGAATTGGGCGAGCGGATGAACGCCTGGGTCGCGGGCTCGGCCGATCTGGTCTTCGAGCTGATCCGGCGACACCGGATCGAATGCGACGCCGTGCAGAACGGTTGGCTGCAGCCGGCGCACACGCTCGGGCGCATGCGCCTTGTCCTGAACAAGTACGAGCAGTGGATGCGCCGCGGCGCGCCGGTCGAGCTGATCGAGGACCGGGACGAGGTCGCGGCCATGACCGGCAGCCCGATCTATCACGGCGCGTGGCTGCATCGGGCAGGCGGGCACATCCAGCCGCTGAGCTTCGCCCGTGGCCTGGCGAGCGCGGCGATGGCGGCGGGTGCGGCAGTGCACGCCCGGTCTCCGGCCGTCGAGATCCGCCGCAATGGCGATCGCTGGCAGGTCCTGACACCGCGCGGCGCCGTTCTCGCCGACAGCGTGATCCTCGCGACCAACGCCTATACCGATCGTCTCTGGCCCGGGCTCCGCCAGAGCATCGTGCCGGTGCGATCGTTTCATGTTTCGACCGTCCCGCTCGCTGACGATGTCGCGCGCACGATTCTGCCCGGCGGCCAAGGCCTATCCGATACGCGCCAGGCGCTCTGGGCGTTTCGCCTCGATCGTTGCAATCGGCTCGTCACCACGGCGACGCCACTGTTCACCGTCGGCGCGCGTGGCGTGCTGCGCCGTTCGACAGCTACCCGGCTACGCATCGCGTTTCCGCAGATCGGCGACGTCGCGCTCGAGTGCATTTGGGATGGAAAAGTGGCGATGACTGTCGACCGTCTGCCGCGCTACCACGAGCTGGCACCGGCTCTCTACGCTGGTCTCGGCTACAGCGGCCGGGGCATCGCGATCGGCACGGCGATGGGCAAGCTGATGGCGGAGCGCGCGATCGGCCGATTGAACGAAGAGCTCCCGGTCCCGGTCTCCCCCGTGCAGGCGTTGCCGATGCACGACCTGCTCGTGCCGCTCAGCCGGACCATGGTCCTGTTTTACAGATGGAAAGACGCGCGAGGCTGAGATGGCGGATGTCTTACGCATCGCGACCTTCAATCTCGAGAACCTGGACGACCGGGACGACCTGAAGCCCTCCCTCGCGGATCGGATCCCGGTTCTGCGCCCGCAGCTCGAGTGGCTGGCGGCGGATGTCCTCTGTCTGCAGGAGGTGAATGGCCAACCGCACGAAAAGCACGCGCAACGTGGCCTCGAGGCGCTCGACCGGCTGATCGAAGGCACCAGCTACGCCGGCTTTCACCGCGCGATGACGACCAGTCCGAGCGGGGTTGCCATGGACGTCCACAACCTCGTCATTCTGAGCAGGCATCCAATCGTCGAAGCTCGACAGGTGCGGCATGAGGTCGTGCCCGCGCCGTCTTATCGAATGGTGACGGCCGAGCCGCCGGCCGAGGAGCCCGTGCCGGTCGAGTGGGACCGGCCGGCGCTGCACGTGAAGATCGACGTCGACGGTGAAGCGCTGCACGTCTTCAACCTTCACCTGCGGGCACCCCGCGCGAGCTTCGTGCCCGGCCAGAAGATCGATGCCGCACGGTGGCGCACGATGCGCGGCTGGGCCGAGGGATTCTTCATCGCGTCGATGAAGCGAACCGGCCAGGCGTGCGAGGTGAGGATGCTGATAGAGGAGCTGTTCGAGCACGACGAGACAGTCCGGGTGGCCGTCTGCGGTGACATGAATGCTGAAGCGTTCGAGATGCCGGTCCGGCTGATCCGCGGCGATATGTCTGATACCCGGGCGCCCGAGCTCGCCCGGCGCGTGCTCGTTCCCGCAGAAGACCGCGTGCCGGAGGACCGGCGATACAGCATCACACATGCGGGAAGGCACGCCATGTACGACCACATCCTCGTCTCGGCCACGCTTTCCGACCGGCTGAGGAGTGTCGCGGTGGATAACGAGACGCTGCTCGACGAAGTCGGCGATGTCGGCGACCAGGCGGTGCCGCAGTCGTTTCACGCCCCCCTGGTGGCCGAGTTTACGTGGCCTTAAGGCAGGAGCCGCCAAATTCGGCACGGTCCCGGGGTGGGGCGCGAAGTATCAGGAAGCCGGCCACCGATGCAGCCGTCAGGAGCCATGCTCGATCCGTTCGGGAGCACCGACAGAATGGATCTGAAGCGCCGCCGCAACATCTCGATGTTGTATGGCGAGCAGCAGACCAGCCTCTCGAACACGTTGCGTGCGGCGATGATGCGCGAGGGCTTCCACGACATCCGGGTCTTCGCGGACGGCGATGCCCTCGCCGAAGCGGTGCGCATGCTCGACCCCGACATCATCCTCACTGATGTCGACCTGCCGGGTCGGGACCCCTGCCGCATGGTGAAGGAGATTCGTGAGGGGCGGCTGGGCCGGAATCCGTTCGTTCCGGTAATTCTGACGACCTGGAACCCGCGCGAGAGTCTCGTGCAACGGGTCGTCGACTGCGGCAGCGACGACCTCCTCATCAAGCCGCTCTCGCCGAACCAGATTCTCATGCGGATCGGCCAGTTGGTGCACCGGCGGAAACCGTTCGTCGTCACGAGCGACTATATCGGCCCCGATCGGCGGAAAGCGCGCGAGGACGAGGGCGACCTGCCGCGCCTGCAGGTGCCGAATACGCTGCGCGCCAAGGCGCTGGGGGAGACGGAGCCGTCGGAGCTGGACGAGACGATCGAGGCGGCGCTGAAGCAAATCAACGAGCAGCGGCTGAAACGCCATTCGCTGGAGATCTCGTTCCTGGTGCAGATCGTGGTGCCGGCCTACCGTACAGGCACCGCCGATGCCGAGACGGAGGACCAGTTGCAGCGGATGCTGGCGGTCGGCGAGGATGCGTCGAGACGCCTTCGCGGGACGCGCTACGAGCATGTCTCCGAAATCTGCAGCACCCTCAGCATCGTCGCCGAACGCGTCACGCGCGACCATCCGACGCCCTCGGAAAAGGATCTGCAGCTTTTACCGCGGCTCGCCGAGGCAATGGTGATCGGCTTCAATCCGGATCAGGACATCGACCGGCTGGCCCGCCAGATCACCGCCTCGGTCAAGGCCTATTTGAAGGAGAGCGGGCGAGCGGCTCGCGCGGTCTGACGGCGTCAGTCGCGGCGGTGCGGCGCCCAAAAATCGATCTCCGGCCCCTTTGGCACGATCCCGGTCGGATTGATGGTCGCGTGGCTCCCATAGTAGTGCCGCTTGATGTGGTCGAAATCGACGGTCTCCGCTACGCCCGGGACCTGATACAGGTCTCGTGTGTATGGCCAGAGGTTGGGATAGTCGATCAGCCGACGCCGGTTGCACTTGAAGTGGCCGTAGTAGACCGGATCGAAGCGAACCAGCGTGGTGAAGAGGCGCCAGTCAGCTTCGGTGATGCGATCGCCGACCAGATAGCGGCTTCGCCCGAGCCGATGGTCGAGATCGTCCAGGGTGGCGAAGAGGGCGTCGAAGGCCTCTTCGTACGCCTCCTGCTTCGTTGCGAATCCGGCCTTGTACACACCGTTGTTGACGGTGTCGTAGACGACATCGTTCACGGCGTCGATGTCGGCACGCAACGCTTCCGGATAGAAGTCGAGATCCGGATTTCCGAACTCATCGAAGGCGCGGTTCAGCATCCGGATGATGTCACTCGACTCGTTGTTGACGATGGTCTGCCGTTGCTTGTCCCAGAGGACCGGCACCGTCACCCGCCCCGTATAGTCCGGCTTAGCTTTGGTGTAGATCTCGTAGAGGTAGCGGGCGCCGTTGACCGTGTCGGGTATACAGCCCGGGCCTTCGCTGAATTCCCAACCGTTGCTTCCCATGTGCGGGTCGACGACCGAGAGACCGATCGCCTCCTCCAAACCTTTCAGCTTGCGGAAGATCAAGGCCCGGGATGCCCAAGGACAGGCTAGCGAGACATACAGGTGGTACCGCCCGGGTTCGGCCTTGAAGCCGCTCGATCCGTCCGCCGTCACCCAATCGCGGAAGGCGGAGTCGGAGCGAACGAACTTCCCGCCCGTGCTTTCCGTGTCGTACCAGCGATCCTGCCACTTACCGTCGACGAGCAGTCCCATGCTCCGTCTCCTTTCACGATCCGAGTTTGCGGCCTAAGCGGCGAGCTTCGCGGCCAGTTCCGCGACGTGCCGGCCCTGAAAGCGCGCGATTTGGAGCTCGTTCTCGGTCGGGGTGCGGCTGCCGTCGGCTGCGGCCAATGTCGATGCACCATAAGGGGTGCCGCCGCTGACCTCGTCCATCTTCGTAAGCCCGGGGCACGAATACGGGACGCCCACGATGACCATGCCGTGGTGCAGCAATGTCGTGTGGAAAGAGGTGATCGTCGTCTCCTGGCCGCCGTGCTGCGAGGCAGTGCTGGTGAAGACGCTCCCCACCTTGCCGACGAGGGCACCGCGCTGCCATAGACCTCCGGTCTGATCGAGGAAGTTGCGCATCTGCGCCGCCATGTTGCCGAAACGGGTCGGCGTGCCGAAGATGATCGCGTCGTAGTCTGCGAGCTCGTCGACCTCGGCGACCGGCGCCGATTGATCCAACTTCGCACCCGCTTTTTCCGCGACTTCGCGCGGCATGATCTCGGGAACGCGCTTCACGGTCACCTCGGTCCCGTCGACGCTACGCGCGCCCTCTGCGATGGCTTCCGCCATGCGCTCTATGTGGCCGTACATGCTGTAATAGAGAACGAGAACCTTGCTCACGAACATCTCCCTTTTGATGCGTCATTCGCCTGGACAAGGAGATATGGTTGGCTGGATCGGCTTATAATCCGCCGAGCAGGCAGAAGATTATTTCGCGTGTGGAAACAGTGAGCGTTCCTTGGACCTGCTGAGCGCGATGGAGGTGTTCCGTCGGGTAGTCGAGCTTGACGGCTTTGCGGCGGCTGCGCGCGATCTGCGTCTTTCCACAGGCTCGGTCAGCAAGCAGGTCGCCCGCCTCGAGGGGCATCTCGAGACTCGCCTCCTCAATCGCACCACGCGCCGCATCAGCCTGACGGAAGCCGGGCGTGGATTCTACGAGCGGTGCGTGCGCATTCTCGAAGAAGTGGAAGAGGCGAAGCTCGCGGCCGCGTCAGCATCCGCATCTCCGCGCGGCACCCTTCGCGTCAACGCCCCGATGTCGTTCGGCATCCGCCACCTCTCCGGTGTGCTGCCCGACTTCATGGCGCTGTATCCGGAATTGGCTGTCGATCTCTCACTGAACGATCGGTTTGTGAGCCTGCTCGACGAGGGGTTCGACGTAGCCATCAGGATCGGTGCACTGGCGGATTCCAGCCTAGTAGCCCGCCGGATCGGCACGAGCAGGCTCCACGTTGTCGCATCACCTTCATATCTGGAGGCGCGCGGGGCACCGGAAACGCCTGGCGATCTCCAGCACCACGAGTGTCTCGCCTATTCGCTGCGGAACGCCGGCGCGGAGTGGCAGTTCGTCGGACCTGAGGGGCGGGTCGGGGTCCGCGTGTCGGGTCGCCTGCGTGTCGACAATGGCGACGTGATCGTCGCCGCAGCGAGCGCGGGAATGGGGATCGCGCTTTCCCCTGCGTTTCTCGTGGACGAGCACGTCCGTTCGGGCCGTTTACGTGTATTGCTGAGCGGCTACGAGGCCGAGACGGCGGAAATTCACGCGGTCTATCCGCACAGCCGACACCTCTCGGCGAAGGTGCGCGTCTTCATCGACTTTCTCGTCGAGCGCTTCGGCCGCCGTCCGCCGTGGAACAGTCTGCAGTGAGCAGCACCAGGCTCAGACACGGGATCGGACGGCGATCGCTACGGACGATGCTCGATCGGCGGTAGCGCCATCAGGTAGGCGGCGATCGCTTCCTGATCTTCTGCGGACAGCTGGTCGGTGCCGTCGGACACCACCTCCCACATCGTGCTGCCGACCACATCACCGTCGGGCAGCAGGCCCATGCTCAACAGAAAGGTTATGTCATCCGCGCTCCAGTCGCCGATCCCGGTCTCGGCGTCGGGCGTGATGTTGGGAACCTTCTCTCCCTCGGCCCCGTCAGAGCTGCCGGCCAGCCACATCGAGCGGTCCAGGCCGCCGAGGCGGCCGCGCGGCGTATGGCATTCCCCGCAATGGCTTACCGCCTCGACGAGGTAGGCGCCGCGGCGAACCTCGTCGGGTTGGCCTTCGGCGAGCGGCTTTGGCCCCGGCTCGAAGTGGAGCCACTTCCAGAAGGGCAGGGCCCACCGCTGATCATAAGGGAAGTCGAGTTCGTGCGGGCGCGATTCCTGTGCGACCGGCTCGAGTGAAAAGATGTAGGCCTTGATTGCCAACATGTCCTCGTCGGTCATGTTGGTGTAGCTGGTGTATGGGAACGAGGGGAAATAGTGACTGCCGTCCGGTGCCACCCCTTCCCGAAGCGCCCGGATGAAATCCTCGTCGCTCCAAGCGCCGATGCCGAACTCCGGATGCGGCGTAATGTTGGGCGCATAGAACGTCCCGAACGGGGTAATCAGCGACCGTCCGCCGGCGAGAAGCGGCCCCTGGTTCTTTCGATCGGTATGGCAGTTTGCGCATCCCGCCGCCGCGAAGAGCACGGCACCGCGCTCCAGCATCTCCGACTGCGCCATCGCCGAGGCAGCCAGGCCGAGGAACGCGGCGAGCGCCGTTGCCGCGAGTGCGAGCGCTCGGCCCGTGCTTCCTATCGGCGACGAGATCGCTATTTCGTCCAGCTCACTTACGATCCGCACGCCGCAGCTCAGCTCAATCCTTCTTGACGCGATAGGCTTGGTGGCAGCCGCCGCAAGTCTTAGACATGTCCCCGAAGGCGGTCTTGATAGCATTCATATCTTCGGTCTGAGCCGCCAGTGCGAGCTCCCCGCTCGCTTCCTCCAGAGCGGTCGCCTTGGAGGTAAAGTCTTCATAGTCGGTCCATAGCTCCGGCTTCGCGGTAGTCTCGATATCGCCGACGTTGCTGATATGGTACTCTGGCTCGAACAGCACGGCTATCTGGCGGGCGGATTCGGCGATCTCCTCGGCGCGCCGTTGCGCGTCCGCGGCGGTATCGGTGTTCTTGCCTTGCAGCATCTCCCTCAGCCCTTTGACGTTCCCGCCGATGGATTTCATCAAATCCTGACGAGCCTTGACCGCCTGTACGGCTTCCCCGTCCGCTGCCGTCGCCAGCGATGCCGGACCTGCGGCCACTGCCGCCGCGAGCACGACCGCGGCGAGATGCTTGGTCACCCCCATTGAATCCCCCTCGATGAATTTGGCACGACGCATGATTAACGCGGGGCGAGGCGGAATATTCCTGCCTTCCAGCCTGCATGGAAGCGGGGGATGGCGAGCGAGCTGCACGCTCGAGCGATGGGTGCCGGCACGCGCCGTCATCGTGTTCCTCATGCTGCTCGCAGTCGGCGGGCAATCCATGTTGCCCGTGCTGGCGGCGGCGAAGCTCGCCAGGGCCGGGTTCGACCCGGCAACAATCATCTGCACCGCCTCCGGCATCCGCACCATCACCATCGACGAGCGTGGCCAGGACGGCAGTGCTCCTGAAGGCGGGGGGCATCTCGCTGGCGATCTCGATTGCCTGCTCTGCTGCGCCCGCATCGGCACGAGCGCTCTGGCGGCCGTCGAGCTCGGGCTGTCGAAGCCGCAATTCCGACGCCTTTCGCACTCCATTGCGCCGGACGTCCTCTCTCATCCGGTTAGAATCGGCTCGAAGGGTCCTCGCGGCCCGCCCGTCGTCTGACCCGCACCATCGGCCCGTCGCCGAGACGGGATCTCACAGTCAGTTCGAACGCGGATTCGAGGTCGCAATGCAACCGATATCATTCGTCGGCATGGCCAGCGCACTGCTGGCCGCCTGGTCTCTCAACACACCCGTCGCCGCACACGTCACCCTTGAAGCGGGCGAGACGGTCGCGAACAGCACCCACAAGGCCGTTCTGCGCGTCCCGCACGGGTGCGACGGGGACGCCACCCATACGATCACAGTCGAAATCCCGAAAGGGTTCATCGACGTCAGGCCCATGCCGAAAGCGGGCTGGACCACGACCGTCAGCAGCGGTCCCTACGAAGAACCATACCAGTACCATGGCAGGACGCTGTCGGAAGGCGTTCAACAGATCTCGTGGGCGGGCGGGCCGCTTCCGGACGAGTTCTATGACGAGTTCGTCTTCCGCGGCTACGTTGCGGACCTGCCCGCGGGGACGAGGCTGCACTTCAAGGTGACCCAGGGGTGCGAAAGCGGCGAGATAGGGTGGACCGAGGTCGCCGCCCCCGGAGCAGATCCGCACGGTCTCGAGCATCCGGCACCGATTCTTCTGGTCGCCGCCGGCGAAGACAGCTCCGGCCACCGCCATCATTCGAGCCATGCCGGCACCCAACAGGCGGGATCGGCCTCGGTCGGCCCGATAACGGTAGAGGGGGCCTATGCACGGCCCAGCCTCGGTAAAGCCCCCAATTCGGCTGTCTACATGACGATCCGGACCACCGGCGAGAGTGATAGGCTGTTGAAAGCGGATTCGCCAATCGCGGAGGCAGTGGAGGTGCATACGACCGAAATGGACAGCCGGGGCGTCATGAAGATGCGGCCCGTGGACGCCGTATCGATCGAACCGACCGCTGCCACCGAATTGCAGCCCGGTGGGCTCCACATCATGCTGCTGCGGCTGGTCGGCTCGCTGGAGAAGGGGGGCACGATCCCCTTGACGCTCACGTTCGAGAAGGCCGGCGAACTCACGTTGGATGTGCCGGTCGGCGAAGCCGATGCTTCGAACCAGGGGCATCACCACCGCCACTAGAGGGACGCGGCCAAGGGGGAGCGGGTTTGCCGCTCCCCCGACGGGTCAGGACCGCAGGGCCGGCGTGTGCCGATCGCCGAGCGAGCGCAGCAGCGCCGCTGCCGAAAGCAGACCGGCAGCGAGGAACAATCCGCCACCCGGCACCCACATGATCACGCCGCCGAGCTGCTGATCCTCCAGCATGCCGAGCCCCCAGGACAAGGTCGTCGAGGCATGTGGCTCGTACACGGCACGCGGCGCGAGCGTTATCAGTGCACCGAGAAGGCCCATGTGGAGCGATGTGGTAAAGCCGGAAACGATGGCGGCGGCGTGTTGCGGGGCATCACCGCCGATCAGTGTCCGCCACAGGAGGAGGGAGCTTCCGAACAGAGTGATGTGCATCGCCCAGTAGATCCAGTTCGCCTCGAAGGTGGCGGCGTAGGGGCCGGGCGCATGCCAGAACCAGACCGCGACCGCGAACGCGATCCACGCGGCCGCGCTCCCGGTCAGCACACGGAGCAGGGCGACGGTCCCGGAGCCAGCCGTGCATCGTGCACGATCGGCGATCGCGGCAAGTGCGGCTCCGGGGCGTCCGAGCATGATGAGCGGCGCCGCGATCAGCACCAGGATCATGTGCTGTCCGACCCGGGCGGAGAACAGCGCGACCGACAGCGCGCAGAGCGGAGAGATGAAGGCCAGCGTGGCAATCAGCCAGCCGGCATAGAAATAGATCGGCTGTGTCCGTGCCATCACGCCTTCATGGCCGGGCTGTTCCGCTATTCGACGCCCGTAGCCATACAAGGCCGCCGACCCGATCAGCACCGTGATCAGGACCGGGTCGAGATTCCACTGCTGCCACAGGCTCCCCGGAACCGGCGGCGCGCCGCAGTAGGGCAGGGCAGTCGATGCATATGGCATATCGGGCCCATCGAAACGGCGAGGATCCGGCGTAGAATCGCCGGGCTATCCTAACCGAAAACGCACGAACGGGGCGGGAGTTCGGACTTGTGCCGTTCGAGTGAGGCGGGGCTTTTCTTCGGCTAGGCTTCGCTGAGCACGCGCGGCCTGATGCCCAGCATGTGGCAGATGACCCTGGTCAGCTCCGCCCGATTCAGGGTGTAGAAGTGAAATTCGCGGATGCCCTGATCGCGGAGCTTCAGGCACTGCTCGACCGCGATGCTCGCTGCCACCATCTGCCGCGTCTCGGGGTCGTCGTCGAGGTCCTCGAAGTGGCGGGCGAGCCATTCGGGTATGGCCGCACCGCACATGTCGGCGAAGCGTGCGACGGTCTTGAAGTTGGTGACCGGCAAAATACCGGGCACGATCGGAACATCGATCCCGGCCTTCTCGGCCCTGTCGAGGAACCGGAAGAAGCTGTCGGTCTCGAAGAAGAACTGCGTGATCGCCCGGGTTGCGCCGGCGTCGAGCTTCCGCTTCAGATAGTCGAGCTCGAAGCTCTCGCTGGGCGCGTCGGGGTGCACCTCCGGATAGGCGGCGACGCTGACCTCAAAATCGGCAATCCGTTTCAGACCGTGCACGAGATCGAGCGCGTAGGCGTATCCCTCGGGATGAGGAGCGTATTTCACGCCCGTTTCCGGCGGATCTCCCCGAAGCGCTACGATGTGGCGGATCCCTGCGTCCCAGTACTCGCGCGCGACCTGGTCGACCTCGTCCCGACTGGCGCCGACGCAAGTCAGGTGGGCCGCGGCAACCAAGCTCGTCTCGCTGGCGATCCGCCGCACGGTATTGTGCGTTCGCTGGCGCGTGCTTCCGCCGGCGCCGTAGGTGACGGATACGAAGCGGGGACCCAACGGCTCAAGCCGTTTGATGGTGCTCCAGAGCGTCTCTTCCATCGCCTCGGTCTTCGGCGGGAAGAACTCGAACGAGACCTGAAGGCCGTTTCCGGCGGCGGTTGCGTCGTCTTTTCGGATAACCGTCACGTTCTGCAACCCCTCAGAAGAAGCTGGCGCCGCCCACCAGAGCCCGGGCGCGGTCCGACGCCGCAGCCGCGGTATCCGGCCGATCGGCGACCCAGATGGTGATCGTCAGAGCCTTGCCGGCCATCCGTTCGACACGGCTCACGGTCAGCCCTTCGGCCGTGCACCAGTCCGCTACTTCCCGGTCGCTGAAGCCGAGACGCCGGTGAGCATACTGGCTGCGGAGGAACTCGAGATCGTGTTTTCCGAAGTCGGCGATCAGGAGCCGACCGCCGGGGCGCAACACGCGGGCCGCTTCGGCGACGACGGTGGCCGGATCCTCGGCGAAGTGCAGTACCTGGTGGAGCGTCACCGCATCCATGCTGCCGGTCGGAAGCGGCAGGCGATGCATATCGCCGTGGCGGAGCGTCGCGTTCGAGATGCCGCTGCGGCCGAGCTTGTCACGGGCTACCGCCAGCATCTCGCGCGACAGGTCGATCCCGGTCGCCGAGTCGACGTGCGGCGCGAGCAGCTCCACGATCCGGCCGGTGCCGGTGCCGATGTCGAGAAGGTCGCCGAAGCGGCCAGGAGGGATCAACTCCGCGAACAGCCGCTCGACCTCCTTCTCGCCGACGTGCAGGGCGCGAATCTCGTCCCACTTCCCGGCGTTGCGTCCGAAATATTCGGCGGCGGCGAGCGCGCGCTGATTGCGGATGGCATCCAAGCGCTCGAGGTCGAGCTTGTGGTCGGGGTCGTCCTCCGGCACCAGCGCCACCAGGGCGCGCGCCAGCGCGCCTCCCGGCCCCTCCCGCGCCACGCGGTGGAACACCCAATTGCCCTCGCGTTGCCGTTCGAGCAGGCCTGCCTCGCAGAGAAGCTTCAGATGGCGCGAGACACGCGGCTGACTCTGCGACAGTATCGTCGTCAACTCGCTCACGCTGAGCTCGCCGCGCGCACAAAGCGCCAGCATCCGCAATCGTGTCGGTTCGGCGGCGGCCCGCAGGCCGACCAGCATCTGCTCCATCCGGCAGCATCTCCGTCGGTCGAGGAGTGCATACTAACATATAAACATGTCTTTATGTCCAGTGCTGGCGATTGCCGACATGTTTCGCGGCAGCCGCCTCTCCAGTGCGACGCCGGCAAGCCGTGCCTTGACAAAGCGGACCGCCGCATGCCCTTTGCGACCCTTCGGTTACCCCTGTGTCGAGGGTCGCGAGGCGGCGATGCATCCCTACCGAACCCATACCTGTGGCGAGTTGCGCGCCGAGCATGTCGGGCACGTGGTTCGTCTTTCCGGCTGGGTCCACCGCAAGCGGGACCACGGTCACCTCCTTTTCGTCGATCTTCGCGACCATTACGGCATCACGCAGATCGTGCTCGACGCGTCCCACACCGGGCCGTTCCGGATCGCGGACGAGGCGCGTCTGGAGACCGTGGTCACCGTTACCGGCACCTGCGTCGCGCGGGGGCCCGAGACGGTGAACGACAGGCTGCCGACCGGCGCCATCGAGGTGCAGGCGGAGGAGATCGAGGTTCAGGGACCGGCGGACCCGTTGCCGCTGCAGGTGAACAGCGATGAGGACTATGGTGAGGAAGTGCGCCTGCGCTATCGCTTCCTCGACCTTCGCCGCGAGAAGATGCAACGCAACATCTCGCTTCGCAGCGACGTGATCGCGAGCATCCGCCGCCGGATGATCGAACAGGGCTTCCGCGAGTTCCAGACGCCCATCCTCACCGCGACCTCGCCGGAAGGGGCTAGAGACTTCCTGGTTCCGGCCCGGCTGCATCCCGGCAAATTCTACGCGCTGCCGCAGGCGCCGCAGCAGTTCAAGCAGCTGCTGATGATGGCCGGATTCGATCGCTATTTCCAGATCGCGCCCTGCTTCCGCGACGAGGATGCGCGCGCCGATCGCTCGCCCGGTGAGTTCTATCAGCTCGACTTCGAGATGTCGTTCGTGACCCAGGAGGACGTGTTCGCGGCGATCGAGCCGGTCATCCAGGGCGTGTTCGAGGAGTTCGCCGACGGTAGGGCGGTGACGGCGGCGCCGTTCCCGCGCATCCCGTACGAAGAGTCGATGCTGAAATACGGCAGCGACAAGCCGGATCTGCGCAATCCGTTGCAGATCGCGGACGTGACCGAGGCATTTCGTGGCTCCGGGTTCTCGATCTTCGCGAATGCGATCGAGAAAGGCGCTGTGGTCCGGGCGATCCCGGGAACCGGTGCTGCGGGCCGGCCGCGCAGCTTCTTCGACCGGCTGAACGACTGGGCGCGCGCGAACGGTGCCGGCGGCCTCGGCTATGTGATCCTGGCGGAAGGCGAAGCGCGTGGTCCCATCGCCCGGTTCCTGGAAGGAAGGCGGTTGGAGATCGTGCGCGAGGCCACTGGTGCCGGCGCGGGCGACGCCGTCTTCTTCATCTGCGACCAGCCGGCTGCCGCCGCGCGCTTCGCCGGCCTTGCCCGTAACCACATTGGCCGGGAGCTCGGGCTGGTGGCGGAGAACGAATTCCGGTTCTGCTGGATCGTCGACTATCCCATGTACGAGCTCGATGAGAAGACCGGCAAAATCGAGTTCAGCCACAACCCGTTCTCGATGCCGCAGGGCGGACTCGAAGCCCTTGAGACGCAGGATCCTCTGACGGTAAAGGCTTTCCAGTACGATATCGTCTGCAACGGCGTCGAGCTCTCGAGCGGGGCGATCCGCAACCATCGACCCGAGATTATGTACAAGGCCTTCGAGATCGCCGGCTACGGCCGGGAGGCGGTGGAGGCAAGGTTCGGCGGCATGCTCGCCGCGCTCAAGCTGGGAGCCCCGCCGCACGGCGGCTCCGCGCCGGGAATCGACCGTATCGTCATGCTGCTCGCCGACGAGCCGAACATCCGCGAAGTAATCGCCTTCCCGATGAACCAGCAGGCCGAGGACCTGATGATGCAGGCGCCGGCCGAAGTGGAAGAGGCGCGGCTGCGCGAGCTGCACATTCGCCTTGCCTTGCCCCCGAAGCGGGTAGATCGATAACGCATGGCGGAAGCCGTGCTCAGCGATGGAATGACTCAGCCGCGACGCGCGGGCCCGATGCGCCGGCGCGCTCTGCGAGCCTCGCCCCGGTTCCTTCATAGAGCTGGAAGATCGTCCATGCGGCAGTGCCTCCTCTTCCTCCTGGTCGCTCCGCTGATGACGGGAATCGGGTCGGCGCCGATCGTCGCTGAGCAGGCACCGGCGGTGAAGATCGAGCCGCACCGCGCCATCTACACCCTGGAGCTGGCAGGGTCCGAGTTCGGCAGCGGCATCGCCGACGCGAGCGGCACGATGGCGTTCGAATGGGGCGAGAGCTGCGATGCTTGGATCATCCAGCAGAAGGCGCTGTTCGACGTGTTCGGTCCGGAAGGCGCGCCCGTGCGGAACGAGGTCACTTTCAGCAGCTGGGAGAGCAAGGCCGGCGACCAGATGGGATTCAGCCTTCGCACGCTGCAGGACGGAGAGCTGATCGAAGATCTTCGCGGCCAGGCCTCTCTCGATCGGGAGAAAGGCGGCGGCGAGGCGGTCTATACTCGCCCGGGCCCGCGCAAGGTGACGTTGCCTCCGGGGACCGTCCTCTCGGCTGCGCACACGATCATGTTGATCCGCACCGCCCTTTCCGGAGAGACGTCGCTGATAGCGCCGGTGTTCCTCGGGCAGCGGGACGACGAGCCCATGACCGTGAACGGCATCATATCCGCCTCACCAGTCGAGGCGCCGGCGGGACAGGATCGGTGGGAGAAGCTTCTCGACCATCCTGCGTGGCGCATGCACCTCGCCTTCTACGGGAGCGGCGATTCGGTATCGCCGGCTTTCGAGGTGCATGAAACCCTGTATGCGAACGGCGTGGTGGGCGCGGCCACCGTCCTCTACGACACCTTCTCGTTTAGCTATTCGCTCGATCGCCTGGAGCTGCTGCCGGAGCCGGAGTGCTGAGCTAGACGTCACCCGACGCGCCCGGAACCGAAAAGCCCGAGAACAGGTCGGGCGGATCGGCGGCGTCGGCGTCGGTTATTTCCGCCGCACCGACGCCGATCAGGCGATAGCTGGCGCTGCCCGCTTCGCGATCCAGCAGCCAGCTCGCACTCTGAAACAGGGTGCCGAGCTGACGGGTGGGACTTTCCAGCTTTCGGCTTCTGGTGATGATCCGGAAGTTCGTCGTCTTGAGTTTCAGCACTACCGTCCGGGCCGCGAGACCGCGCCCTTCCAGCCGCGCCGCGACCCGCGCGCACAGCGCATGCAACTCCCGGCGAAGCTCAGGTAGAGACGAGAGGTCACGGTCCAGCGTGGTTTCGGCGGAAATGCTCTTTATCGCGCTGATCGTCTCCACCGGATGTGGGTCGCGACCGACCGCGAGCCCAGCGAGCCGACGGCCGAAGCGGCCGTACCGTCCCACGAGAACTGTTTCCGGGATCCGCTGCAACTGGCCGATCGTGCGAATCCCATCGGCGTCCAGACGTCGCTGCATCGCCGGGCCTACCCCGGGGATCAGGCCTACCGGCTTCGGGGCCAGGAACTCGCGGGCCTCCGCCTCGCCGATGACGGCGAAACCGCGCGGCTTGTCGAGATCGGACGCGATCTTGGCGAGAAACTTGTTGCAGCTCAGTCCGATCGAGGCGGTGACGCCTACTTCCTCCTCGATGCGGTGCACCATGCGCGCCAGCAAGGCCGCCGCAGGCGGGGCGCTCCGATCTCCGGGCGAGCCGAAGTCGAGATAGGCTTCGTCGATTGACACGGGCTCCACCAGGGGGGTGGCCTCCCGCATGATCGCGCGCACCTGGCCTGCCACGAAGCGGTACTTCTCCATATTCGGAGGGATCACCACCGCATGCGGGCAGAGGCGGAGTGCCTGAAACATCGGCATCGCCGAACGGACGCCATAGCGCCGGGCGATATAGCAGGCGGTGGTCACGACGCCGCGATGACGACCGCCGACGATCACCGGCGCCTCGGCAATAGCCGGATCGTCGCGCTTTTCGATCGTCGCATAGAAGGCATCGCAGTCCACGTGGGCGATACTCAGCCGCTCGAGCTCCGGGTGGCTGAGCGTGCGCGGCGACCGGCACGCGCCGCATCTGGAGTGTCCTGCGCCCGGGAGATCTTCGGAAAGGATACCGCAGTCGCGGCACAGGCGCTTCATCGCTGTGGCTCGATCGGCCAGAGCCGGGCCGCGCCGCGCACGCCGCTCGAGTCGCCGTGAACGGCGGGGACGAGCCTCGTTCGCACCTCGTCCGAGAAGATCGCCTTCCGCCAGAGACGGGGCACGGTCTCGTACAGCCGTTCGATATTGGAGAGGCCACCCCCGAGGACCACAATGTCGGGGTCGAGCAGGTTGACCACGGTTGCCAGGGCGCGAGCGAGTCGCACTTCAAACCGGGCGAGAGAAGCGGCCGCCGCGGCATTGGATGGTGCCGCCTCAACGATTTCGGCAGGGGTCAGGGAAGTACCGGTCGCCGCGCGGTGATCGCGTGCGAACGCCGGCCCGGAGAGATATGCCTCGATGCAGCCCTGGCGTCCGCACCAGCATTGAGGTGCCGCTTCGTCCGGCTCTCCTGGGAGAGGGTTGTGTCCCCATTCGCCGGCGATGCGGTTGAGGCCTTCATGCGGACGTCCGCCGATGGCGATGCCGCCCCCCACGCCGGTGCCGAGGATGACGCCGAATGCGACGGAAGCGCCAGCCGCGGCGCCATCGGTCGCTTCGGAGAGGGCGAAGCAATTCGCGTCGTTCGCAGTCCTGACCGGACGCCCCAGTGCCGCCTCCAGATCCCGGTCCAGCGGCCGACCGTTGAGCCAGGTGCTGTTTGCATTCTTTACCAGCCCGGTCGCCGGCGAGATGGTGCCGGGAATCCCGATGCCGACCGGGCAACGGCGGTCGATCTCGCGCTCGACCGCCTCGACCAGTGCTACGACCGTTCGCACCGTCCCGGCATAGTCGCCTGCCGGCGTCGGCTGTCTGCGCCGGACGATCTCGTGATCCGCGTCGTCCAGAGCAACCACTTCGATCTTCGTTCCGCCGAGGTCTATGCCGATGCGCATCTTCCCGCCGTCCGAAGCAGATGAATTGATTCGCGCTGTCGCGGCGACGGGGTCACCAATGGCCGATTCATCGCCGCTTAGGAAAAATTAACCGACTCTGTATACTCGGAAGGAGTGACTTGCGTGCTGTTTAGCTGTTCGTGCCGGGCATCGGGAAGAGCCCCGGAGCTGCTGGTCGCTGTAACGAGGAACTGGACATGTCGAAATCGGTTCTCATCGTCGAAGACAATGAGCTCAATATGAAGCTCTTCAACGACTTGCTCGAGGCGCACGGCTACACCACCCTGAAGACCCGCGATGGCATACAGGCGCTCGGGCTGGCGCGCGAGCATCGCCCGGATCTCATTCTGATGGACATCCAGCTGCCCGAGGTATCAGGCCTCGAGGTGACCAAATGGCTTAAGGAAGACGAGACGCTCAAGCATATTCCCGTCGTGGCGGTGACGGCGTTTGCCATGAAGGGAGACGAGCAGAAGATCCGCCAGGGCGGG
The DNA here is from genome assembly GCA_029268305.1 of Alphaproteobacteria bacterium. Classification (GTDB taxonomy): domain Bacteria; phylum Pseudomonadota; class Alphaproteobacteria; order JAJUGE01; family JAJUGE01; genus JAJUGE01. The sequence goes on from JAJUGE010000008.1 coordinate 67,575, forward strand.
TGCGAAGATTATATCGCCAAGCCGATCACCGTTTCAAAGTTTCTAGAAACCGTCCATAAATATATCGGCTGACGAACGCTCGGCGCCGAGGCAGAATTCATGAGTGCACGCATTCTCGTTGTCGACGACGTTCCGATCAACGTCCGGCTTCTGCAGGCGAAGCTGACCGCGGAGTATTTCGATGTCGTCACCGCGTCTGATGGCCCGTCGGCGCTGGAGGTGATGGCGACCGAACCGCCGGACATCGTGCTGCTCGATGTGATGATGCCTGGAATGACCGGGTTCGAAGTCTGTCGGCGCATCAAGGCGAATCCCCGCTGGACCCACATCCCTGTAGTAATGGTGACGGCCCTCGATCTGCCGGAGGATCGGGTCGAAGGGCTCGAAGCGGGTGCTGACGAGTTCCTCACCAAGCCGGTCGACGATCTGGCGCTGCTGGCGCGCGTCCGCTCGCTCGTGCGCCTGAAGATGCTCATGGACGAATGGCGCATGCGGCAGGAGACGGGGCAGCGGCTGGGAATGCGTGACGACGGCCCGACCCTGAGCGCCGAGTCCGGGGAAGGTGCCGAAATCCTTCTGGTCGCGGACGACGACCGGCAGTTGCTGCGCTACCAGACGACTCTCGATCGCGACGGGCACACGATCGGGGTGGTTGCGCCTGGGGCGGACGCTATCGACCGGATCCAGAAGGCCTCCGCCAGCCTGCTGATCGTCGATCTCAACGTCCAGTCCGTCGATCCGCTTCGCCTGTGCTCGCAATTGCGTTCGCACGAAGCGACCCGCCACCTGCCGATCCTGATCGTTGGCAGCGAGGCCGACACGCCGAAACTGATAAAGGGCCTCGAGCTCGGGGTGAACGACTACCTGAAGAAGCCGCTCGAACCGAACGAGCTTCGTGCGCGGGTGCGCACCCAGATCAAGCGCAAGCGCTTCCAGCAACGGATCATCGCCATGCACGAGGCCAGCCTCGCCATGGCTCTCACCGACGGGCTCACAGGCCTCTACAACCGGAACTACTTCGCCGCTCACGTCGAAGCTCTGCTGCGCAACGCGCGAGAGCAGGGGCGTCCGCTGTCGCTGATGATGGTGGACGTCGATCATTTCAAGGCGGTGAACGATACCTACGGCCATGCGGCCGGCGACGAGGTTCTTCAGGAACTGGCGCGCCGGATATCTAACGGCGTCCGTGGCTTCGACCTGGTTGCGCGCCTCGGCGGCGAGGAGTTCGTCATCGTCATGCCCGAGTGCAGGGCACAGGAAGCCCGGCTCGTGGGCGAGCGCCTGCGCGGCCTGGTCTGCGGGTCCCGGTTCGAGGTGCCCGCAATTGGCCGGCAGCTGGAGGTTACCGCAAGCTTCGGGCTGGCACAGTACGGCGGCTTCGCCGATTCCGCGGACGATCTGATGGCGCGGGCCGATCAGGCCCTGTACGAGGCGAAGCGGACGGGCCGTAATCGGGTGGTGGCCTGTATGGGGATAGAAAAGCGCGAGTGCCAGGTCGCATCCGCATAAACACCCGCATCACCTGACTTGACGACATAAAAAATGCCGCCCGAGGCGGCATTTTTCGATTCCGGCACCGAAGCGCCTACTTGATCTTCTGTTCCTTGAACAGGACGTGCTTGCGCGCGACCGGGTCGTACTTCCGGAACTCGAGCTTTTCCGTCTGCGTCCGAGGGTTCTTCTTCGTGACGTAGTAGTAGCCCGTATCAGCCGTGCTCACGAGCCTGATCAGGACAGTGTTCGGTTTGGCCATCGTCTATTCTCCGGGCGACGCCTTTCAAGCCGATCCCATACCTATGGAGGTCGCGGCTGTCAAGTTCAATGGCCGACCAGCCTCGGCCGGTCCGGCAGACGAGGTTCAGGAGTCCGTGCTCGCGGTCACCGTGCCGACCCAAGGGCGCAGGGCCTGGGCGTAGAGCTGACCGTCGCGGAGCACCCGTTCCGCCAGGCGCAGATCCTCGCTTTGCTCTTCACCCACGGCCGGGCATCCCAGCCGCAAAGTTCGGGCGATCGCTTCGTCCGGGATCGCATAGCTGTGCCATGCGTTGACCGTCGCCACGGGAATCACACCGACGCTGTCGGGGCCGGCCGCGCCGCCGCCACTGGTACAGACGGACGGTGTGACACCGAGGCGGTCGAGGATGTAGCCGGATGGGGCGACGAGGCGCGACCAGGTGATGATGAACTCACCACCATTGGGCATCCGGGCGACGTTCTGCACAGAGCCCTTCCCGTGAGAGTTCGACCCGACGACTACGGCCCGGCCCTGATCCTGCAGTGCGGCGGCCAGAATCTCCGAGGCGGACGCGGATCTGCCGTTGATGAGGACGACGATCGGTAGCCCTTCTGCGATGTCGTCTGCTGTCGCCGTGAAGGAACTGTTGCTCGCCGGGTGACGCCCGCGGGTGGCGATGATTGTCCCCTTGCTCAGGAACAGATCGGCGACGCCCACCGCCTGATCGAGAAGGCCGCCGGGATTTCCACGCAGGTCGAGCACGAGGCCCGCCATTTCCGGCCCGATCTCGGTTCGCGCCAGGCTGACTAGCCGCGACAGCTCCGACGTTGTCTGGCGATTGAACGAACTGATGCGGAAGTGTGCGATATTTCCGTCTCTGCGGTACCAGACGGTCTGCGGGACGATGTGCTCGCGAATGAGCGACATCGTCAGACGCTTCGCAGGCGTGCCGCGCTCCACCGTCAACGTGAGCTCACTGCCTTCGCGACCGCGGAGCAGGTGAATCAGCTCATCGTGCGAGGTATCCACCATCGGCTGGCCATCGATCGCGACAATGCGGTCCTTTTCACGGATTCCGGCGCGTGCGGCCGGCCCGTCGGGGAGAACCATCATGATGGTCGATTGGCCCTCCAGGGTGCTGACGGTGACGCCGATGCCCCCGAAGCCGTCCCGCGATGCCCGCGCGTCCTCGGAGGTGGCGGCATCGGTGTAGCGGGAGTAGCCGTCGAGCTTCGTCAGCATTCCGGAGAAGATCCCCGAGTAGAGCTCTTCGGGGTGCATCTGGCGAAGTTGTTCGGAGGAAGAGTATCCGGTTCGCAGCACGGCCGCTGTGAGATCCGCCCAGCCCTCGCTGTCGTCTTCGTAGGGGCGCTCGAACGTGCCGACGCGCTGCCCGCTCGCGAGCACGGAGATCTGCCGGCCTTCCGACTGAATGGTCAGATCCGGCGCCAGTTGCTCGAGGCCGGCTAGACCGGCGAGAGCGAGCTCATCCACACGCACAGGTTCGATATAGCGTTCGCGGACGTGGCGGTAGCCGTCGGCGAAGACTTCACGCGCCGCCGTCACCGGGAAGCCGGACCCGGTCTCCGGCTCGACTGTCTGCGAGCAACCGGAGATGGCGAGGCCAAGCGACAGGGCGACAACGCCGATCGAGGGACTGGCGGCGCCCATTACGATCGTTCGAACCGTCTCAAGCACCGGTGGTAGCCTCGTACATGCTGCCATTCGAGGGACATTACACGAACTCTCGGGTGAAGGCACGTTCCGCTCTGTAGGCGCCGCGGGGCAATCGCTTTGATCGAGGGCCGACTGGTCAACCTCGAGCCCGGTTGCGGCGACGGCTTGGCCGCGACGGCGGCCTCCCTCGTCGCCCGCTTGTCTTGTCGTCGCGGCCGCCCAGAAGGTCGAGCACGATACCGCCGGTGATCCGGTCCGCGGCTGCCAACCGCACCTCCACCTCGTCGCCGAGACGGTACACGCGCCCACGTCGCCGCCCCCGCAACGCGTGCAGCTTCTCGTCATGGTCGTAATAGTCGTCGGGCAGGCTAGATATAGGCACCAGGCCGTCGGCGCCGGTGTCCTCCAGCTTCACGAACAGGCCGAAGCGGGTTACGCCCACGATCCTGCCGGCGAGCTGCTCGCCGACCCGCTCCGACAGGAAGCCGGCAACGAACCGGTCGAGCGCGTCCCGCTCGGCGGCCGCGGCACGGCGTTCCGTCATCGACAGATGCTCTCCGGCTTCGGCGAAACGTGCGCCGTCGTCCGGCCTCAGCGCGCCGTCGCCGAGGCGCAGGGCCGCGATCAGCGAGCGATGCACGAGCAGGTCAGAATAGCGGCGAATCGGCGACGTGAAGTGCGCGTATCGCTTGAGACCGAGGCCGAAATGGCCCCGGTTCTCTTCGGAGTAGACCGCTTGCGCCTGACTGCGCAGGACAAGCTCGTTGATCATCGTGGCGAAAGGGGTGTCGGCGACGCGTTCGAGAAGCTGCGTGAAGTGCTTCGGTTGCGCGAGCTGCCCCGAAGAGACGGGTATCTCGAGCTCCCTCAGGAACGTCCGCAGCGCCTCGACCCGCGCGGCGTCCGGCTTGTCGTGCACCCGGTAGAGGCAAGGGTATCCGCTTCGCTCCAGCGTCTCTGCCGCCGCGACGTTGGCTGCAATCATGAACTCTTCGATCAGGCGATGACTGTCGAAGCGGGCGCGCGGCAATATGGCTCTGACGTGGTTCGCATCGTCGAGGATCACCTGCTGTTCCGCCAGGTCGAGGTCGAGTGTGCCTCGCCTGCGGCGCGCCCGCTGCAGCGCGCG
>JAJUGE010000009.1 GCA_029268305.1 Alphaproteobacteria bacterium
CCCGACGATGGGTGGCCAGACCGCGCTCAACGTAGCAATGGCGCTCGCCGACGACGGCACCCTCGACAAGTTCGGGGTGGAGTTGATCGGCGCCAAGCGCGAGGCGATCGCCAAGGCGGAGGACCGCCTTCAGTTCCGCGATGCGATGAACGCCATCGGCATCGAGACGCCGAAGAGCGCAGTGGTCCAGACGATGGAGGAAGCCCGCCAGGCGCTGCTCGAAGTCGGCCTGCCCGCGATCATCCGGCCCTCTTTCACGCTCGGCGGCACCGGCGGCGGCATCGCCTATAACCGAGACGAGTTCGAGGCGATCGTGCGCAACGGCCTCGACGCCTCGCCAGTCAGCGAGGTGCTCGTAGAGGAATCCGTCCTCGGCTGGAAAGAGTTCGAGATGGAGGTCGTCCGCGACCACGCGGACAACTGCATCATCATCTGCTCCATCGAGAACGTGGACCCGATGGGCATCCACACCGGCGACTCGATCACGGTCGCGCCGGCCATGACGCTCACGGACAAAGAATACCAGATCATGCGGGACGCCTCGATCGCGTGCCTGCGAGAGATCGGAGTCGATACCGGCGGCTCGAACGTGCAGTTCGCGGTCGACCCCGCCACCGGCCGGCTGGTCATCATCGAGATGAACCCGAGAGTATCCCGCTCCTCGGCGCTCGCCTCGAAGGCGACCGGCTTCCCGATCGCGAAGATCGCCGCGAAACTCGCCGTCGGTTATACGCTCGACGAGCTGCAGAACGACATTACCGGCGTCACCCCGGCATCGTTCGAGCCGACGATCGACTATGTCGTCACCAAGATCCCGCGCTTCACCTTCGAGAAATTCGCGGGGACGGAGCCGCTCCTCACCACTTCGATGAAATCGGTCGGCGAGGCGATGGCGATGGGGCGAAGCTTCGCGGAGTCGCTTCAGAAGGCGTTGCGCTCCATGGAGACCGGCCTGACCGGCCTCGACGAAGTTTCGCTCCCCGGCGTCGACCCGACCGCGCCGGAAGGTGTCGATCCTGAGGCCGTCATCGCCGCCCTGGCCCGCCCGGTGCCGGAGCGTATCCTGGTCGCCGCCCAGGCGTACAGGTACGGGCTCGACACGGCCCAGATCCATTCCGCGTGCAAGATCGACCCCTGGTTCCTGGAGCAGATCCGGCACCTCGTGGAGGCCGAAGCCGACATTCGTAGAAGCGGCCTGCCGAACGATCCGCAGAGTTTGCACACGCTGAAACGCCTCGGCTTCTCCGATGCCCGGCTGGCGCTCCTTGGCGGGCTGCGTGAAAGCGAGGTCGCCGCACGCCGACGACGCCTCGGCGTCCGCCCCGTGTTCAAGCGGGTCGATACCTGCGCCGCCGAGTTCCCGTCACGCACTCCCTACATGTATTCGACCTACGAGGGCGACGGCCTGGCTCCGGCGGAATGCGAATCCGACCCGTCGGAGCGCCGCAAGGTGATCATCCTCGGTGGCGGGCCAAACCGCATCGGTCAGGGTATCGAGTTCGACTATTGCTGCGTCCACGCCGTGCTCGCCCTGCGCGACGCCGGCTACGAGACCATCATGGTCAACTGCAATCCGGAAACCGTCTCGACCGATTACGACACCTCGGATCGCCTCTATTTCGAGCCGCTGACCGCCGAGGACGTCGTGGAGATCGCCGAGCAGGAGCGCTCGCGCGGTACGTTGGTGGGGGCGATCGTCCAGTTCGGCGGTCAGACGCCCCTCAAGCTCGCGGCCGCACTCGAGGCGGCCGAGATCCCGATCCTGGGCACCTCGCCGGACGCCATCGACCTCGCCGAGGACCGCAACCGGTTCCAGGATCTCCTGACCCGGATCGGGCTTCGCCAACCGCAGAACGGCATCGCCACCTCCCTGGAGCAGGCCGAGCGGGTGGCGGAGCGGATCGGCTATCCGGTCCTTCTCCGCCCGTCCTACGTGCTCGGCGGGCGGGCGATGGAGATCGTCCACGACCGGAAGTCGCTGGTCCGCTACATGACCGATGCGGTCAAGGTCTCGGGCGACAGCCCCGTGCTCGTCGATTCCTATTTGCGCGACGCCGTCGAGGTGGACGTCGACGCCATTGCCGACGGCAAGGATGTCCACGTCGCCGGCATCATGGAGCATATCGAGCAGGCCGGCGTACATTCCGGAGATTCCGCCTGCACGCTGCCACCCTACTCCCTCGCCGCGACGACGATCGCGGAGATCGAGCGGCAGGCCGCGACGCTCGCGCGGGAACTCCGCGTCGTCGGGCTCATGAATGTGCAGTTCGCGGTGAAGCCGGAGAACGGCGCCGACTCGATCTACATTCTCGAAGTCAATCCGCGCGCCAGCCGCACCGTTCCCTTCGTCGCAAAGGCGACCGGCGTGCCGATCGCGAAGATCGCCGCCCGCGTCATGGCAGGTGAACCGCTGGCTGCGTTCAAGCTCGCGCCGGCTCGGCTCGACCACATCGCGGTCAAGGAGGCCATCTTCCCGTTCGCCCGGTTCCCCGGAGTGGACGTCCTGCTTGGACCGGAGATGAAATCCACCGGCGAGGTCATGGGCATCGACCAAAGCTTCGGCCACGCCTTCGCGAAGTCTCAGCTGGGCGTGGGTGCTCGCCTGCCCCTCACCGGCACGGTTTTCGTGTCAGTCCGCGACAGCGACAAGGCGAGCATAGTCGGCCCGGCCCGCAGGCTGGTGGAGTTGGGTCTGGAGATCGTTGCGACGCGGGGCACGGCGAAGGCGCTCGAAGACGCGGGGCTGCCGGTGCGCGTGGTCAACAAGGTGCTGGAGGGTCGGCCGCACATCGTCGACGCCATGAAGAACGGCGACATCAAGCTGGTCTTCAACACGACGGAAGGGACACAAGCGATCGCCGACAGCTACAGCCTCCGGCGCGCCGCCTTGACCGACCGGATTCCCTACTACACGACGATCGCCGGGATGCGGGCGGTGGTGGAGGCGATCGCGGCGCTCGGCACCGGTCAGCTTGAAGTCAGGCCGTTGCAATCGTATTTTAAAGGGGGCTTCTGAAGACCTTCGGCTCACGACCGTGTGGCCGAGGAACACTGCGGAAATGTGCGAGCCGTGGATCCTCCGGGTCCACGGCATTAGTTAATTTCGCCTTCGGAGTGGCGCGATGGAAAAGGTTCCGATGACCCCTGGCGGTCTCACCCGTTTGCAGGAGGAGCTTCGTCGGCTCAAATCGGAGGAACGCCCGGCCGTGATCCGTGCAATCGCCGAGGCGCGGGCTCATGGCGACCTTTCCGAGAACGCAGAATATCACGCGGCCAAGGAGCGTCAGGCCTTCATCGAGGGCCGGGTAGCCGAGCTGGAAGACAAGATCAGCCGGGCCGAGGTGATCGACCCCGCTACCGTGTCGGGCGACACGGTGAAGTTCGGGGCGACGGTTAAGGTCGTCGACGAGGAGACCGACAACACCCTCACCTACACGATCGTCGGCACCGACGAGGCCGACATCTCAAAGGGCCTGCTCTCGGTCACCTCGCCGCTCGCGCGTGCGTTGATCGGCAAGGAGAAGGGCGAACAGGTCGAGGTGAACGCACCTTCCGGGCCGCGCTATTACGAGATCCTCTCGGTCGAGTACGACTGAGCCGCCTCACTCCTCGTCGCCCTCATCGAGGTCGACGGGGACGCCGCACAAGACTTTGGCCGAGCGGATGACGGGGAACGTGGTCACCCGCGCGACATCGCGCGCGCCGGTCAGACGGGTGGTGATCGCGTTCTCGTGCGAGGTATTGTGCGCGACGATCTTCAGCAGGAAGTCGCCGCCGCCCCTCACCATATGGCACTCGCGCACTTCCGGCCATTCGGCGACCATCCGCTCGAAGGCGGCGAGGCGGTCGCCAGCCTGCGATTCGAGGCCGATAAGGGCGAAAAAAGTGACCTCGAAGCCGAGCTTCTCGGGGTCGAGTTCGGCGTGATAGCCGCGGATGAAGCCGCCTTCCTCGAGCGCGCGCACGCGCCGCAGGCAGGGCGGCGCCGAAATCTCCGCATTTCGCGCGAGTTGCACATTCGTCATGCGCCCGTCCTCCTGCAGGTCGTGCAGGATTCTTCGATCGATCCGGTCTAGCTTGACCCGGGACATCGGCAGCGGCCTCCTTTCGGTCGCATCGGGAGCATTGCATGAGAAGATGACCCAGAGCGGGCGACATGAAAATGCCGATGCTGTCTGCGCTCCCGTCTGCTGGACGATCACGGACGGAAAGCCGGGGATGGAAAACCAGTGCCTCGGCCTCGCCGAGGCGGTCGGCCTGCCCGTGGTGGTCAAGCGCATTGCTGTCCGCACGCCCTGGCGGTGTCTCCCGCCGCGCATGTGGCCGCTTCCGCTCAGAGCACCGGGGCCGCGAGGCGATCGGCTGGAGCCGCCCTGGCCCGAGCTGGTGATCGCCTCCGGCCGGCAGAGCGTCGCCCCGGCGGCCGCGATTCGAGCCGCCTCGGGCGGGCGGACCATCTGCGTTCAGATCCAGACGCCGCACGTCCATCCCCGGCGCTTCGATCTCGTCGTGGTTCCGCACCACGACAGCCTTCGCGGCGAGAACGTGATGCGCACGCGCGGCGCCTTGCATCGGGTCACCTCCGAGCGACTAGCCGAGGCGGCCGATCGCTTCGCACATCTTCTGGTTCACCTCCCCCGTCCGCTGGTGGCGGTGCTGATCGGAGGCTCGAATCGGGATTACCGCCTAGATCCGCGGGTCGCACACAGACTCGGCGAGCGATTGGCCGCCCTGGCCCGAACCTTCGGAACCGGCCTCGCCGTCACGACCTCGCGGCGAACCGGCTCGGCGAACGCTGCCGCCCTGCGCCACGGCATTGGCGCAACGGTGCCGCTCTACTTCTGGGATCAACTCGGCGAGAACCCCTATTTCGGGCTCCTCGCCCTCGCGGATGCCATCGTCGTCACCGCCGATTCCGTCTCGATGGTCTCCGAGGCCTGCTCCACGGGCAAGCCGGTCTACGTCGCGCCGCTCCCCGGCAGGTCCGCCAAGCTGGATAGGTTTCACGCAAGCCTGCGAGCGGCAGGCATGACGCGGCCGTTCGACGGCAGTCTCGACCGGTGGTGCTATCGGCCCCTCGACGACACGACCCGTGTCGCCACAATGGTTAGAGAGCTCCTCGAACGGCGACGGGCCGGTAGCCTCAGTAGCCTTTCCCCGGCACCGCCTCGTGCAGAGGCGGCACCCGCGGGTCTCGCTGACGCTCGGCGTAATAGTCGATCGCCGGACTGAAGGCGTCGAACACGCGCCGCAACTCCCCGACCGGCTCGTCGTGCACGTCGACGCGAAGGTCCACCTTCGGGAAGAAGTCGTCGCCGTACACCACCAGCGCGGCGGAATTCTGCCCGCCGTGCTGCCCTCCGGCATCGCGCCCTGCCTCGATCGCCCGCATCAGCCGCTCCTCGAACGGCGCGCCGGCAGCCGCCTCGTATCCGGTCTCGATCGCTTCGAGGATATGCTCCCCGATCAAGACGTTGCCGAGCGCGATGAAGTTGTCGCGCACATGATGTCCGGCCCAGTCACGGTTCATCTTGCCGGTGCGAGCGGCGGCGAAGCCGCTGTCGTCGATCACCCCGAGCTGCCGGTACTCGGCATGAGGGTCGCCCCGCACCAGCTCGTCGATCACGGCCGGCGCGCGGTAGCCGAGCCGCAGCAGTCGAATGGCCATGTGTCCGAGACGCGGGTCGGCGATCGCCATGATCGCTACCGCGCCGAGGCGCGCGCGCACGTGCGGAACGCGCGCGCCCACGGCGAGGGAGCGGGTCGCGGTGGCGATGCCGAGCTGCCGTGTCTCGGGACAGCGAGCAATCGCGGTGAAGGTCATCGTTCACGCCCCCTAGCGACCGGCCCGAACCAGACGCCCGGGCAGCGCCCCGGTGTGCTCGCCGCGCTCCCAGGTCGGCACGCCGCCGACGATCGTCATCTGATAGCCCTCGACCCGCTGCACGAGCCGTCGACCGCCGGCGGGCAGATCCTGAACGACCTCCGGGACGTGCAGGCGCAGCCCATCGAAATCGATGATGTTCACGTCCGCCCTCAGGCCGGGCTGCAATCGACCGCGGTCGTGGAAGCCGAAGAACTGCGCAGTGTCGTTCGTCTGCTGCTTGACGAGCAACGGCAGCGGCAGCTTCGGTCCGCGTGTGCGGTCCCGGCCCCAATGTGTCAGCATGTAGCTGGGCACGCTCGCGTCGATGATCGAGCCGTAGTGCGCGCCGCCGTCGCTGAGGCCCAGCAATGTGGCCGGGTCGAGCAGCATCTCCCGGATCGGCTCGAAGTCGCCGACTACGTAGTTGGTGACAGGGAAGAACATGAATCGATCGAGGCCGCCGACGATGTAGTCGTAGGCGACCTCGTCGGGGGTGCGGCCCTCGCGTGCCGCGATCGCCTCGACGCTGTTTTCGGCGATCGGCTCGTAGTCGAGTGGCTCGCCCATGATGAACATCTTGTCCCAGCGCGTGGCGATCGCACGGGTGAACTGCGGCAGACGCTCTACCTTATCGGCTGAAGGCTTCTCGTCGAGGATCCTGGCCCGAAGCTCCGGGTCGCGCAGCTGCGCCAGCCGTTCCTCCGGAGCCAGTCTCTCCAGGGCTGCATAGCTCGGGCGGATCGAGAACGGGTTGAGCGAACTCGCCACGCCGAGGATCACGCCGACTGGGCGCCCCGCGATCTGTGCCGTGACATTGGCTCCCTGCCTGCGCGCTTCGTGCACACCCGCCATCAGACGCTTCCAGCGCGTCGGATCCGTCGGCCGGTCGGTGAGCAAGAACCAAACGGGACGGCCGGTCTCGCGCGCGAGCCGCGTCACCCAGTCGAGCTCGAGCGTCTCGTCATCGAAGTCGCTGTTCATGCCGAAAGCGCCCGTGCCGGTCGCCGCCAGCGCTCCGCCGATACCGAGGAGCTCGGCGACTTCGGCATTGCGGGCCGGCACCATCTCGCCCGCGGTAGTCTTGTGGGAGTCGGTCCGCGAGGTCGTGAAGCCAAAGGCGCCGGCGCGGAGCCCCTCCTCCGCCAACCGCCGCATCTCGGCGATGTCTTCGGGGGTGGCCGGCTCGCGCCGGACCGCCCGTTCGCCCATGACGTACACGCGTAACGGATGGTGCGGCACTTGGGCCGCGATATCGATCGCACGCGGCTGGCGCTCCAGTGCGTCGAGAAACTCGGGGAAGGTTTCCCAGTCCCACTTCAACCCTTCGGTGAGGGTGATGCCGGGAATGTCCTCGACTCCTTCCATGAGGTCGATCACCGCTTCCCGGTCCTTCGGCCGTACCGGCGCGAAACCGACGCCGCAATTGCCGAAAAGGACCGTAGTCACGCCATGCCAGGAGGACGGCGCCAGCAGCGGATCCCAGGTGGCCTGCCCGTCATAGTGGGTGTGCACGTCGACCCACCCCGGCGTGACCATTCCGCCGGACGCATCGACGTCGCGGCGAGCAGGGCCTGCCTTGCCGCCGACCGAGGTGATCTTGCCCCCGTCGATGGCGACGTCGCCCGTGAACGGTTCGGTGCCGGTTCCATCGAAGATGCTGCCGCCACGGATAACGATGTCGTGCATGGTCTTCTCCCGGTGGTGGAGGTCCTGCCTGCCTCCGTCCTTGCGAGCCGCAGGTGAAGCAATCCCGCCGCCGGAAATCGCGGTCCATCGGGACTGCTTCGTCGGCTACGCCCATCGGCAATAAGGGCGGTGGGTCACCGCCCGGCGCGCACCAGACGGCCGGGGAGCCTCCCGGTGTGCTCGCCGCGGTCGAACGTCTGCGTGCCGGCGACGAAGGTCGCCTCGTAGCCGTCGACCCGTTGGATCAGCCGGCGCCCGCCCGCGGGAAGGTCATCGACGATCTCCGGCATCCGAAGACGCAGATTCTCGAACGAGATGAGGTTCACGTCCGCGCGGAGGCCGGGCTGCAGGCGGCCCCGATCTTTCAGGCCGAAGAAGCTCGCGGTGTCGTTGGTCTGGCGCTTGACCAGCATCTCCAGCGGCAGGCCAGGCCCGCGGGTGCGGTCGCGGCCCCAGTGCGTCAGCATGTAGCTCGGCACGCTGGCATCGACGATCGAGCCGCAGTGGGCGCCGCCGTCACTGAGGCCGATCAGGGTGGCGGAATCGCACAGCATCTCCCGGATCGGCTCGTGGCTACCCGCCGAATAGTTCGTAACCGGGAAGAACAGGAAGCGGTCGAGCCCTTCGGTCAGATAGTCGTAGGCGACCTCGTCCGGTGTGCGGTTGCCGCGTGCAGCGATGGCGGCAATGCTCTGGCTCTCCTCCGGCTCGTAGTCGAGCGGATCGCCCATGATGAACATCTTGTGCCAGCTCGTGGTGATGAGCTGGCGGAACTGCGACAGCTTCGCGAGCCGTTGCGGCGACGGCGGAGCGGACAGGATCGCGCGCCGGACTTCCGGGTCGCGCAGCCGCGCGATGCGCTGGTCGACCGGTAGCCTCTCGATCTCGTCATAGGCATCGCGCACCGAGAACGGGTTGAGCGAGGTGCCGACGCCGAGGATGACGCCGACGGGGCGGCCGGCTACCTGCGCCGTGACGTTGGCGCCGGCGGCGCGGGCCGCGTGGACGCCCTTGAGCAGACGGCGCCAGCGATCGGGGTCGGTCGGACGGTCGGTCATCAGGAACCAGACCGGCCGGCCGGTCTCGATCGAGAGTCGCGTCGCCCAGTCGAGCTCGGTGTCCTCATGCTCGAAGTCGCTGTTCATGCCGAAGGCGCCGATGCCCGTCGCGCCGAGGGCGCCGCCGATGCCGACCAGCTCGTCGATCTCGGCGAAGCGGCCGGGTACCATCTCGCCCGAAGGGGTCTTGTGCGAGTTGGTACGCGACGTGGTGAAGCCGAAGGCGCCGGCCAGCAGCGATTCCTCCGTCAGGCGGCGCATCTCGGCGACATCCTCGGCGGTAGCGGCCTCACGGCGGATCGCCCGTTCGCCCATCACGTAGACGCGGAGCGGGTGGTGCGGGATCTGGGCGCCGATGTCGATGGCGCGCGGCTGACGCTCCAGGGCGTCGAGATATTCGGGGAAGCTCTCCCAGTCCCACTTCAGGCCTTCGGTGAGCGTGATGCCGGGGATGTCCTCCACCCCTTCCATCAGTTCGATCACCGCCTCGCGATCCTGGCGGCGGACGGGAGCGAAGCCGACGCCGCAATTGCCGAACAGCACGGTGGTGACGCCATGCCATGAGGACGGCGTGATCAGCGGATCCCAGGTTGCCTGACCGTCATAGTGGGTGTGCACGTCGACCCAGCCGGGCGTTACCAGCAATCCGTCGGCATCGATCTCCCGGCGTCCGGGTCCCGCCTTGCCGCCGACCGAGACGATCTTCTCGCCGTCGATGGCCACGTCGCCGGTGAATGCCGCGCTTCCGGTGCCGTCCAGGATCTTGCCGCCGCGGATGACGATGTCGTGCATGATCGCTTCCTCACCTTGTTGGCGCACCACTTCGGGTCGCATGACGAAAACGATAGAGCATGACTGCGCTGCACCGAACAGAAAAGAAGTCCAGAGCGCATCTCGTCGCACGAGAGACGTTTCCCTAAGCCGCCGTGAGGAGGCACTATGGCCGGAAACAGAGCCGCGCAGGAGCCGCCGATGCACATGAGCCGTCCGGAATTCAAAGGTACCCGACACGTGGTGTCGGCGGGTCACCACCTCGCGTCGGCTGCGGCCTTCAACATCCTCGAGGCAGGCGGGAACGCGATCGACGCCGGGGTAGCCGGAGGCATCGCACTCGGCGTGCTGCAGAGCGACCTCGTCAGCGTCGCCGGAGTGGCGCCGATCATCCTCTATCTCGCCGAGACGGAGGAGATCGTCACCATCTCGGGCCTCGGCTGGTGGCCGAAGGCGGCGGACACCGACTATTTCCGACGCGAGCATGGCGGCGCGATTCCGCACGGCCTCAAGCGCACCGTGGTGCCGGCCGCCCCCGATGCGTGGATCACGGCACTCGAGAAATACGGCACCATGAGCTTCGGCGACTGCGCGGAGGCGGCGATCCGGTTCGCTGGCGAAGGCTTCGCCATGTTTCCGCTCAAGGCGCAGACCATCACCAACAATGTCGAGATCTACCGCCGCTATCCGAGCTCGGCCCAGATTTACTTGCCGGACGGCGAGCCGCCGCAAGTCGGCAGCCTGTTCCGCAATCCCGATCTCGCCGATTCCCTCCGCTACATGGTCGACGAAGAGCGCGCCGCCGCGCGGGTCGGCGGACGCGAAGCGGGGCTGAAGGCGGCAAGAGACGCCTTCTACAAGGGCGACATCGCGCGCCGGATCGTCCGCTTCCAGGAGGAAGAAGGCGGCTGGCTCACGGCCGAAGACCTCGCCTCGTTCCGCGTCGGCATCGAGCCGCCGGTGAAGACCACCTTCGGCGACGTCGAAGTCTACGGGTGCGGCGTCTGGTGCCAGGGGCCAGCCCTGCTGCAGGCGCTGAACCTGGTCGAAAGCTTCGATCTCAAGGGGATGGGCTACAACAGCCCCGATTACATCCACACCCTGACCGAGGCGATCAAGCTGGTGATGGCCGACCGGGACGCGTGGTATGGCGACCCCCGCTTCGTAGACGTGCCGATCGACCGGCTGCTCTCGAAGGAGTATGCCGACATCCGGCGGGAGATGATCAGGCCCCACGAGGCCTGGCCGGAGATGCCGGCCGCAGGCAAGGGCGTGGAGCTCGGCGTCGAAGGCGACCGGCCGGCACCGAAGCGGCCGCCGAAGGACATGGGCTCGCCGGGGGCTGAGCTGGACACCTCTTATCTCTGCGTCGTCGACCGGCACGGCAACGTCTTCTCGGCCACACCCAGCGACGGCTCGTACAACGGCCCGATCACGCCGGGGACCGGCATGGCGATCAGCCCGCGCGGCAGCCAATCTTGGACCGACCCGGACCATCCCTCCTGCCTGGCGCCCGGCAAGCGGCCACGGCTGACGCCGAACCCCGCGATCGCGATCCGCGGCAACCGCGAGTTCGTTCCCTTCGGCACGCCCGGAGGCGACGTGCAGACCCAGGCGATGCTGCAGACCTTCCTCAACGTGTTCGTCTGGGGGATGGAGCCGCAGGCTGCGGTCGAAGCACCACGCTTCGCCAGCTACAGCTTCCCGTCTTCGTTCGAGCCTCACAAATACTATCCGGGGCTCCTGAAGCTCGAAGGTCTGATCGACCGGGCTGCGGGCGACGAGCTGGAGCGTCGAGGCCATCGCATCGAATGGTGGCCGGACGTCATCTGGCTGGCCGGCTCGATGGGTATCATCCATGCCGACCGTGAGACCGGCCTCCTCTCCGCCGGCGCCGACCCGCGGCGCATGGCCTACGCGATGGGGTGGTGACGACGACCCCTTGCTATTGTCATGCCCGGCCTTGAGCCGGGCATCCAGATCGGGGGTGCGGCAAGGCCTGGATTGCCGGGTCGAGCCCGGCAATGACAAGGACTAGCCAGAACAAGGAGAAGGAACTGATGACAGAATCATCGGCCAAACCACCGCGCTTCGCGCCCCTGCCGCTCGACCAGATGAACGACGCCCAACGCGCAGCGGCGCAGCAGCTGCTCGACGCGGCTAAACGGGCCGACGGCCCCGGCGGGCGGCACATGGCGAAGACCGGACAGTTCCCGGGGCCGTACAATTTCCTCCTCCGCAGCCCCGAGCTCGCCACACGCTGGCGCGGCCTCGCCGACTACATCCGCTTCGAGACGTCGCTCCCGCTCCGGCTCAACGAATTCGCGATCCTTATCCAGGCTCGTTACTGGACGGCGCAGTTCGAGTGGTGGGCGCATTATCCGCTCGCGCTCCGGGCCGGACTCGACCAATCGATCGCGGACGACCTGAAGGTTGGCAAGCGCCCCGGCGCGATGCAGCCGGACGAGGAGGCGGTGTACGATTTCTGTATCGAGCTGATGCAGGACAAGCGCGTCAGTGACGCCACGTTCGCCAAGGCGAAGCGGGAGCTCACCGAACAGCAGATCGTCGACCTCGTCGCGGTCGCCGGCTTCTATGCCACCGTGTCCATGATCCTGAACACGGTCGAGGCCGACATACCGAACGGCGAGGCACCGCCGCTGGCGCCCCTTTCCGAGCCGCTAAAATGACAGCGGCCTATTCCAGCACCAGCTCCCGGTAACCGCCGGCGGCGACGCGGTCGCACCAGTCCCGATATTCGGGCGCGCTGCCGCTGTAGCGGGCGAGAATGCGCACCTGTTTGCCCTCGACGTTCTGATTGACCCCCGTCATCCAGGAATCGACCTCGTTTGTCAGGAGGCCTTCGCCCTTCTTCGCGACGAAGCGGGTCCATTCGTCGACCGCCTCGGGCCGCGCGTCGGCACGGCTCAGGCCGCGCTGCTCCATGTAGGATAGCAGGTCGCGGATCCACTCGACATTGTACTCGATGCTGCGCGGGATGTTGCCGAGCGCGGTATGCGGCCCCACCACCATGAACATGTTGGGGAAACCGTCGACCATGACGCCGACGAAAGTGGTGATGCCGCCTTTCCACTTGTCTTTCAGCTTCTGACCGCCCACCCCGCGGATATCGATCCGGTCGAGGCTGCCGGTGATGGCGTCGAAGCCGGTAGCGTAGACGATCAGGTCGAACTCGAATTCGCGCCGGACAGTCCTGATGCCGGTGGGGGTGATGCGCTCGAATGGCTCTTCGAGCAGGCTGACCAGCTCGACGTTCGGCTGGTTGTAGACCTCGTAATAGTTCGTTTCCTGCGGCACGCGGCGCGTGCCGAAACCGTGATCCTTCGGGATCAGCTTCTCGGCGACCTGGGGGTCCTTCACCCGCGCACGGATCTTCTTCGCCACGAACTCCGAGACTAGCCGGTTCGCCTCACGATCGGTCAGCATGTCGCGGAAATTGCCCTGCCACATGCCGAAGCCGGGCACGAGCCAGAGCTTCTCCCAGAAGGCCTCGCGCTCCTCCTCGCTGAGATCGAACGTGCTGCGTGGATCGATCGTGTGGAGGAAGCAGGCTGAAGTCTCGCGGCAGCGCTGAAACAGCTCCGGGTATCCCGCCCGGATCCGCTCCATCTCCTCCCGGTCGATCGGCCGATTGTGCAGCGGCGTGCACCAGTTCGGGCGGCGTTGAAACACCGTTAGGTGACCGGCGGTCTTGGCGATCTCGGAGATCGCCTGCACGCCGGTTGCCCCGGTACCGATCACCGCCACGCGCTTGCCCTCGAAGCTAACCGGGTGCTTCGGCCAGCGTGCCGTGTGGTAGGCCTCTCCCCGGAAATCGTCGATACCTTGGACGCGCGGCCAGGTAGGCGCCGACAGCGGGCCGACCGCCGTCACGAGGTAGCGGCAGGTGTGACGGCTGCCGTCCTCGATCGTCACCTCCCAGCAGTGGGCGGCGGCGTCGTAGACGGCTGCGGTGACCCGGGAGGAGAATCGGATATCCCGGCGCAGATCGAACTTGTCGGCGACGTAGTTGAGGTACCTCTCCGTCTCGGGCTGCGGCGAGAAATGCTCTGTCCAGTCCCACTCCTCCAGCAACTCCTGCGAAAAGGAGTAGCCGTATGAGTAACTCTCGGAGTCGAAGCGTGCCCCCGGATAGCGGTTCCAGTACCAGGTGCCGCCGACGCCCGTGCCGGTCTCGAACACTCGCACCCGCATGCCGAGTTGGCGCAGCAGGTGGAGCTGGTACAAGCCGGAAATTCCGGCACCGATGACGATGGCATCGAAGTCCAGAGCCTCCGAGCGCTCCGGCTCCGCGACTGCTGTCCGTGCAATGGTCATCTTCGGTCTCCTCCCCGATCGGGAAATTCTGACGCGGCGCTCCCGGTCAATCCACCTTCGGGAATGGCCCACCCTGCGACACGGCGCCGCTTTCCAGCAGCTTGCGAATGCGCTCCTCGCCGAGGCCGGCCTCGCGCAAGACCGCTTCACTGTGCTCGCCGAGGCCGGGCGGTCGGGCCGCCGGCACCTTCTTGTGTCCGTGGATCCAGATGGGACTGTTGACCGTGAGCTTCGCACCGACCTCCGGATTGGCGGTCGGGATCAGGGTTTCGGTGGCGAGCACCTGCTCGTCGTGCTCGAGCTCGCTGGTCAGGCCGACCAGGCCGAAGGTGATCGAGGCTTCGTCGAGCGCCTTCCGCCACTCGGGCCAGTCACGGCTGGTGAAGGCGGCTTCGAAGATGTCGAACAGCTCGGCCGCGTTCTCGCGCCGCGCGGCCATGGTCGCGAAACGCGGATCGTCGGTCAGCTCCGGCCGGCCCACCAGGTGTGCCAGTGCCGGCCACTGCCGCTCCTCGTTCGCCACCACGAGCACGAACCAGCGTCCGTCCCTGCACTGGTACATGTTGGCGAGCGCGTTCGGACCGTTCCGCCCGGTTTCACGCGACGTGATCGGATAGCCGCAGAGCATTTCCTGTACCTGGAGCGCGCTCCACCAGACGCCGTTGGCCATCAGCGAGGTGGTCACCATCGAGCCCTTGCCGGTGCGCTCCCGGTCGTACAGGGCGGTCATGATCGCGGCATAGAGCGACATGCCGGTCGGGTGATCGCCCATACCGCCAGGAGAGATCGCGGGCGGCGTGTCGCGGGTCGCCCGCACCAGGTCCATGAGGCCTGTCCGAGCCCAGAGCGCCACCGAATCGAAGCCGGTCTTGCTGGCTTCCGGACCGACCTCGCCGTAGGCGGTGATCGACGCATACACCAGTCGCTCGTTCAGATCCGCCAGGTCCTCGTAGGTGACCTTGAGCCGCTTGCGGATGTCCATCGGCAGATTGGTGACCACCACGTCGACCGTCTTCACAAGATCGTAGAAGGCGGCGAGACCATCCTCCGACTTCAAGTCCAGCGCCAGGCTCTTCTTACTGCGATTGTCGATGATGTAGCGGTGGTTCGGCGTGCCGGGTGTCCAGTTTCGGGTCCGGTATGGCTCGCCCTTGCCGGGCGGCTCGATCTTGATCACCTCGGCGCCGAAGTCGGCCATGATCGTGGTCGCGACAGGGCCGGCGATAAAGCTCGCGAGGTCGATGACCCGGAGGCCGGCCAGAGGATGCTTCCTTTCCATTCGTTCTTCTTTCCTCGACATTCTCAGTACTGGATGCGTCGTGTCATGGCGCCGTCCACCACGAGGTTGGCGCCGCTGATGAAGCTCGCGCGCGGACTCGCCAGAAAGACGGCGGCACTGGCGACCTCTTCAGGCCGCCCCATCCGGCCCATCGGGTTTTCCGCCAGCATCGTCCTGTAGACCTCCGGCTCCTCCCGCTCCCGGCGGTGCCACCCGCCGCCCTCGAAATATATAGTGCCCGGAGAGACAGTGTTGGCTCGCACGCCCTTCGGCGCCAGCTCGCGCGCGAGCCCGCTGACATAGGCCATCGTCGCCGCCTTGACCGAGGCATACGGACGAGGCCCGCGCGCCTTCTCCAGCGCTGCCGTCGACGAAATGAAGACGATCGCGCCGGATCCGGATCTTTGCAGAAACGGCACGGCCGCGTCGATACCCATGACGGTGCTGAGGACGTCGATCTCGAACCCGGCACGCCACCCTTCGGCGGTGCGGCTGCTGTTCATGGCGCTCACGTTGGAGATGAAGGCATGCACGCCGCCGAGCCGGTCGGCCGCCTCTCCGATCCAGGCGGTGAAGGCATCCACGTCGGCCACGTCGAGGGCCTTGCCGTGGGCCTCGACGCCCTTGGCCTCAACAGCGCGCGCCGTCGCCTCGACCTGCGCCGGATCGCGGGCACAGAAGGCCACATCGGCCCCCTCTTCCGCCAGCAGCATCACGATCGCGCGTCCGATACCGCGCGTACCGCCGGTGACGATCGCCTTTCGGCCTCTTAATCCGAGATCCATCCGTGTGCTGCTCCTTTCCATGACTGGCCGCGCTGGCTGCGGATGATACCCGAGCCGCCACGATTGCGAGCGGGATTTCCGGAACGGTATCAAATCGCGCCGGTCGGACGGTATACTGCGGCTCAGGGGGTAACCGACGATGCCGATGACTTCGACTTCGCCTGAACGCTCTCTCGCCGGCGTGGCCATGCTGCAGTCGATTCCGCCCTCGGACCTGGAAGCACTGGCGCGCCGCTGCGGCTGGCGGCGCTATGCCGCCGGGCAGGAAATCCTCGAATATCACGACGAGACGCGCGACGTGTTCTTCCTCGTCTCGGGGACCGTCCGCGTCAGCATCTACTCGATGTCGGGCAAGGTCGTGACGTTTCGCGACATCGGCGCCGGCTCGACGTTCGGCGAGTTCGCGGCGATAGACGGGCAGCCGCGCTCCGCCAGCGTGCTCGCCCTTTCCGATGCAACGGTGGCAGCCATGCCGCCCGGCCTGTTCTGGGAGGTGCTCCGGAAGTATCCGGAGGTGGCGGCGGAGAACCTGAAGCACCTGACGGCCCAGATCCGCCTCCTCTCCGAGCGCATCTACGAGTTCAGCACGCTCGCGGTGAAGAATCGCATCCATGCGGAGCTGCTGCGGCTCGCGCGAGACAATCTCACGGCAGAGAATCAGGCCTCTATCGCCCCTGCTCCGACACACGCCGAGATCGCCGCGCGCGTCAGCACGCACCGGGAGGCGGTGACGCGCGAGCTGAGCCACCTCGCCAAGGAAGGGCTGGTCGAGCGCCGCGAAGGCGCCCTCGTGATCTTCGATGTCGATCGGCTCGAAGAGATGGTGCGCGAGGTGCTCGGCGAATAGCCGCCAGCGCGAAGCATGCCGCCGGGGCCTTTCACCTGTGAGTTTCCTCACTTCAGGCAACGTCTCGAATCTCTAGCTATCCGGCCATTCGGGATCACCGATCGTGATCCTCGTTGTGGAGGATGCAGAGATGTGGAACGAAGCCGTGATGCAACGCCATCCCGAGGATGGGCGCGACCAGGCTTCTGCATGGTGTCTCACGCTGGTGCTGTTTGCGATCATGTTGATCGGCTCGCTCGTGCGGGATGTCGGGGAACCCTCGGGCCCCGGCGCGCGTTCGCCTGCCGGCGCGACGATGTCGAAGACCGCCAGGTAGTGGTCGCCGCGGCTCCTCGAGCGTATTAGGAGCCGGGGATCGGTGGGAGCGCACGTTCGGGCGCGCCGCAGCTGCGGGAACTTGATGGTCAGACCCTTGCGATACGTCACGAGATACGTCACTGCACCGCTGGTCCTGGCAATGGCCGGAGCCGTCGCCTTTCCGGCGCTCGCTCAGCAATCCGCGGCACTCGACCCGTCGGCGTTCCGCCAGTGCGTCGCCAATTTGCGTAGCAAGGCCGCGAGCGAAGGCATCTCCGCCTCCGTTATCGGCCACGCCTTCGACAGGATCCAGCCTAACCCGCGCGTGATCGAGCTCGATCGCAAGCAGCCGGAGTTCATGCAGACCTTCTGGCAGTATCTCGACGCACGGGTCACGGACACCCGCATCCAGCGCGGCCGGGAAATGCTGTCGGTGCACGGCAGTCTCCTTCGGGACGTGGAGCAGCGGTACGGTGTGCAGGCCCGCTACCTCGTCGCCTTCTGGGCGCTGGAAAGCAATTTCGGCGACTACACTGGCGACATGGACGTGATCGAGTCGCTGACGACGCTCGCGTGCGACCAGCGTCGAAGCCGCTACTTCGAAAGCGAGCTGATGCACGCCCTGTCCATCGCCGATGAAGGCAGCGTGTCGGTCGAGATGATGGAAGGCTCCTGGGCGGGAGCGATGGGCCAGTCCCAGTTCATGCCGTCGACCTTTGTCCGCTACGCCGTGGATTTCGACGGGGATGGCAGGCGAGACCTGTGGCGGAGCCTCCCCGACGTGTTCGCCTCCTCGGCCAATTTCCTGCGATCGCTCGGGTGGCGCCCCGGGGAGGAGTGGGGCGAGGAGGTCATCTTGCCAGCCGGCTTCGACTACGCCCTGGCCGACGGCTCCACCGACCGCACGCTGATCGAATGGAACAGGCTCGGGGTACGCCGCGCCAATGGCGACCGCCTTCCTGAAAGCCAGTATGCCGGGCCGATCCTGATGCCGGCCGGTTATCGCGCGCCCGCGTTCCTCCTGTATCCGAACTTCAAGATCATCAAGCGCTGGAACAACTCGAACCTCTACGCCATCGCCGTCGGTCATCTGGCCGATCGAATCGTCGGGCGCGGGCCATTCGTCAAGCCTCGCCCCCCTGGCGAAGAGCCGCTTCGCCGGGAAGAGGTCGAGGAGATCCAGCGCCGCCTCGCGATGCTCGGCTTCGATGCGGGCGAGCCGGACGGCATCGTCGGCCCGATGACGCGCGCGGCCGCCCGAGACTTCCAGCGCTCGGTCGGGATGCCGGCCGACGGCTATCCGAACCTGGACCTTCTGGAACGACTTCGCCGAGCCAGCCGAAGCTGACGCCGCGCGCCGACGGCGGTCACTCGGCCGGTTGCACCGAGGGTCGCCGATGGCCACGCACGGCGACCGCCGCCAGAATCGCGCATGTCAGCACCCCGGCCACGAACCAGAACGCCGCCTCCGGGCGCCCGCCGTCCAGCAACAGGCCGATGACGAACGGCCCCACCGCGGCGCCCGCATCGAGCCCGGAATAGACGAAGCCGAAGACACGGCCCGTCGCTCCCTCGGGCGAGGCGGCGCGAACCAGCATGTCTCGCGACGGCATCGTCGAGCCCATCAGGAAACCTGCGGCACCGACCGTCCCGATCAGCGCCACGGGTGCGAGCGACGCCTCGCCGATCGCCAGAAACAATGCCGCGGCAATGATAAGACCGCCGGCGACGACGACGTGATGTCTGGTGCTGCGATCGGCCACGACGCCGCCGACGAGAATGCCGACCGAGCCGAACAGCAGGAAAGTGGTCAGCGCGGTGTTGCCGACGGTGAGCGGCGTGTCGTGCAGCGCGAGCAGGGTCGTCGGCAGGAACGATTGCACCCCGATCATCGCGACGCTGAGGAATAGGAAATAGACGAAGCAGAGCACGACCGCACGTGAGAACAGCGGCGTCGCATCACCCGCCTCGGCAGGCCGCACCGACCGCCTCGACTCCGGTACGCCGGCCGGCGCCGCATCGAGCGCCTGCCGCTGGAGGAAGAGCATTCCGGTGACCAGCAGACCGATGGCGCCCGCGACGATCAGGGCGAGGCGCCAGTCCAGCAGCGTCGCCAGAGCGAGCATGAACACGGGCGCGGCCGCCCAGCCGAGATTGCCGCCGATCGTGTGGATGCTGTAGGCGCGCCCCATCCGCGCCGAGCTGACCATCGCGGTGAGGATCGAGTAGTCCGCCGGATGAAACACGCTGTTGCCGAGGCCGGCGAGAACCACCAGCGGCAGCAGGGCCCAGTAGCCCGGCGCCAGCCCGAGCCCCACGGTGGCGGCCGCGAGCAGCCCCAGGCCCAGCAGCAAGATGCGGCGGGCACCGAACCGGTCGACCAGGAAGCCTGCCGGGGTTTGTGCGAGACCGGACGCGACGTAGAACAGGGTCATCAACAGCCCGAGGTCGGCATAGTTGACCCCGAGCGCCTCCTTCAGCACCGGAAACAGCGGCGGCAGCACGAGCTGATAGAAATGGCTGAAGAAGTGCGCCGTGCTGATCAGGCCGACGACCTTGGCGTCGCCTCCCAACCCGGCCGCGGCCTCCCGCATGGACCGACTCCTCTGGTTGCCTTCGACGATCCTCACGCGGGAAGGTAGGACATAGTCCGGCAAAGCGAAACACCGGCACTGTCCCGCTACCGCGACGAGAGACACTTTGCGCCTGCTCGCCGTCTGGATTCCGCTCGCGCTCTCCGCCGCTCTACTGGCCGCGGCGTCCGTGGCGCCCGCCATTTACGCGGCCTGGTTCGAAGGCGAGACCGGTGTGATCGAGATCGCTCAACTGCTTCCGCCCGCCGCGGCGCTCGCAGTGGTGGCGTCGATGCTCCGCGACCCCCGCATGGCCGGCGAAAGCGGCCTCCGCCGCTGGTTGGTGTTCCTGGCCATGGGCTGCGTCTTCATTCTGGGCGAGGAGATCAGCTGGGGGCAGCATTTTCTCGGCTGGGGCACCCCCGACTGGCTCGCCGAGATGAATTGGCAGCTGGAGACGAACCTCCACAATACGACGACCTGGCTGAACCAGAAGCCGCGCACCCTGTTCGAGGTCGCGGTCATCGTCGGCGGCATCCTTCACCCCGCGCTCCTGCTATCACGAGGGAGGGAAGTTGTCGCACGCCCCTGGTGGCTGGCGCCCGGCGTCGCCTGCCTGCCGTCTGCCATTCTGGCCGAGCTGTGGCGCCTGCCCGAGCGGCTGTTCGAGAGGGAGTGGGTCCAGGCGAACATCGCCTCGCCCGAAACAGTTGCGCACGTGCTGGACTTCGTCCGCTACAGCGAGCTGCAGGAGCTGTACTTCTACTATTTCATCCTGATCTATGTGCTCTCGATCCGTCGGCGCCTCAGAACGAGGCCCATGCCGGGCGCTGTGGCCTGACGCGCGCCTCCCCGGCGGCAAGGACGACGTCGCCGTTTTCCGCGAGGGCTTCCAGACGGATCATTGCGAGCCCGACATCACCGCGAGCCGAGCGCATCTCGCCGACATTCTTCTCCCCGAGGCAGAGGGGCGTGCCGGGCTCCGGAGTCGGCCCCTCGATCGTGACCGGCATCAGACGCCGGCGGACGAGACCCCGGTATTTCGTGCGGGCCGTCAGCTCCTGGCCGATATAGCAACCCTTGTCCCAGTCGATCCCGTTCAGCTCGTCGAAGCCGCTCTCGAGCAGGAAGGCTTTCTCCACCGGTAGGTCACGGCTCCCGTCGGGCACGCCGAGGCCGAGACGAAGACGGTCGTATTCACCCGGCTCACCCGACCGGATGCCGAGACCCCCGACGGTCGCCTCACCGGTCTCCCTTGGCAAAACGAGACGTACGCCGAGCGCCGGAAGCCGCGGGTCCACGAACGCCGCGCCGCCCTCGACCGGCTTCGCGCTCCCGGGCTCGGCCGGCAGCCCGAGCCGCGACGCTGCTGCCTCCCCCGCCACCACGGCGACCATCCAGGCGTCGGTCTCGTCCGTGAGCTCCACCTTGGAGCGGAGGCGATAGCGGCGGAGGCGCTGCTGCAAGTCGGCGCGGCGCTCGGCCTCGCAATCGATCAGAAGCCGGTCTCCGACCTCGATCAGGAAGAAGTCGTGCAGATATTTGCCCTGGGGCGTCAGAAATGCCGCATAGATCGCTCTTTCCGGCGTCACCTTCTCGACGTCGTTGGAAATCAGCCCTTGGAGAAAGGTGCGCCGATCGTCGCCGGACACCGAGAGAATCCCGCGATCTCGCGCGACGAACTGGAAAGTGTCAGCCATTCCGTTTTTTTCACTCCCAGACCATGCCGCCCCGAACCATGCTGTAACGAGGAATGTGTCGTCTCGGCATGAGGGTGACAAGGGCCCGCCCCCGGTGGGGAAAGCGTAGTCAACCGCAGCGGGCCGAATTATAAGGCCGACGCGGTGGGGTCCGCGGATCGGAGCCCCGCGCATTGGTTCGAACTGGGAAGCTGAGACCATGGCATCCGGCCCCGACAGCGTCACCATCCGCCGCCCGGACGACTGGCACCTGCATCTGCGCGACGGCGAGATGATGCGCGCGGTGCTGCCGTACTCGGCGCGGCAGTTCGCCCGCGCGATCGTGATGCCGAACCTGGTCCCGCCTGTCGCCACCGTTGCCGCAGCCGCAGCCTACCGCGAGCGCATCGTCGCAGCGGTTCCGCCCGGAACCGATTTCACGCCGCTCATGACCTGCTATCTCGGGGATGCGACCCGACCGGACGAGGTGGAGCTTGGGTGGCGGGAAGGCGTGTTCGCCGCCGGAAAGCTCTACCCCGCGCACGCCACCACGAATTCGGCGGAAGGCGCCAGCGACGTGCGCAATATCTATCCGGTGCTGGAGCGGATGCAGCGGCTCGGTATGCCGCTCCTCATCCACGGCGAAGTCACCGACCCCGAGGTCGACATCTTCGACCGCGAGGCAGTCTTCATCGAGCGCGTGCTGACCCCCCTTCTAGACGACTTTCCCGAGCTGAAAGTCGTGCTGGAGCACGTGACGACGAAGGATGCCGTCGATTTCATCCGGAGCGGTCGCCAACCGCTTGGCGCGACGATCACCGCGCACCATCTCGTCATCAACCGGAACGCGATCTTCGCCGGCGGTATCCGCCC
The DNA here is from genome assembly GCA_029268305.1 of Alphaproteobacteria bacterium. Classification (GTDB taxonomy): domain Bacteria; phylum Pseudomonadota; class Alphaproteobacteria; order JAJUGE01; family JAJUGE01; genus JAJUGE01. The sequence goes on from JAJUGE010000009.1 coordinate 22,053, forward strand.
GCACATGTACTGCCTGCCGATAGCGAAGCGGGAGCATCACCGCCTCGCCCTCCGCGAGGCGGCGACCTCCGGCGACCAGCGGTTCTTCCTCGGCACCGATTCCGCACCCCATGCACGCTCGGCGAAGGAAATGGACTGCGGTTGTGCCGGCATCTTCACCGCACCTTGTGCGATGGAGATCTATGCGCAGGTGTTCGACGAGGAGAGTCGGCTGGACCGGCTCGAGGCGTTCGCATCGCTCAACGGCCCGCGCTTCTACGGCCTCCCGCCGAACGAAGGGGAGATCGTGCTGGAGCGCCGGGCGTGGTCCCCACCCTCCGAGGTGGCGGCCGGGGACGACAGCGTCCTCGCGTTCGCGGCCGGGGAAACTCTCCCGTGGGCGCTCCGCTCGGACCCTTCCTGACCCTGCGCCGCTGCCGAGGCGGGTGAGCCCTTGAGCATGCTCGCCGTGGTCGTCTTCGCGGCCGCCTACGTCGGCATGGCGGTGGGGCGGGTTCCGGGCATCGGGCTCGATCGCTCCGGCATCGCTCTCATTGGCGCCATCATCGTCGTCGCCGCCGGCTCGTTGCCGGCAGACGAGGTCGGCGATGCCATCCACTTCCCTACTCTTCTCCTGCTCGGCGGCCTGATGGTGATATCGGCCCGTATGGAAGGGCTCGGCCTCTACGCCGCGGCGGGAACCTGGATCGCGGCGTGGGCGCATCGTCCGGTCGCCCTTCTCGGCGCTGTCGTCGCAGGAGGCGGATTCCTGTCCGCTGTGCTCGTCAACGACGTCGTCGTGCTCGCCCTCACTCCGCTCCTCTGCCGTGCGCTTGCGGATGCCGGGCGCGATCCGCGGCCGTTCGCTCTCGCGCTCGCCATGGCCAGCAATGCCGGGTCGGCCGCGACCCTGATCGGCAATCCTCAGAACATCATGATCGGGCAGGTCGGGAGGCTTGGATTCTGGGAGTACACCGGCTTCGCCGCTCTGCCGGCACTGATCGCCCTCGTCGCGACGTTCGTTGTGATCCGGCTGATCTGGGCCGCGGAGCTCAAATCGGACGCCACTCCCCTGCATTCCGAAAGTCGCGGGACAAGCCGGCGCCTCGTGCGATCTGATCTCTGGTTCGCCGCCATCGCCGTAGGCGCCCTCCTGGCGCTTTTCGCGATGGGCGTCGATCGCGCGCTGGCGGCAATCTCTGTCGCCGCCGTCCTGCTGGCGAGCCGTTCGAGCCGGAGCCGGGACCTACTGGGACGGATCGATGTGCCGCTGCTGGTGCTGTTCGCCGGGCTCTTCGTGGTGAACGACGCCTTCATGCGGACCGGCGTGCCGGAGGCATGGCTGTCGTGGCTTCGGGAACAGGAGCTTTCGCCGAACAGCCTCGCCGTGCTGGCGCCGTTGGCGATAGCCGCCAGCAACACGATCGGCAACGTTCCCGCGGTAATTCTGATCCTGAACCTCTGGCCCGATCTTCCGCCCGGCACCCTCCATGGGCTGGCACTCTTGAGCACGCTCGCCGGTAATCTTCTCCTCACCGGGAGCCTCGCCAACCTGATCGTGGCGGAGCGCGCGATGGACGCCGGGATGCGACTCACCTTCCGCGATTTCGCTGTCGTCGGGCTCCCCATAACGGTCGTGTCGACGGTGGCGGCTTCGGCATGGGTTCTGGCCACCGGAGCAATGGCGGTGTAAGCCGTGGCACCGGATGCAGCGGCGGCCGAGACGCGGATCGGGGCCGGGCGCGGAACGCCGCGGCGACGGGGCTCGTTCACGCGACAGGGGAAGCGGGCAGGCGAATGGACAGAAAGACGAGCATAAACTTCTGGTATTTCGTGATCGCCATGATGGCGATCCTGCTGGTCCAGAGCATCTGGGGACCGCAATCGCGCATCGAGTACATCCCGTACAGCGATTTCCTGGCAGCGCTCGAGCAGGGCAGGATCGAGCGGATCGCCATCTCCGAGAACACGATCCAAGGCGAATTTCGCGAGCCCGACGAAGACGGCGTCCAGGGGTTCCGAACGACACGGGTGGACCCGAACTTCGCCGATGAACTGCAGAAGTACGACGTCGAGTTCGACGGCCACGTGCAGAGCACCTGGCTGCGCGACATCCTTTCCTGGGTCGTGCCGATCGGCCTCCTCGCCCTGCTCTGGTTCTTCATGATCCGCCGCATGGCGGAGCGAAGCGGCATGGGCGGCCTGATGTCCGTCGGCAAGAGCAAGGCCAAGGTCTATGTCGAGCAGGACACACGGACGACGTTCGACGACGTGGCCGGCGTCGACGAGGCGAAGCACGAGTTGGAAGAGACCATCGCGTTCCTCCAGGACCCGGAGCGTTATGGCAGGCTCGGCGCGCGCCAGCCGAAGGGGATTCTGCTCGTCGGCCCCCCCGGAACCGGCAAGACGCTGCTGGCGCGGGCGGTGGCGGGTGAGGCTGGCGTACCCTTCTTCTCGATCAGTGGCTCGGAATTCGTCGAGATGTTCGTCGGCGTCGGGGCCGCCCGAGTGCGGGACCTGTTTCAGCAGGCGCGGGAAAAGGCGCCCTGCATCATCTTCATCGACGAGTTGGATGCGCTCGGACGTGCCCGTGGCGGAAGAGCCGGCTTCCCCGGTGGTCACGACGAAAAGGAGCAGACCCTGAACCAGCTCCTGAGCGAGATGGACGGTTTCGACACGAGCCAGGGCGTCGTCATTCTCGCGGCCACCAACCAACCACAGGTGCTAGACCCCGCCTTGCTGCGTGCTGGTCGGTTCGACCGCCAGGTTCTGGTCGACCGGCCGGATCGGCCGGGTCGGGAGCAGATCCTCAAGGTCCACATCAAGAAAATCAAGATATCCCCCGAGGTCGACCTGGGACAGGTCGCCGCGTTGACGGCAGGATTCTCGGGGGCCGACCTCGCCAACCTCGTCAACGAGGCGGCGATCATGGCCACCCGCCGTAACGCGGAGCAGGTCGAGCTGCGGGACTTCACCGCTGCGATCGAGCGGATCGTCGCGGGCCTGGAAAAGCGCAGTCGCGTTCTGAACGACCAGGAACGACGCACCGTCGCCTTCCACGAGATGGGGCACGCTCTCGTGGCACTCGCGCTCCCCGGTATGGATCCGGTCCACAAGATCTCGATAGTTCCCCGCGGCGTCGGCGCCCTCGGTTATACCTTGCAACGACCGACCGAGGATCGCTTCCTCATCACCAAGGAAGAGCTGCAGCACAAGATGTCCGTCCTGCTGGGCGGCCGGGCCGCCGAGCAGATCGTCTTCGGCAAGATCTCCACCGGTGCGGCAGACGACCTTTCCAAGGTCACCGACATCGCGCGGAGCATGGTGACGCGCTTCGGCATGGTGCCGAGCATCGGGCAGGTCGCCTACGAGGAGCCGACCGGAAGCTTCCTCGGCGACGGGTTCGGACAGCGGCGCGAATACAGCGACGAGACGGCCAGAGAGATCGACCGAGCCGTGCGCGAGCTGATCGCGGCATCCTACGAAACGTCGCTGGAGCTTCTTCAGAAGAATCGTGCCGCTCTCGACCGCGGTGCTGAGCTCCTCCTGGAGCGCGAGACACTCGATCAGGACGAACTGCGCAGACTGGCCGAAGAGATGAAGCTGGTCGGCCGCAGCGAAGAGAGCGATCGCCGGATCGAGCGGCCTGCCTCCTCCTGAGCCGTTGCAGGGCTGCCTCGGAACTCGTGGCGCGGTCGGGGGTTCCTCGCTCGGGAAACCGAAGTCGGCACCATTCGCAACGAGAGGTTCAATCCATGCAGGTACCGCTCGAGATCAGCTTTCACAACCTCGACACTTCGGAAGCCGTCGAAAGCAAGATTCGCGAGCGCGTTGCCAAGCTGGAGAGGCTCCATGACAGGATCATCTCCTGCCGCGTCGCCGTAGAGTCTCCTCACCGGCAGCATCGGAACGGCAAGGAATTCCGGGTGAGGATCGACCTGTCGGTGCCGGGGCACGAGCTCGTCGTCAACCGCGGGCCGCATCATACCGAGGACCCAACCCTGAACCAGATCGTCAACGACGCGTTCGATGCTGCCGAACGCCAGTTGAAGTCTAAGAAGGCCCGGCAGCGTGGCGACGTGAAGCCGCACGACGCGCCGCTCACCGGAACGGTCACGGATCTGCGGCCGGAACAGGATTACGGTTTCCTGGACAGCGCCGAGGGAAGGCAACTGTATTTCCACCGCAATGCCGTCCTGAACGCCGACTTCGACGATCTCGCGGTCGGCGAGAAGGTGCAGTACGTCGAAACTGTCGGTGTTACGGGGCCGCAGGCCAGCACCGTTAGACGCGCCGGCTCCGGATCCTCCGCCGAGTAGGCGCGGCCCCGTCGGGTCTCCCCGATGGGGTGCCGCGGGCGGGTTACCCGCCGACCCCATGAAGATCGAGAAATCTCCCGACAGCTTCGTTGAAAGCAGCCGGCTGATGGATGTTGGAAGCGTGTCCCGCATCCGCGATTACGACCCGCGTCGCCTGCGGGATCTTGCGGGCCATGTAATCCGTCGCCGCGATGAACGGCTTGTCCTCCGACCCGACGAGGACGAGCGTCGGCACCGCGACATGTTCGAGCGAGTTGATCACACGCGCATCCGCCTGGCTCAACATGCCTCGAGCGGCCCCCGCGAGGCCTTTGGCGGAGCGATGTTTGCTCATCCGCACCTCGTCGCTCGATCCGAGAGCGGCCAGGCCTTCCCGGTCCAATCGGTCCGCCCGCGCGCGAGCGTTCTCGTTCCAGGCCGCGCGCGCCTCGTTCTTCTTGAAGCCCGGGCCAGTGTCGAACAGCATCAGGGCGCGAACAATCTCCGGATGGACGAGGTTGAAAGCGAGCGACATGTAGCCGCCGAGCGATAACCCGCCGATCACCGCCTTGTCGACGGAGCAGGCGCGCAGGATCGCGGACATGTCCTCGACCGTAGCCGCCTCCGAATACGCGGCCGGATCGTCCGGGTAATCGCTTTCCCCGTGCCCCCGCATATCCCATGTGATGACGCGATAACGGTCCTTGAGAGCTTGCACCTGCCCGTCCCACATCCGGCAAGTGGCGCTGTAACCGTGCGTCAACAGGACCGGGGGCCCGTCACCATTCACCTCGTAGTGTAGCCGCACCCCATCACGATCCAGCTTTGGCATCGTTTCCATTCCCTCCGTTGGCTTTGGGGAAACCATACCTGCCGGTTCCGTAATCGTCACCGGCCACCGGGCAGGAAGCTTGGGCAAACTCCGCATTAATTCTTTTGCGTCACACAGGACCCGCCCCGCTCGAAGCGTGGGTTCATGCGCAACCGTCCGGAGAGCGTCTTGACATTGCGGATGCGTTGCTGCTCGTTACCGCCACTGTTGCATCGGGAGATACATATATGAGCTTCTATAAAGGAGCCGCGCTGGGGATCGCGCTGGCCGCGCTCGCCGGAACCGCCCAGGCCGCCTGGCCGGAAGACCGGCCGATCAACGTCATCATCGCGTATGCCCCGGGGGGCAGCACCGACGTCGCCGCACGCGCCTTTCTGCCGTTCATCGAGCGCTATCTCGAGGGAGCGGAGTTCGCAGTCATCAACCGGCCGGGAGCGGGTGGCGAGGTCGGCACGACCGAACTCGCGAGCGCGAAGCCGGACGGCTACACCATCGGCTTCCTCAATTCGCCGAGCTTTTTGCAGAAGCCGTACGAGCGCGAGACGCGCTACACCAAGGACAGCTTCACTTATATCGCCAACCTGGTCTATGACCCCGGCGCCTATGCGGTGAAGGCCGACAGCGACATCCAGACGATTCAGGACTACATCGACTGGGCCAAGGAGAACCCGCGCCGCATGACGGTCGCGACGGCCGGAGTCGGGACCGACGATCACCTCACCTTGTCGCAGTTCAACAGTCTGGCCGACATCCAGCTCACCCTCGTGCCGTTCGCGGGCGATGCCCCGTCGATCCAGGCCGTCCTGGGTGGCCACGTCAAATCCGTCGGTCTCAACCTCAGCCCGTACATGAACTGGGTGAAGGAAGGTCAGCTGCGCGTGCTCGCCATCGCGAGCGACGAGCGCGTAGACATGGCGCCCGACATCCCCACCTTCCGCGAGCAGGGCATCGACCTGGTCAACGGCTCGGCACGCGGCCTCGGTGCTCCGGCCGGCCTCCCGGACGACATCGTGGAAAAGCTCTCGGCCGCGGTCGAGAAGGCGGTGAAGGATCCGGAGTTCGTCGCCCAGTCGGAGAAGCAGTACGTCCCGCTTCGCTACATGAACAGCGCCGAATACCGCAAGTTCATTGACCAGCAGGACGCGATGGTCAAGCAGCAGTGGGAAACCGATCCCTGGAAGAAGTAACTTCCGGGCTCCTGCAAAAGGGATGAATTGTGGGGCGGCCCCTCAGGAGGCCGCCCCACTTCCACCGGAGCCGATCTTTTGCAAGCTCATCACCTGAAGGACCGCGTCGGTGCGGTCGTCATCTTCATCGTCGCCGCCCTGGGATGGTGGTGGAGCGGCGGCTTTCCGGCCGAAGCCCAGATGTTTCCGCGCGCGATCCTGGGGCTGATGGGTCTGCTCGCGGTGATCATGTTCGGCAAGACTTTCGCCGGCGCGACGACGGCAGACGATCAGCCTTTCATCGGCAATGCACGCAACCTCGCGATCACGATCGCCTGCTTCGTCGTCTACATCTTCCTCGTCTCGACGATCGGCTTCTTCACGAGCAGTGCGATCATGCTGCCGGCTCTGGCCCTGCTGCTGGGCTTCCGCAATCCGATCGTGATCGTCGCCTCCACCGCCGGCTTCATCGCCATCGTCTATCTGGTTTTCGTGGAGATCTTCAGCCGGCCCCTGCCGGTCGAGTTCTTCGCACAGTAGCCGCCGCGCGGCATCCGAACGAGCTTCTGGGAGAAACCGAGGGTGTTTGACCCGCTGCTTCAAGCCCTTCCCGTCGCGTTCGCATGGTCGAGCATCCTCGCGATGGTCATCGGCACGCTCGCCGGCATTCTCGTCGGCGCCCTACCAGGACTGAGCGCGACGATGGGGATCGCGGTGCTGATCCCGCTCACCTTCGGCCTCGATCCGCTGGTCGCGCTCGGCATGATGGCGGGCATCTACAACGGCGCCATGTACGGCGGGGCAATCCCGGCCGTGCTGTTGCGCATTCCCGGCACGCCCGCGGCGATCGCCACCACCTTCGACGGCTACGTCATGTCCCAGCAGGGACGGTCCGGCTTCGCGCTCAAGGTAGCTGTCTTCTCCTCCGCTTTCGGCGGGATCATGAGTGCGATCGCGCTGATGACCCTGGCGCCGCCGCTCTCCAAGATCACGCTCGCCTTCGGGCCGGCGGAGTATTTCTGGGTAGCGGTCTTCGGTCTCGCCTCGATCTCGGTCCTGCTCGGGCGCGACCCCGTCAAAGGGCTGATCGCCGCCTGCTTCGGCCTCGTGCTCAGCACCGTCGGCATCGATCAGGTCACCGGCCACGAGCGGTTCACGTTCGACACGCTGGAGCTTTCCAGCGGCTTTCACATCGTCGTGCTGCTGGTGGGCCTCTACGCGCTCCCGCCGGTGTTCATCATGGCAGAAGAGGCGATCAAGAAGGGAATCAGCGCGGCCGAGCTGAAGTTCGGCGGCGCCGGCAGCTATCTCGATATCCTGCGCTACTGGAAGACGCTGATCCGTTCCTCGATCATCGGCATCATCGTCGGCATTCTCCCCGGCGCTGGCGGCAACATCGCTGCCTTCCTCAGCTACAACGAGGCGAAGCGGGCATCGCGCGATCCAGATTCGTTCGGGCAGGGAAATCCGGAAGGCGTCGCCGCGGCGGAGTGCGGCAACAACGCCGACAACGCGGCAGCCATGATTCCGGCGCTGACGCTGGGTGTGCCGGGGAGTTCGGTCTCGGCGGTGATCCTCGGGGGCTTGCTCGTCCACGGGCTTCAGCCCGGACCGGCGCTGTTCCGCGAGAACGCCGATGTCGTCTATGGCTTCATGATCCAGATGCTGGTGACGTCGATACTGCTGATCCCGTTCGGCGGCCTGCTCGCGACCCGTCTGTTCTCTCAGGTCCTGCGCCTGCCGCGGGTGATGCTGGCGCCGCTGATCATCGGTCTGACCGTGGTCGGCGTCTACTGCATCAACAACAGCATCTTCGATCTCTATATGATGCTGTGCTTCGGTCTGGTCGGGTACTGCATGGAGAAGCTGAAGTTTCCGCTGGCGCCCGCGGTGCTCGGGCTCATCCTCGGCGGAATGGCCGAGACCAACCTTCGCCTGACCATGCTCATCTCCGGTGACGATTGGCGCGCTCTGGTACAGAACACGATCTCGCAGATCATCATCGCTCTGGTGGTGGTCGTGTTGCTCTACCCTGTGGTCCGGACGCTGATGGCGAACCGCGCGGCGAATCAAGGCGAGACCTGACGACCGAGAGCGGTTTCGCAACGGTAACTCGATATTGTCTTTCCAAAGTTCGTTCGGGCATGCGACCAAACGGGGAGCGAGCGGCGACGCGCGCCGCTTTCTTTCTCGTAAGCCGAAAGTGCATGCGTGAGGCTGTTCAGCAGAACACACAAGGCGGAAGCGGGTGAGCGCCGTAATCGGCGGCGGATCTCGATCTACGTCCTGCTCTCGCTGCTCATTCTCGTTCTCTCGGTGCCGATGCTGGTGCTGTTCGGTCGCTTCCTCATGGAGAGTGCCGCCGAACGTCGGACGGAAGCCCTCGACCGCGGCCTAACCGCCGCCGACCAGGTGGCGGACGCCCTCGACCGGGAATTCCAATCGCTCGCGACCATGCTGGCGGTCTTCGCCTCCAGCGGCTGGATCGAAGACGAGGAGTTCGGCCGCCTCTATCTGCGGGCGAAGACGGCTCTGGCAGGCACCGAAACCTATCTGATCGTCCTCGACGAGAACCTCGAGCAGCTGCTGGATACCCGCACCACCTACGGGGCCTCGTTGGGTCAGACGCCGGACCCGATGACGGCGCGGCGGGCACTGGAATCCGGGCAGACGGTGATATCTCCCATCTTCCGCGATCGGCTGAGCCATACCGCCTCGTTCAACATGGCACGCCCCACCAGCGGAGATGGCCGGGCCCGGGTGCTCATCCTGACCCGGAGCACGAAGTCGCTCACGAACGTCATCGACCCCTCGGTCCTTCCCTCGGGCTGGAACTATGGCGTCTTCGACAACGAAGGCCAGCTGGCCCTGCGCGCGACGGAGCAGCCGCAAGCCGCGCCGCCGCAGAGCTGCACGAACGGCGTCATGCAGGCCGGCCACCAGTCTGCCGACGCTACGGAGTTCGTCGTCGTCCAACGACTGATCGGCGCCCCGTGGAGCGTCTGCGTCTGGGCGACCTACGACACGCTTCAGGCACCCGTTTCCGCCGGGTGGCGGACGTTCAGCGTGGCGGCATTGCTGGTGATCGTCGCCTCACTGATCGCTGCTGCCCTGATCGGCCGCATCATCGTTGCCGGCACGGCCCGAGCGGCACGGGTCGGGCGGTTGCTGGAGCAGGGCAATACCATCGGGGAGCACACCTCGAACATCGCCGAGATCGACGATGTTCTGCAGATCCTCGAAGAAGCCGCTCGCGAACGGACGGCGAAGGAGGAGGAGCTCCGTCTTCTGCTCGGCGAGACGGCACACCGCGCCAAGAACCAGCTGGCGATCGCCAGCTCGCTGGTGCGGCTGGCCGCCGCGTCGGCCCGAGACGTGCCGCAGCTTCGCGACGACCTCACCTCCCGCTTCGTCGCACTCTCCCGCTCCGTCGACATGCTCGTTGGACGCAACTGGCAGACGGTTTCGCTGCCGCAGCTGATCGACGCCCAGCTCAAACCCTTCATGAAGGGCCAGCCGGAGCGCCTGGAGATGTCGGGCGAAGACATGGCGATCGCCCCGACCGCGGCGCAGAGCCTGGGGCTCGTCCTGAACGAGCTCGCGACCAATGCCTCGAAGTATGGCGCCTGGTCGAATGCCCACGGCAGTGTGAAGGTCGAGTGGGAGAAGCAGGAGGACAGGCTGCGGCTCTCCTGGTCGGAGAGCGGCGGGCCGCCGGTCGCCGAACCCGCGGGCACAGGCTTCGGCACGCAACTCATCGACGCGCTGGTGGTCCGCAGCTTCTCGGGCGAGGCCGTGCGTCAGTACGCGGAGACCGGCCTGGTTGCCCGGCTCGAGCTGCCACTCGCTGCCATCGAGCCCCAGCCGAACAAGGCCTGACCCGCATCGGCGATTGGCCTCTGGACAGCAGTGGTCGATTTGCGAAATCCTCGGGGACTGCAGCAGGAGAGAGGTCATGGTCGCGGATCCCGCAACCGAGCAGAAGGCCAAAGCCGGCCGTTTCCGCGCCCTCCATGCCGGACCTGGCGCGTTCGTGATCCCGAACCCTTGGGATGCCGGCTCCGCCCGCGTTCTGGAGAGCCTCGGCTTCCAGGCGCTCGCAACCTCAAGCGGCGCGTGCGCCGGAACACTGGGCAGGCGTGACGGTCAGGTGAGCCGCGAGGAAGCGCTGGCGCATGCGCGCGCCATCGTCGAAGCGGTCACGCTGCCGGTCTCCGCCGACCTCGAAAACGGCTTCGGCGATGCGCCGGCCACTGTCGCCGAGACGGTGCGGCTCGCCGCGCGGACGGGTCTCGTCGGCTGCTCGATCGAGGATGCTACCGGCAATCCCGACCGTCCGCTCTACGACATCGAACACGCGGCGGACCGCGTCGCCGCCGCCGCGGAAGCGGCCAAAGCGCTCGACATCGGCTTCACCCTCACCGCTCGTGCCGAGAATTTCCTGCGCGGCAATCCCAATCTCGACGACACCATCCGGCGCCTCAAGGCGTTCGAGGACGCTGGCGCAGACGTCCTGATGGCGCCCGGCCTGCCCGACCTGGACGCGGTGAAGACGGTCTGCACCGCCTTGTCCCGACCATTCAACTTCATGGCCGGCATTCAGGGCCGGTCCTTCTCGCTGTCAGAGCTGGAGGCGGCTGGCGTGCGACGCGTCAGTCTCGCGACTTCGCTCTACCGCGCCGCTATGACGGGCCTGCTGACGGCCGCCAGGGAGGTCGCGGACCGAGGCACGTTCGGTTACATCGACGAGAGCCTGACCACGCCGGAGCTCAACGAGTTGCTGAAGGCCTGAGCGGCGCATACCGGGCTCAGGCTATCGCTCCTTCCCGACGCAACGCCTCGATCTCGCCGTCGCTCAGGCCGAGTTCGTCGCGAAGCACCGACTGCGTATGCTCGCCGAGACGCGGCGGCAATCGGTCCGCACGCCCGCCAGTGCGCGAAAGCTTCATGGGAAGCCCTAGAAGCCGCACCGCTCCGTCGCCACCTTCCGGCTGCACGACGAGATCGTTGGCGAGGACCTGCGGGTGCGTCAGCACCTGCTCGAGGTTCTGGAGCGGTGCCGCGGCCACACCGGCGGCCGTGAACTTCTGCGTCCACGCCGACATGGTATCGCCGCGGAGAATGTCCTCGAGAAGCTGGATGAGCGCGCCGCGATTGCGGATCCGGTCGTCGTTGGTCGCGAACCGAGGATCATCCGCGAGGCCCGGCTCACCAATCGCTCCGCACAGCTTGCGCCAAGCGCCGTCATTGGTGGCACCGACCAGCAGGTAGCCGTCCGCACAGGCGAAGGCCTGATAGGGAACGAGATGCCAGACGCCCGAGCCTTCCGGCTGCGGCATCACGCCCGCGTTGAGCCAGCCGACGCCGTGGTAGCCCAAGAAGGTGATGGCGGTTTCCAGAAGCGAGACCTCGACGTGCTGGCCCTGCGGCTCGGCCTCGTTGCGCGCCAAAAGTGCGGTGACGATGCCGCCATAGGCGAGCATGCCGGTGCCGATGTCGAGGAACGAGACTCCGGACCGGACCGGCGTTCGCCCTCTCTCTCCGGTCAGCGACATGATTCCGCCGAACGCCTGAAGCATGAGGTCGTAGCCGGGCAGCTCGGAGAGCGGTCCGCGGCTGCCATAACCCGAGATCGAGCAGACGATCGCCCGTGGATTCACTTTCGCGATCGACTCGTAGTCGACCCCGAGGCGACGGGCGGCGCCGGCGCGAAAGCTCTGCAGGATGACATCGGCGCGCTCGATCAGGCCCTGAAGAACCGAGCGTCCGCCCGGCGACTTCAGATCGAGCGCCACGTCCCGCTTGCCGCGGTTGACGCTCATGAAGTTGCAGCTCTCACCATTGGCGGCGAATGGCGCCCAGCGCCGGTTCTCGTCGCCGTCCGGGCCTTCGACCTTGATCACGTCGGCGCCCATGTCGGCCAACAGTTGCGCGCAGTAGGGGCCGGCCAGAACCCGGCTTAGATCGAGAACCTTGATACCTTCGAGCGGTTGCCGAACAGCCATGAAGCCTCCTCAACTGCCGCCGGCAATCTCGCCGGGGGCCGTGGTGCGACGGCGCCCGGATGCGATGGCGAGCCGCTGATATGCCAGCACCAGAACGAAAATGCCCAACCCGACGGCGTCCGACATCCAGCCTGGATAGAGCAGGGTGAGCGATCCGGCGAAAAGAATCAGCCGGACGAGGGCCGGCAGGCGGCCGGCGAGATAGCCGATCGTGGCCGCGGCGAGCATGACGACCCCCAAGGTGCCGGAGAGTGCGGCGACCGCGACCTCGGCAGCGCTACCCTCGCCGATCAGGACCGGAGAAAGCGTGAAGAGATAGGGAATCAGGAAGCCGGGCAGCGCCAGACGGCTCGCCTGCAGGGCGATGCGCATCGCGCCGGTCTCCGCGATGCCCGAGGCCGCGAACGCCGCGATCGCCACAGGCGGCGTGATCGACGAGATCGCGCCGAAATAAAGGACGAAGAGATGCGCCGCCATCGGCGGCACGCCGAGCTTTACGACCGCCGGCGCCACCAGCACCGCGAGCAGCAGGTAGCAGGCGACGGTCGGCAGGCCGAGCCCGAGCACGATCGACGCCAGCATGGTGAAGAAGAGCGCCAGGAGAAGACTGTTCTCGGCGACGCGTGCCACCAGTTCGCCGAAGTGCGGCCCGAGCCCCGTCATCGTCACCGTGGCGATCACGATCCCGACGACGGCCACGGCTGCCCAGATCTGGAGCGAGACGATCGCTGCGCGCACCAGGCCGCTCCAGAGGATGTGCAGATAGCGGCGGCGGACATCGCTCTGCAGGAGCGAGCTGAGCAGAAGGGCGATGATGGCGGTGAAGCCCGCATAGCCGGTGCTGTAGCCGCCGATGAGCATGTAGAGGAGCACGCCCACGGAGACGAAAAACGGGAGCCCCTGGCGGACCACTGGCCAGACCGACGGCAGATCTTCCGCCGCCTCGCTCCGTGCGCCGAGGCGGAGCGCCTCGAGATGCACGGCCGCCGCGAGGGCCACGTAATAGAGGATCGCCGGCACGAGCGCCGCGCTGATGACAGCGGTGTAGGGCACGCCCAGCACTTCGGCCATGATGAAGGCGGCTGCGCCCATGATCGGCGGCATGATCTGCCCGCCGGTCGATGCCGCCGCCTCGACCCCGCCCGCAAACGACCGGCTGTATCCCATCCGCCGCATCAAAGGGATCGTGAAGGTGCCGGTGCCGACCACATTGGCTGCGGAACTGCCGTTGATGCTCCCGAAAAGCATGCTGGAGACGACCGCGGTCTGGGCCGGGCCGCTGCGCAGCCTTCCCGTCAGGGCGTAGGCCAGATCGGTGAAGACGCGCCCTGCCCCGGTCGTGGCGAGGAAGGTGCTGTAGAGGATGTAGAGGTAGACGAAACCGGCCACGGCGCCGAGGGGAATGCCGAAGATTCCTTCCTGGCTGAGCCACGTGTAGCGAACGACCCGCCCGACGGTCAGGCTCGGGTGACCGAGTATCCCCGGCAGCGAATCGCCGTACAGCGCGTAGAGGAGAAAGATCACGGCGATGATCGGCAGTGCCAGCCCGGTGGTCCGGCGCGCGATCTCGATGACGACGATCGTCCCGACGATGCCGACCGCGTAATCGAGCTGCGTCTCCCAGCCAATGCGCTCGGCGATGTCCTGATGATAGAGCAGCAGGTAGCCGAGGGAGAACAGCGCAGCCGCCGACCACAGCAAGTCCAATGGCCGGAATCGCGAAGGTTGCGTGATGAAGATGAGCAATGCTGCAAGCAGCAAAGGGAACGCCCGCTGCACGACAGCGGTGTACTCGCCGAACCCTGCTGTCGCGAACAGGAACAGACTGAGGATAACGGCGAGACCGTCGCGGACAATCGCGAGCGGCCGGGAGACCTCCACTCCCGGCCGCTCGTCGTCCTCGCGCTCCACCATCTTTCTCTGCCAGCGCTCGATGAGCGCGGAGAGGGACCATGTCGACATTGCCGCTATCCCGGCATCACCCGTTCAGGCAGGCGGTTTCCTCACTGCGCTTCCGGCGGGATCAACGCGTCGGGGATCTCGACCCCCTGTTCGCGATAATAGCGGATGGCGCCCGCATGGATCGGGATCTTCACCTCTTCGAGCGCGGTTTGCAGGTTGACGCCACGCGCCGAAGAATGGGCCGCCTGAAACTCCTCGACGTTTTCGAACAGCGCCTTCGTCGCCTCGTAGACAACGTCGGCATCCACATCCGATCGCGAGGCCCAGTACTGCTTCCACCAGATTCCCGTAACCGGCTGCTCGTTCTGCTGGTTCGGGTAGCCGTCGTTGCGGAAGTCATCCACGAAGAAGCCCGGATTGGCTTCGACGAACTTCTCGGCAACGTCCCGCTCCACCGGCACCAGGCGGATCGGCTTCGAGGTCGACAGGTCGCTGACATAAGACACCGGAATGGGCGCCCCGAAGGCGAAGACGTCGAGATTGGCGTCGCCGAGCGCCGCGGCGCCGCTGCTTCCCGTGAGGGTCTCGCGCGTATAGTCGTCACCGGCCTTGAGCCCGTGCGCCTCCAGGACCTCGGTTACGTAGCGCGCGCCGGAGCTGCCGGGAGCACCGACCGAAATCCGCTTGCCCTTCATGTCGGCGAACGAACGGATCGGTGAACCGGCGAGCACGACGAACTGCCAGCCGCCGTAGGTGTAGGCCCAAACCGCCCGCAGCTTGGTGAACGGCTCCATCCCCTCATAGCGGCCGCGCTGGTTGTACGCCTCCGTCGATTCCGGCCCGAGCACCGTGCCGAACGCGACCTCGCCGGAGCCGAGCAGGCGCAGATTCTCGGTTCCGCCGCCGGTCGCCACGGGGGTCGCCCGCACCCAATCGGATGCGCCGTTGATCAGTTTGCTCCACGCGGAGCCGAGCGCGTAAAGCGAGCCGCCCGAACTGCTGGATGCGATCTGTACCCTTACTTCGTCCCTTGCCTCGGCATGCCCCGCGAGCAGCCCCAGAGCGATTGCCAGCCCCCCGGCGACGATAGACCTCATCATCTGACGCCCCTCCATTTCACATTGCGAGACTTCTGTTTCATGACAAGCTACCGGCGAGGTTCCGGCGTGCGCAACAGGAAATACGCCCTATTCCGCCTCGCCTCGCCCGGCCTTCCATCCGAGTTCGGTGGAGAGGCGCCGCGCGGCCGAGACCGTGCGGGTGCGGCAATGGGCGACGTGCTCTTCTTCGAATCGATTCACCGGTCCGGTGCAGGCGATCGCGGCGACGACGATGCCCGTCCGATCGAACACTGGCGCGGCGACGGCCCAGATGTCGGGCTCGCTATCCATGTAGGAGAGCGCGACTCCCTCGGCTCGCATCCGTATGAGGTCGAGCAGGAACTCTTCCTTCGATATGCTTGTGCCGTTGGCATGCTCGATGCGATCGACGCCGTCGAGGCACCTCTCCTGCTCGTCCCGCGGCAGATGCGCCAGCAGCATCCGGCCTGCGGCCCCTCGGTAAAGGGGGCCCATGTTGCCGAGATGCAGCGTCCGCCGGACCGCTTTTGGGCTGTCCAGACACATCACGCAGACCCGGGCGTCTTCGGCGCGGACAATGAGGCCGGTCGTCTCCGAGGTTTCGTCCCGGAGCGCGCGCAGATAGGGGATCGAGAGATCGGCCAGGGGGAACTGCTGCTGATAGGCGTCGGTCAGCTCGAGCACCTTGTGACCGAGGGCGTAACCGCCATTGTGGCTGCGCCGGACAAAGCCGCGTCGCTCGAGGTTCCAGATCAGCCGGAACGCCGTCGCCTTGCTCAGCTTCGTCGCTTTCATCACGCCCTCGAGCGGGATACCCTCGGCGCTCTCGGCGATTTTGCAGAGAACGTCCAGGCCACGGTCCAGCGCCTGGACGTGGTAGGCGCCGTCGCCTGACCCTTCGGCGTTCGGCGTCACTGATCCGGCACGTGCTTTCGACCGCAATCTCTCTCCCTTCTCTGCCACGACGCGGTACCGCTTCACATTTCTCCCTCGTCATTCAACCAGAAAAGCGGCAACCTGAAACCATGGTTTCGCTTCGCGGCCGAGGCGGGCGATCACGCTGACAAGGGAGAAGAAGAGAATGGCGGCCAAGGCGTTCGAAGAGGTGATGCAGGTCCGCGGCATGGGAATGCCCGAGAGCGGCGAGGTCGAGATCCGCGGTAGCGATCCGGTATACTCGACCGGGTTCAGGATCGGAGAGGCGTGCGCAGCCGTCGTGGGCGGGATCGGCGTTGCCGTGAACGACATCTGGGAGTTGAAGACCGGCCGCCGCCAGAAGGCGAAGGTGGACGCACGTCATGCGGCGGCATCGCTGCGCAGCACCCAGTTCCTCTACACGATGGGCGACAACGGCGCGTTCGAGCCGGCGCCCGAGACGCCGTCGATGATCCACATGCGCACGATCACGCAGCCCTGGCCGACGCGGGATGGCCGCTGGTTTCTCGCCCACTTCAACCTGCCGCACCTGCGCGACCGCGTGCTACGAGTGCTCGAGTGCGAACCGACCCCCGAATCCGTAGCCGCTGCCGTGCGCCGCTGGGATGCGCTCGATCTGGAAGAGGCGATCGCCGAAGCCCGCGCCTGCGGTGCGATGGTTCGCAGCAACGAAGAATGGCTCGAGCATCCGCACGGTCAGGTGCTTCGCAACAAACCGCTGGTCGAGATCATCAAGATCGGCGACAGCGAGCCCGAGCCGTTTTCCGAAGGCGATCGGCCGCTTTCAGGCATTCGCGTGCTGGACCTGACGCGCATTCTCGCGGGCCCCATCGCCGCACGCACGCTCGCCGAGAACGGGGCCGACGTGCTGATGGTCGCGGCGGAGCACCTGCCGCAGGTCATGGAGCACGTCCGCGACACCAGCCACGGCAAGCGGAGCTGCTTCCTCGACCTGACCAAACCGGAAGAGTCGGCGAAGCTGAAGGAGCTCGTGAAGCAGGCCGATGTGTTCTCGCAGGGCTATCGTCCCGGAATCATGGCTAAGCACGGGTTCAGCCCGGAGGAGCTGGCGGAAGTCCGGCCCGGTATCATCTACGTGTCGATCAGCTGCTACGGCGCGGACGGCCCGTTCAGCGGCCGGGCCGGCTGGGAGCAGCTCGCCCAGACCGTCACCGGCATCTGCAAGGAAGGCCTGCCGGATCGCCCGGCGCTGCTGCCGGCCGCCGCCTGCGACTACACCACCGGCTATCTCGGCGCCTATGGTGCGTTGCTGGCGCTGGCGCGGCGGGCCCGAGAGGGCGGCAGCTATCATGTGCGCGTCTCGCTGTGCCAGTCGGGCATGTACATCTACCGGCAGGGCAAGACGGACTATCCGGAACCGGATATGAACCTCTCACCGACTGAGGTGGAGGCGCTGCAGATGCGCTCCGAGACCGCGGCGGGACCGATCCGGCACCTGAGGCCGGTCCTCGAGCTGTCGGAGACCAGCCCGCACTGGTCGCGGCCGACGCCGGTGCTCGGCGGCGACCGGCCGGAGTGGCTCTCCTAGGCTCACCGACGAGGGAAACCTTTGCAGGAGAAGATTTCGCCATATATCTTCTCTTGCAAAGGAGACTCCGATCCCGTTGAAAGCTGAATCCCTCCCCGCCGGGGACGCTCAGAGCCTGCTCGCCAAGGCAGCGGTCAGGGCCGCACGCCTGCTCCGCATGCGGAACGCCGAGCTGGCCCAGGTGATCGGCGTCTCGGAATCCGTGATCTCGAAAATCGACCGTCACCAGGGGGCGTTGCCCAACGACGCGAAGAAGCTCGAGCTCGCAACCCTGTTCGTCCGGCTCTACCGCTCGCTCGACGCGATCGTCGGGGGCGACGACCATGTCGCGGCCTCCTGGCTTCGCAACGAGAACACCGCCCTCGGCGGCAGGCCGATCGACGCGATCAAGACCGTATCCGGTCTGCTCGACGTGGTCGCCTATCTGGATGCCCGCAGAGCCCTCGGCTAATCCGGCGCCGCGTCAGGGCGGGATCTGGCGGGTGGTGGAGGCGCAGCATCGCGTCTCGACCATGAAGCTCGTCGACAGCCCCGAGGAGCAGGCGACACTGGAGGAGCTGATCGACGCGACCAAGCCACCGGTGCCGGCGGAGTGCCATCACCTGCATTGGCTTCTCTTCACCCCTTTCCGATACGAAGCCCGCAGCGACTCCCGGTTCCGGCGGCGCGGAAAGACCCCGCCGGTCTTCTATGCTTCGGAGCATGCCAGCACCGCCGTCGCCGAGATCGCCTTCTGGCGTCTGCTATTCTTCATCGAGAGCCCTGGGACGCCTTTTCCGGTCAATCCGCTCGAGCTGACGGCTTTCTCGGTCCGCTATCGTGCCGCGCTTTGCCTCGACCTGACGCGTCCTCCCTATACGGACCGGTCGAGCCTCTGGCGCCACCCGACCGACTATTCGGATAGCCACGCGATCGCCGACGAGGCTCGGCAGATGGGCTGCGACGCCATCCGCTCGCCGTCCGCGCGCGACCCGAAGGCGGGATGCAATCTCTCGCTCCTCACCTGCGCCGCCTTTCTAGACAAACGGCCGAGGACGCAGCATCGCTGGGATCTCCGGCTGCATTCCGCCGGCATCAGCGCCTTCCGCGAAAGCCCACCCGCCTCGCTCCACTTCGATCGGGGGGCCTTCACGCGCGATCCTCGTGTCGCCGCCTTCGACTGGCAGCGATAGCAGGAACCGCGCTCTCCCCTGTGCACCGGCAGCCGATTGCGCCAAGATGACGCAACCGCCACGAGCGAACGAACAATCGAGGAGCTGAGCATGGCCCAAACAAGCGAGAGCCGCGCCGGGGCGCAACCGTCCGGCGCCGAAATCGACGTAGTCGTCGTCGGCGCCGGGTTCTCGGGCCTCTATCTTCTGCACCGGCTGCGCGGTCTCGGCGTCACGGCCAAGGCGTTCGAGGCCGGCAGTGGCGTCGGCGGCACCTGGTACTGGAACCGCTACCCGGGCGCACGCTGCGACGTCGAGAGCATGCAGTACTCCTACTCCTTTTCCGACGAGCTTCAGCAGGAATGGTCTTGGAGCGAGCGCTTTTCCGCGCAGCCGGAGATCCTGCGCTACGCGAACCATGTTGCCGACCGGTTCGACCTGCGGCGCTTCATCCAGTTCGATACGCGAGTGATGAGCGCGCATTTCGATGAACACGACCGACGCTGGACGGTGAAGACCGACCGTGGCGACGTCGTCCGCGCCCGCTTCTGCATCATGGCGACGGGATGCCTCTCGACCGCGCGGCTGCCGGATTTCAAGGGACGCGACACTTTCCGCGGCAATGTCTATCACACCGGCGAGTGGCCGCATGAGGAGGTCGACTTCACCGGGCAGCGGGTCGCCGTCATCGGCACCGGCTCGTCCGGCATCCAGGCGATCCCGGTCATCGCCGAGCAGGCGGCCCACTTGACGGTGTTCCAGCGCACGCCGAACTACTCGATACCGTCGCGCAATGGTCCGATGCCGCCGGAGTATGAGCGCTGGTGGAAGGAGAACTACGCGGAGCACCGGGCAAAGGCGCGGATGAGCCCGAACGGAAACTTCCATGCGCGCAACGAGGCGCGTGCCCTCGAAGTGGACGAGGCGGAGAGACACCGTGTCTACGAGGAGCGGTGGCAGGCCGGCGGCAGCACCTTCGTCGGCGCCTTCCGCGACCTCTTCACAAGTAGGGAGGCGAACGACACCGCCGCCGAGTTCGTGCGCGAGAAGATCCGCCAGATCGTCAAGGATCCGGAGGTCGCGGAGCTGCTGGCGCCGAAGGACTATCCGATCGGCACCAAACGGATCTGCGTCGACAGCCACTATTTCGAGACGTTCAACCGCGAGAACGTGACCCTGGTGGATGCGAAGCGGAACCCGATCGAGGAGATCACGCCGACCGGCCTGATAGCCGGGGGCCGCGCCTACGAGTTCGACAGCATCGTCTTCGCCACGGGCTTCGACGCGATGACCGGCACCCTGCTCAAGATCGACATCCGCGGCCGGAACGGCGCGACACTGCGGGAGAAGTGGGCTGCGGGCCCGCGGACCTATCTCGGGCTGATGGTGGCCGGTTTCCCGAACATGTTCACGATCACCGGGCCGGGCAGCCCCTCGGTGCTCAGCAACATGATGGTCTCGATCGAACAGCATGTGGACTGGATCAGCGACTGCCTCGCGCACATGCGGTCGAGCGGCTTCGAGGTCATGGAAGCGACTCTCGAGGCGGAAGACGCTTGGGTCGATCACGTCAATCAGGTGGCGCACAAGACGCTCTATCCGTCCGCCGCCTCCTGGTACATGGGCGCCAACATTCCCGGCAAGCCGCGGATCTTCATGCCCTACATCGGCGGGGTCGGCGCCTACCGGAAGAAGTGCGATACCGTGGCGGCCAACGGGTACGAGGGCTTCGAGATGACCCCGGACCGCGCGCGCGAGGTCGCCGCCGCCGAGTAGCTCCAGCGCGGGCGAGCCGCACCGGATCGGCGCAGCACGAGGCCTGCCGCATCGGCACGCGCCTCGTGCCGTCACCTCCCTTGACAATTACGTTGATATCAATTCTTCTTCCTTGCACACATTCGCGGAGGAAGCGTCATGTATGTTCAGACTTACCTCTTTTTCGACGGCCGCTGCGAAGAAGCGATCGAGTTCTATCGCGAAGCGCTCGGCGCTGAGGTGACGATGCTGATGCGGTTCCGCGAGAGCCCGGACTCCTGCAGCAGCGGCGAGCTGCCGCCGGGAGCCGAGGACAAGGTGCTGCACGCCAGCTTCCGCATCGGGGAAACTGTGGTCATGGCGTCCGACGGGCACTGTCAGGGGCGGCCCTCGTTCCAGGGTTTCTCGCTCGCGATCACGGCGAAAGACACGAGCGAGGCTGAACGGTTGTTCCGCGCCCTCTCCGAGGGTGGAGAAGTGCAGATGCCGCTCGGCCCCACCTTCTTCTCGCCGAGTTTCGGGATGGTTGCCGACCGGTTCGGCGTCGGCTGGATGATCGTTACGGAGTCGAGCGACCCGAAATACAACCCCTGAGCTCGCGCGGCCCTGTTCAGAACTGCCGCCCGATCTTCGCGTCTACGCTGTGCCGGTTGGCGCCGCGAACGACGAAAAAGAACATCACGGTGGCCCAGATCACCGATTTCTCGGCACCGGGCCATCCCTGCCCCAGCAGGATCCAATGAAAGTAGACGGTCACCAGCAGGACGACGCAGGCGGCCAGGGCCGCGGGGCGGGTCAGAAAGCCGATGGCGATGAAGATTCCGCCGAAGAACTCGGTGATCGAAAGCAGGACCGACCACAACTCGGCGGGATAGAATCCGATTCCCTCGACCATTCCGGTCGCCCCGAACGGGTCGAGAATCTTGCCGTAACCATGCGTGACCAGCGCGAGACCCGCGACGATCCGGAGAATCGTCTCGGCTGCCTCCCAGGCGCCGGAATAGACGGCGCCGAGCGCAGGAATGATCAGTCGCGGGCGGCCACCCAGAACGGGATCGTGCATTCTTCTCTCCGAGCAGTGACGAAATACATGCCGGACATACCACAACCGCTCGTCGCGGTTCCCCTTCGTCGCGGGCGTGTTGACGGGCGAGCGACGACGGGTGCTAACTTCACGAGCACCATCCAGCACCCGTGAAGCGCCCGGAGTCGCCGATGACCGTCCGCAAACCCGAGGACCTGCGCAGCCACCGCTGGTTCGGCGTCGACACCATGCGCGGCTTCGGCCACCGCTCCCGGATGATGGAGATGGGCTTCGCCCGGGAGGAATTCGTCGGCAAGCCGGTGATCGCCATCGTCAACACGTGGAGCGACACCAACACCTGCCACAGCCACATGCGCCAGCGAGCCGAGGAGGTGAAGCGCGGCGTCATCGCGGCGGGCGGATTCCCGGTCGAGCTGCCTGCCATGTCGGTTGGCGAGCAGATGACCAAGCCGACCTCGATGATGTACCGCAATTTCCTCGCGATGGAGACCGAGGAGTTGCTGCGCTCGCAACCCGTGGACGGCTGCGTTCTCATGGGTGGCTGCGACAAGACCACGCCCGGCCTGCTCATGGGCGCCATCAGCATGAACCTGCCGGCGATCTACGTTCCGGCCGGCGCCATGCTGCGGGGGCACTGGCGGGGCGAAACCCTCGGCAGCGGCACTGATGCCTTCCGCTACTGGGCGGAGCGGCGCGCGGGAAACCTGACCGAGGACCAATGGCAGGAGCTCGAGGAAGGGATCGCCCGCTCGCCCGGCACCTGCATGACCATGGGCACGGCGTCGACCATGATGTCGCTCGCCGAGACGCTCGGGATGACGCTTCCCGGCGCGTCTTCTATCCCGGCGGTCGATTCCACCCACGCGATGATGGCGATGCGCTCGGGCCGACGCATCGTCGAGATGGTTTGGGAGAACCTTCGCCCCAGCGACATCCTGACCGAGGCCGCATTCCAGAACGCGATCGTCGTCGACATGGCGCTCTCCGGCTCGACCAACGCCATTATTCATCTGGTGGCCATGGCCGGACGAGCCGGCCTGAAACTCGACCTCGAGCGCTTCGACGCGATCTCGCAACGGACGCCGGTGCTGGCCAACCTGAAGCCTGCCGGCAAGTACCTGATGGAGGACTTCTACTATGCGGGCGGCCTGCGCGCCCTGCTGGCGCGGATCTCCGACCTGCTGAAGCTCGGCTGCATCACGGTCAACGGGCGATCGCTCGCCGAGAACATCGAGGGCGCCGAGGTTTACAATGATGACGTGATCCTGCCGCGCAATCGGCCCCTGAGTCCGACCGGCGGCACGGCCGTCCTGCGCGGCAACCTCGCACCCGACGGCGCCATCATCAAGCCGACGGCGGCCGAGCCGCACCTCCTGAAGCATCGCGGACCGGCGGTCGTGTTCGAAGACGTCGACGACATGTATGCACGCATCGACGACGACGATCTTGAGGTGACGGCGGACTCGGTGCTGGTGCTCAAGAATGCCGGCCCGAAGGGAGCGCCCGGCATGCCCGAATGGGGCCAGCTCCCGATCCCGAAGAAGCTTTTGCGCCAGGGGGTGCGCGACATGGTCCGCATCTCCGACTGCCGCATGTCCGGCACAAGCTTCGGCGCCTGCGTGCTGCACGTCGCGCCCGAAGCCGCCGTCGGCGGCCCCCTGGCGCTGGTAGAGACGGGTGACATGATCGAGCTCGACGTCGATGCCCGCCGGCTGCATCTCGACGTGGACGATGCGGAGCTCGAGCGCCGCCGCGCCGGATGGCAGCCGCGACCGGCACCCTATGGGCGCGGCTACGGCATGCTCTATGTCGATCATGTCACACAGGCGGACCAGGGCTGCGACTTCGATTTCCTCCATGCCGGCCCGCCGACGTCCGAGCCAAAGATCTACTGATTTCCGAGACTTCGTCTCCCCCTCCCGGATCCGGAGCCGTCCCCGATGTTCGACCGTACCCGCCGCTTCTGCATCTCGCTCGTCTCTGCCGCCCTGCTCGCCACGGGCGCAGCCGCCGCCGAGCTGGACAAGCCGGCCGGGCCCGCTCTCGTCACGATCACCGGCAAGATCACCCATGCGAATCAGGAGGGGTTCGAGGCGTTCCGCGACAAGCTGTTTGGCGTTCACGACCTCCGGTTCGACCGGGCCGCGGCATTCGACCTCGCCATGCTCGAAGAGCTCGGCATGCAGCAGGTCTCGCTCCAGTACCGGGACTGGGATGCGCGCCACACGTTCGAGGGCCCGCTCCTGCGGGATGTGCTCGCCGCTGCCGGCGCCTCGGGCGACACCGTGCTGCCGATGGCGCTCGACGGCTACGCCGCCGAGATCGCTATGTCCGACCTTCAGAAATGGCCGGTGATCCTTGCGCTCAAGATGGACGGCGAGTACATGGCCGTCGGCGGCGCCGGCCCTGCTTTCGTGATCTATCCGATGAACGACTATCCTGAGCTTGCCGGCGAAGACGACGCCAAGCTGGTCTGGGGCGTCTTCCACATCGCCGTCGAATGAGGCCACTCCGATGACAGCGAAAGCCACGGTTTCCACCGTCATTCCCGCCATGCATTATCGCGACGCCGCGAGGGCGATCGACTGGCTGTGCGAGGCGTTCGGGTTCGAGCGCCACCTCGTGGTTCCAGGCGAGAACGGTACGATCGCACATGCCGAGCTTCGCTTCGGCAACGGCATGATCATGCTGGGCTCCGTCCGCGACAGCGAGTTCGGCCGGCTGATGAAGCAGCCGGACGAGATCGGTGGCGCCGAGACGCAGACCGCCTATCTCGTCATTGACGACGCCGACGCCCACTATGCCCGTGCCAAGGCGGCTGGCGCGGAGATCGTCATGGACATCAAGACCGAAGACTATGGCGGCCGCGGCTACTCCTGCCGCGATCCCGAAGGCCACATCTGGAACTTCGGCACGTACGATCCCTGGAGCGCATGACGGCCCCGGCGCCGCACGGCTTCCGCCCGGCAGCGCCGGGTAATATCCTCCCGCGCTAACTGGTTCAGCGAGAGGATCCCCCATGAAGCTCGGAATAGTGCTCGGCTACCGCGGCGCCTCATCCATCGACATGGATCTGGTGAAGGAGGCGGAGCGGCTCGGCTACGATTCGGCCTGGACGTCCGAGGCATGGGGCTCGGACGCGGTCTCGCCCGCAGCATGGGTGCTGGCGCAGACGACGAAGATAAAGGTCGGCACCGCGATCATGCAGATGCCGGCACGTACGCCGGCTATGACGGCCATGACCGCGATGACACTCCAGGCCCTTTCCGGCAACCGCTTCCTGCTGGGACTCGGTCCGTCAGGGCCGCAGGTTATCGAGGGCTGGCATGGCGTGCCCTACGGCAAGCCGCTGACGCGATTTCGCGAGTACGTCTCGATCATCCGCCAGATCCTCGCCCGCGAGAGGCCGCTCGAGCACCAGGGGGAGCACTATCAGATCCCCTACAACGGACCCGGGGCCACGGGCCTCGGCAAGCCGCTCAAGAGCATCATCCATGCCGACCCGGCGCTGAAGATCTTCACCGCGTCGATCACGCCGGCGAGCGTCCGGATGGCCGCCGAGATTGCCGACGGCTTCTTTCCGATCTTCATGAACCCCGAGCGTGCGCACCTTTTCGACAACGACCTGAGGGCGGGCTTCGCCAAAGCCGGAGGCGGCAAGGGCCTTCACAATTTCGAGATCTGCCCGTTCGTGCCCATCCGCGTCGGCAACGACCTCGAAGCCTGCCGAAAGCCGATCAGGGACAATCTGGCGCTCTATATCGGCGGCATGGGCGCGCGCGAGAAGAACTTCTACAACGACTATGCGAAGCGCCTCGGCTACGAGGAGGAAGCGCGCAAGATCCAGGACCTGTTCCTCGGCGGCCGCAAGCCTGAAGCGTCCGCCGCGGTCCCGGACAGTCTGGTCGACGAGATCGCGCTGGTAGGCCCGCCCGAGCGGATCGCCGAGCGGATGCAGGCGTGGAAGCGGGCGGCCCGCGACGGACATGTCGCGTCGATGCTCCTGACCAGGGCTACACCGGAAGCGCTGCGCATCGTCGCGGAAGCGGCGGCCTGAGGCTTCATGGCCCGCGTCACGCTCAGCTTCGACAACGGCCCCACGGCCGAGACGACGCCGCATGTTCTGGACGTCCTCGCACACCACGGTGTGCGAGCCAGCTTCTTCGTCATCGGCGAGAAGCTGTCCGACCCGGTGGTGCGGCGCCAGGCGGAGCGCGCCAAGGCCGAGGGCCACCGGATCGGAAATCACACCTGGAGCCATCTCACGCCCCTGGGCGAGATCGCGGATGCCGATGCACCCGAGCGCGAGATCGGCCGGACGCAGGCACTGATCGGCGACCTCGCCTCGGCGGAGCGTTGGTTCCGGCCGTTCGGTGGCGGCGGCAAGCTCGGGCCGCATCTGCTCAGCCCGGCGGCGGTGCGGTTCCTTACGGAAGGCGCCTACAGCTGCGTTCTCTGGAACGCTATTCCGGGGGACTGGAAGGACCCGGAGGGCTGGGTCGACACGGCGCTGGAGCAGTGCGCGGCACTGCCGCACGCGCTGGTCGTCCTGCACGATCATGTCCCGGAAGCGATGCGCCGGCTCGATCGCTTTCTCGGGCGGGCGCTCGACGCCGGCCACACGTTCGCACAGGACTTTCCGGACGATTGCGTCCCCCTCTTCCGGGGTCGCGTACGCGCGCCGATGTCGCCGTTCGTGGCCGACGCAGAAGCATAGTGGGGGCCGCATCCGCCGAGATAATGGGCGAGGGACTGCCCGTCGCTCCGGTCGCCGCCATGACGCTGGTCCAGGCATTCGGCACCATGACGGTGTTCGCCATCCCGGTGATGGCGCCCGAAATGGCACCGGATCTCGGCGTCCCGCCCGACCGGGTCGGGCTCTGGACTTCGATGCTCTACGTGATCGCCACGACAGTTGCGATCTTCTGCCCGGATGCGGTGGTGCGCTACGGCGGCGTGCGCATCAGCCAGGCCGCGATGGTTTCCTGTGCCGGCGCGTTGGGGATCGCCTCTTCCGGCACGCTTCCCATGGTCGTGGCCAGTGCGGTCCTTCTGGGGCTCGGCTATGCCCTCGTGATCCCCGCAGCCTCGCACATCCTGATCCGGCGGACTCCGCCGAGGCTGCGCAACCGCGTCTTCTCGATCCGCCAGGCCGGCGTGCCGATCGGCGGAATGGCCGCGGGCGCCTTGCTGCCACCGCTCGCCGTCGCGCAAGGCTGGCGTGCCGCCTTCCTGCTGCTTGCGGTGGCGCCGTTCGTCATGGCGCTCATGCTTCAGCTCTTGCGGCGTGACCTCGATGCCGATCGCGAAGCGACGGCGCCGCTGATCCGGCGCAATCCGCTCGGCCAGCTCACGCTGCTCTGGTCCAGACCGGCGCTCAGGCGGCTCGCCGGCGCCGGCTTCTTCTTCGCGGGGCTAGAGCTCTGCTTCGGCTCGTTCCTCTCTAGCTATCTCACCACACGTGCCGGCTTCGATCTCGTGCTGGCCGGCATCGCCATCGCCGTCTTTCAGGCCGGCGGCCTGACCGGGCGCCTTCTGTTCGGCTGGCTCGCCGACCTGCTGCGGGCGCCGCAGCGGATGCTGGGCGGCCTCGGCATCTCGATGGGCGCGGTCGCGGTAGTCGCCGGCTTCTTCGCGACCGGCTGGCCGACGTCGCTGATCCTGATCGTCTGCTTCTTCGCCGGACTGACCTCCGGCGGCTGGACGGGCGTCGGGATCGCCGAAGCCGCACGCCTCGCCGGGCCGGGACTCGCGGCGGCGGGTGCGAGCTCGTTGACGGTCGCCATGTTCGGCGGCGTCATCGTGGCCCCGTCTCTCTTCAGCCTCATCGTCTCGATCACCGACTCCTATACCCCCGCCTATGCGGCGGCCGCCTTCGGCGCTCTCGGCGGCGGCGCCGTGCTGCTCGCCGCGAGGCGGTCGAGAACAGAAGCGGAGCGGACGACATGACCGCTGCAACCGACGCGACCATCGTGCCGACACGCGTGCCATGGCTCGCCCTGGTGTCGATGCTGCTCGTGCAGGCGTTCGTCACCATGGCCGCCTATTCGATGTCGGTGGTGGCGCCCGAGGTCGCCGCCGAGCTCGGCATCGAGGGATCGACGATCGGGCTCTACACCTCGCTCGTCTACGGTTTCGGCATGTTGTCCGCCGTCGCCAGCCCCGGCTTCATCCGCCGCTTCGGCGCGATCCGCACCTGCCAGTTCTCCCTGCTCGTCGCTTCGGCGGGGCTGGCCGTCGCCGCCTTCGGTGCGACCGCCCTGATCGTAGCGCTCAGCGCCCTGGTGATCGGCAGCGGCTACGGCGTTCCCGCCCCTTCCAGCTCGCACGTGCTGGCGAAGCGCACGCCGCCGCGCGCGATGAATCTGGTGTTCTCCGCGCGCCAGACCGGGGTGCCGTTCGGAGGCATGTTCGCCGGCCTCATCCTGCCGCCGCTGCTCCTGATCATCGACTGGCGCAGCGCGCTCCTGGTCGAGATTGTCCCCTGCCTCGTTCTGCTGGTGCTCCTGCAGGGGATGCGCCGCAGCTACGACGCCGACCGGGAGCCGGGGCGACCGCTCGCTACTCGCGGCATTCTCGGCCCGCTCCGCCTCGTGGTCGAGAACAGGGAGATCTTCCGCCTCAGCGTCGCCTCCTTCACCTATTCCGGAGCACAGCTCTGCTTTGGCGCCTTCATGGTCGTCTACCTGAACGACCGCATCGGCTATTCGATCGTCGCCGCCGGCTGGGCGCTCGCATCCTTCCAGATCGCGGGTGTCGTGTCGCGCCTCATCTGGGGCTGGCTGGCCGACCATTACATCTCGCCGCGCGTGCTGCTCGGCATCCTCGGGCTGGTGATGGCGGCGGCGGCGATCCTGTTCGGCCAGTTCGCCCAGGACTGGCCGGTCGCGTCGATCCTAACCGTCGCGGCGCTGGCGGGCGCCACCGGCAGCGGCTTCACCGGCCTCGCCTTCGCCGAATACGCCCGGCTCGCCGGCCCGGAGCGCGTGGCCGAGGGCACCGGTGCAGGTGCCTCGATCATGTTCTTCGGGGTCATGCTGATGCCGGGCCTGTTCAGCGGCACCATCTGGCTCTCGTCGAGCTACGCCGTCGCCTTTGCCGGCGTCGCCGTGCTCGCCGCGGTAAGCGGACTGATCCTGCTCGCACCCGGCTCGGATCGCGCATGAAGCGGCGCGAGCTCGCAGGATTTGCAGGGGCGGCGGAAGCTCGTGATATGATCCTTGAGCACACCGCACCGACCCGGCTGGAGAGTTGCCGTTGCGAGCCGTCATTCCCGCCGTCGTGCTGCTGGCCCTAGCCGCATGTTCCGGCACCGGCCGGCCCGTGCCGGACTCGGCGATCGAGATCGGCCGCGACCTGTACATGGTTCCCGTCGGCGCCGACGAAGGCGGCTGCACGCGCTACAACCTGGTCGCTCGCAACCGCGACACGGTGCAGGCGGTGTTCTACCGCGACGAGCGCGGGGACTTCACCACGAACCGGACCGACGCGGGATGTCCGTAGTCTCCAGCTTGAACCGTGCGTTCAGCCCTCATACTGTGGGAGTTTGATCTTCCCGACATGAGTGGACGACGCCATGCGTGCCTTCGAAGGACAATTGTCCGACAACCGACCGATCAAGCGCGACGCGAAGCAGAAGAAGGCGCAGCTCGAGGCGCTCAAGGTCCGGCTGGCCTCGATGAAGTCGCACGAGAGCCCGGCCCTGCGTGAGTCCGTGAAGAAGAAGATCGCGGAACTGGAGACCGAGCTCGGCGGCGGCAGGCGCTGACGCCCGCCGATCGCGATCACACGGGAGCAGCCCGGATGGCGAACATTCCCCTGAGACACGGCGTCTTCCTGCCGCCGTTCCATCCGATGGACGAGAACCCCTCCGCGGCGCTCGACCGGGATCTCGAGCTGATGCAGTGGCTCGATCGCCTCGGCTTTCACGAGGCCTGGATCGGCGAGCATCATTCCGCCGGCTGGGAGATCATCAGCTCGCCCGAGCTGTTCATCGCCGTCGCGGCAGAGCGCACGCGCTCGCTGCGCTTCGGCACCGGCGTCATCTCGCTGCCCTATCACAACCCGCTGATGGTGGCGAACCGGATCATTCAGCTCGACCACCACACGCGCGGCCGCGTGATGTTCGGCGCCGGCCCCGGCCTGCTCGCCTCCGACGCGCTGATGCTGGGCATCGACCCGAACGTGCAGCGCGACCGTATGGCGGAGGCGCTCGACGTGATCCTCCGCCTGTTCCAGGGCGAGATCGTCACCGAGAAGACCGACTGGTACACCCTCGTAAACGCGCGAGCACATATTCCGCCCTACACGAAGCCGCACCCCGAGGTCGCGGTCGTGAGCGCGGTCACGCCTTCCGGCGGCCGGCTCGCCGGGAAATACGGCCTCAGCATGATCTGCGTCGCCGCCACCAATCCCTTCGGCTACGACGCGCTCGACGCGAACTGGAAAATCGCCAACGAGATCGCTGCCGAGAACGGCAGGACGATGGACCCGGCGCGCCTGCGGCTGGTCGGGCCGATGCACATCGCCGAGACACGCGCGAAGGCGATGCAGAACGTGAAGTTCGGGCTGGAGCGCTACATCAACTATCTCAACAACAACCAGCAACGCTTCAACGTCCCGCCCGGCGCCGACCCGGCGGAATGGTTCGTCGAGAACAAGTTCGGCGTCATCGGCACGCCCGACGACGCCATCGCCCAGATCCGGCGGCTCTACGACAAGCAGGGCGACTTCGGCTGCTTCCTGCACCAGGCGCACAACTGGGCCGACTGGGAGGAGACGAAACGCTCCTACGAGCTCTACGCCCGCTACGTGATGCCCGCCTTCTCCGGCGACAACCGGGCGCGGATCGAGTCCTTCGACTGGTGCACCGTGCACCGGGACGAGCTGAGCGAGAAGCGATCCAGCGCCGCCAAGGCGATGTTCGACAAGCACGAGGCGGAGCAGCGGGCGAAAGCCGCCGCGCCGATGGCCCGTCCCGAAAAGGGTCGGGAGGCGTGGTAGGAGGTTCGAGGCCATGGCGAGGCGGAAACGCGCGGCGAACGACCTGGTGGTGATCGGCGGGGGCATCGCCGGCCTGATGGCGGCGGCCCATGCGTGCCGCCACGGCTTGAAAGTCCATCTGATCGAACAGGACCTTCTGCTCGGCGGCCAGGTGGCCAACGTCGAGGCCGTCGACGGGCTGCCGGCCATCGGCGAGACGTCCGGCACCGTGCTCGCTGTCAGCCTGATGGAGGCCGTCACCGCAGCCGGAGGGAGCATTCTGCATGAGCCGGCCCAGGCTCTGGAGGCCGGCGACGGCGGCATTTGCATCCGCACCGAAGGAGGAGCGCACGAGACTGACGCGGCTATCATCGCCACCGGTGCGCGATTGCGTCGGCTCGGCGTGCCCGGTGAAGAGGCCCTGACCGGTCGGGGCGTCTCGCAGTGCGCCGCATGCGACGGCGGGTTCTTCCGCGGCGAGGACGTGGTTGTGGTCGGCGGCGGCGATGCTGCCCTCCAGGAAGCGCTGGTGCTGGCGCCGATCTGTCGCAGTGTCACGCTGGTGACACGTAACGCGCTCCGGGCGAAGCGCGCCTATGTCGAGCGGATCACCGCGCACGAGAATGTCCGCTTCGTCTGGAGTTCGACCGTCGAGGCCGTGCTCGGCGAGGACGGGGTACGCGGCGTCCGCATCCGGAACGGTGAAACCGGCGAGAGCGAGGAACTGGCCTGCGCCGGCGTCTTTCCGTTCATCGGCAGCGATCCGAACACAGGCTGGCTGCCGCAGCATTTTCCCCGAGACGCCGGCGGCGGGATCATCACCCACGGCCTCGCGGTCGAGGGTGCACCCGGGATCTATGCGATCGGTGCGGTGCGGAGCGGCTACAACGGCCAGATCGCATCGGCCGCGGGAGAGGCGGTCGCTGCCGTCGAAGCGATCGTTCGGGCACGGCAGGGCTGATCGACCCTTTCGGGGGAGCGTTGGCCGGGGAGGGGTGGCGATGCGTGACTATCTCGCGTGGCGGATGGCGTTCGGCGTGCCGACGCCCTCGACCAACACCGTGGTTCAGCCCGAGTTCGACGAGATGCGCCCGCCCGGCGTCACCAATCATGTCGCCCGCATGATGATCGACGACATGCCGGTCCGCTCCGACGCCGACTTCGAGAAGTTGATCGCGGCGATCGACGAGAGCCTCGATCCCGCCATCGACCGGGTGATGACGGCGAAGCCCGACCACATCGTGCTGGGTATCTCCGCCCTCAGCGTATGGGGCGGCAGCCAGGCTTCCGTCGAGGCGTTGAAGGATCGGATGCGCCGGCGCGCGGGTTCGGGCATCGACGTCACCGTACCCGCCGATGCCGTTGTCGCGGCGCTCCGGGCCTACGGCATCGAGCGACGCGTTGCGGTCGTCGAGCCGTACTGGCCCGTGATCGAGCGCCATCTCGGCGGCTTCCTCGGGGAGCACGGCTACGAGGTCGTCCGCTTCAACCACATGCGCGGCGGCCAGCCGACCCGCTATTCCGTCCTGACGGCACAGGACCTGATCGCCGCGCTGCGTGCCGTCGACGGCGACGATATCGAGGCGATCGTCCAGTTCGGCGCCAACCTGCCGATGGCGCGCATGGCCGACGAGGCCGAGCGCTGGCTGAACAAGCCGGTCATCAGCGTCAACGTCGCGACCTACTGGCACGCCCTCCGACAGAACGGCATCGCGGATCGTCGGTACGGGTTCACGCGGCTCTTCTCGGAACATTGACCTGAAGAGGGATTGCGCGGCGCCGACGCAACCTTGACTCGACTGCTCGGCGCGACGGATGATTTTCAGGCTGTCGCACACGCAGCCTCAATGAACAGAACAGGCCAGCTTCAGGGCCGGCCGCGATGGGAGGGAAGCGATCATGCGTGGGGGTTGGAAGCATCTCCTCTCGGCCGGTGGACTGGCGGTCGGTGCCGGTTTGCTCGCCTCTCCCGGCGACGTCGAAGCCAAGGTGACCTGGGACTACTTCATGATCGCCGGTATCACCCATCCGGTGACGGTGAACCTGAAGGAGTTCACCGACGAGGTCAGAAAGCGGACCGACGGCGAGCTCGACATCGTAGTGCGCCCGGCCGGGGAGTTGCCGTTCCGAGCGACCGAAGCGGTGACGATCGCCGGCCAGGGGCAGGTCCAGATGTCGTCCGGCTACGCCGGTTTCATCTCGGGATCGGTGCCGGTGGCGGCGATCACGGGCAACCCCTTCCTCGTTCGCACTTACGAGGATCTGGAGAAGGTCTGGCCGATCATCGACAAGTACACCGCACCCGAGTTCGAGAAGGCGGGCGTCAAGACGCTGTTCTGGTGGTCGTGGCCGGAGCAGAACCTCTATGGCCGCGGCGCGCCGATCAAGGCGCTGGAAGACTTCCGGGGACGCAAGTTCCGCGTCACCGACCCGAAGCAGGCGGCGATGATCGAGGCTTTCGGCGCCTCCACCGTATCGCTGACCACCGCAGAGGTGCCGGTCGCGATGGAACGCGGATTGATGGAAGGCGTCTTCACCGCCTCGTTCAACGCCGTCGGCGCCAAATGGGGCGAGTTCCTCGAGTGGGCCTGGCTCCCCGACATCCACATCGGCGGTCCGAACTACGAGTTCGTGAACATCCAGGCCTACAACGACCTACCGGAGGAACTGCGCAAGACGCTGGACGAAGTGGCGGCGGAATGGGGCCCGAAAACGAACGCGAAGTTCCAGGCAATGGAGGCCGGCGACCGCAAGACGCTGGAGGAGGAGCACGGCGTCACCCTCTTCACCCCGTCCGAGGAGCAGGTCGCCGAGGCAACCGAGCTGGTGAAACCGAACTGGGATGCCTGGGCGGCCGAGCACGGCGCCGAGGACGCCCTCAAGGAGATACGCGAGGCGTTGGGCCGCTGAGCCGTGTTCGCGGGCTTCGTCCGCATCTTCGACCGGGTCGTCACCGGCCTCGCCACGCTCGGCGGCGCATTGGCGGCGGTGGCCCTGCTGGCGATCCTGGCGCTCGTCGGCACGGAGGTGGTTCTGCGCGAGCTGTTCGACCGGTCCACCCTCGTCGCCGACGAGATGAGCGCCTACCTGAACGTCGCCCTCGTCTATCTCGGCCTCGCGTATACACTACGGGAAGGCGGCTTCATCCGTGTCGAGCCGGTCTACGACCGGATCGCCCACCGCGCCGGCGGGCTCGTCAACTGGATCGTCCTGCTCGTTAGCCTCGTCTATCTTGCAGTGGTCATCTGGTACATGGTCCGGCATGCCCGCCATTCGTTCGATGCCGACATCCGTTCGCTGTTCGTCTCGCAGACGCCGCTGTTCTGGCCGCAGATGCTGATCCCGATCGGTTCGGCGATTCTGGCGCTGCAGCTGGTCGCACTCGCCCTCCGGCGGGTTCCGAAGCTGCCATGACTTCCTTCGCCCGCCTCCGGTCCCGCCCCTGATGGATTGGGGATCGCTCTCCCTCGTTCTCATGGGCTTCATGGCTCTGATGCTGGTGCTCGGCCAGTGGACGGCGCTGGCACTCGGGGCTACCGGGGTGCTGGTGCTCTACCTCGCCAGAGGCGACATGGGGCTGATGGCGATCAGCTCGGTCGTCTGGAACAACTCCAACAGCTATATCCTGATCGCTGTTCCCCTCTTCCTGCTGATGGGCGAGGTGATCCTGAGGAGCGGCATCAGCGACAGGTTCTATCGCGGTGTTGCGGTGCTGACGGGTCGGGTGCCGGGCGGCCTGCTGCACGCGAACATCGTCTCCTGCGCCCTGTTCTCGGCCGTCAGCGGCTCTTCGGTGGCGACCGCCGCGAGCATCGGCACGGTCGCGATCCCCGAGATGACGAAGCGCGGCTACGCCCCCCGAATGGTGCTCGGCTCGCTCGCCGCCGGGGGCACGCTCGGCATCCTGATACCGCCGAGCATCGTCATGATCCTCTATGGCGCGCTGGTCGAGGAATCGATCGCGAAGCTGTTCATGGCGGGATTGCTGCCGGGCCTGGCGATGGCGGCACTCTTCATGACCTATATCGCAGTGCGCATGGCCCTGCAGCCGGGCCTGGCGCCGCCGCGCGATCCGAGACGCGTGCCCTTTGGGGAAAAGCTGCCCCACCTGCTCCACGTGCTGCCCGTGGTGGCACTGCTCTCGATCGTGCTCGGCGGCATCTACGGCGGTGCGATCACGCCCACCGAGGCGGCGGCCATAGGCGCCATCGGCGCGATCCTCCTCGCCCTCTGCTACCGTGGCCTCACATTTCCCGTGCTGTGGGAGGCGACGCTCTCGAGCGTGAAGACGACCTGCATGGTCATCTTCATCATCATCGGCGCCCAGATCCTCTCGACCGCCCTCTCCTACTCCGGCGCGAGCCGCGCCATCAGCCAACTCGTCGTCGACATGCAGCTCTCGAAGTGGGTGCTGTTCGCGGGGCTCGTCCTGCTCTACGTGGTGTTGGGCTTCTTCGTCGACGGCATCTCGATGATCTACATCACGCTGCCGGTGCTGTTTCCGGTCGTGGTCGAGGCCGGCTTCGACCCGATCTGGTTCGGGGTGATCCTCACCATCCTGATCGAGCTCGGCCAGATCACGCCGCCGGTCGGACTCAACCTGTTCACGATCCACGGGATATCGGGCGGCCGGCCGTTCGGCGAAGTCGTCGCCGGCTCGACACCGTTCGTCTTCCTGATGCTGCTGATGGTGCTGCTGCTGGCGTTTTTTCCGGGCCTCGCGCTCTGGATCCCATCGCTGATGTAGACGGTGGCGCGCCAGGTCGGATCGGGCCTATCCTGTTCGCAAACAGGAAAGAATGGAGGAAACCTCATGGCCGCCGACGCAACATACGAGGTCGTCTGGCCTCGTAGCCCGAAAACATCCGAGCTTGCGCCGCTCGCCTCTCGCTACGGGGACCTCGAGGGCAAGAAGATCGCCTTCCTCTGGGACTATCTGTTCCGCGGCGACGAGATCTTCCCGATCCTGGAAGCGGAGCTGAAGGCCAGATATCCCGGCATCGAGTTCGTCGGCTACGAGACCTTCGGCTCCACGCACGGCGACCAGGAACACGAGATCCTCGCCAACCTGCCGGAGAACATCCGCAAGTTCGGAATCGACGCAGTCGTCTCCGGGATGGGCTGCTGAGGCAGTTGCACACCCGCCGTGCTGCGGGTCAGTGCAATCGCCGAGCAGGCGGGCGTTCCGTCCAGCACCCTCGTCTGCGAGGGGTTCGCGGGTCAGGCGGCGACCACCGCCGTCGGCCTCGGCATGCCCAACCTGCCGGTCGCGATCGTGCCGGGGCATGTCGACATGCAAACCGACAACGAGCTGCGTGACAACATCGTCGAGGTGACGCTCGGGCAGGTAATCGCGAATCTGACCGAACAGCCTGACGACGCCGCGCCGGTGGTCGAGCCGGGCCCGAACGAGATCGTGTTCGAAGGCACGTTCGAAGAGGTGAACCGCCTCTATTACGAGAACGGCTGGTCGGACGGCCTCCCGATCGTCCCGCCGACCCGGGAGAAGGTCGAGGCGTTCCTCGAATTCGCGTCCCTGCCGCCGGACCATGTGTTCGGCAAGCTGCCGCCGGACAATCGCGCGGCGAGCGTGTGGAGCGTCGCCGTCAACGGGGTCATGGCCGGCTGCCGGCCCGAGTGCATGCCGGTCCTGCTGGCACTGGCCGAGGCGATGTGCGACCCGGACTACGGCGTCGAGCATTCCGGCAACACGCCGGGCGCCGAGACGCTCATCACCCTGAATGGTCCGATCGTCAAGGAGCTCGGCTTCAATTACGAGCAGGGCGCGCTGCGGGACGGCTTCATCGCCAACACGTCGGTAGGGCGCTTCTGGCGCCTCTATCTTCGCAACGTCGCCGGCTTCCTCCTGCACCAGACCGACAAGGGCACCTACGGCAACACCTGGCGCGTCGTCCTGGCCGAGAACGAGGACGTGCTGGAGCGGATCGGCTGGGAGCCGATCGCCGCCGACTTCGGCTTCGCGCGCGGCACCAACGCCGTCACCATCTCCCGCTACACCGGGGGCGACGTCGTGGCTTCGGTGTTCGGCCAGAAGCCGGAGCAGATGCTCCCCTATCTCGCCGACGCGCTCGTCAAGCAGAGCGGCTGGGAGCTCGCCTTCACGGTCGGGATCGCCCAGGGTACCTACCGGCCGCTGCTTCTGCTGACGCCGATCCTCGCGGAGACGATCGCCAAGGCGGGCTGGTCGCGCGACGACCTGAAGGACGCCCTGTTCGAGCAGGCCCGGCTGCCGGCCTGGAAGTTCGAGCAATACATCGGCGGCTACAACAATCTCGTGCCGGGCCGGCGCACGCTCCTCGACATGGTGAACCTCGGCAAGGCGCCGCGCATCTTCGCGGAGTCGAGCGATCCGGAACGGCTGGTTCCGATCGTCGCCGAGCCGGACGACATCCTGATCGCCGTGACGGGCGACCCGATGCGTACGAATGCCTATGTGTTCTCCCACAACGGCATGCTCGGCTATCCGGTCGGGAAGGAGATCCGCCTGCCGGAAGGCTGGCACGAGAAGCTGCGACGGGCGCGGCGCTAGGCGGGGCAGGCGCGAGGAGGGCCGCAGCCGAACCATGACCGCCGCTTCCCTCTGGGTCGTCAATCCTTCCGGCCAGCGTGCCTCCGGGGAATGGATCGACGACACCTTGCGCGCGCGTGCCGAGGAAAGGGGCATGCTGGACCGCACGCCGCTCGCTGGCCGCTTCCCTCGCCAGCGGGTCGAGGTGGTTCGCGGCGACGACGCGACGGAGGAGGTGAATCGGCTCTTCCGTCTCCGCGGCTGGACCGACGGGCTGCCGATCGTGCCGCCGACGATCGGACGGGTCGAGGAGATGCTCTCCTGGGTGCCGGAGCCGCAGACAGCGAGCCTCGGCGCTCTCGACCCGCTGAACGGCGTCGCCACCGTGGAGAAGGTGGCCGCGAACGCGGTGATGGCGGGCTGCCGTCCGGAATATCTTCCGGTCGTGCTCGCCGCCGTCCGCGCCATCGCCGAGCCCGACTTCAACCTGCGTGGCGTACAGACGACCGACGAGAACGTGGCGCCGCTTCTCGTCGTCAGCGGACCGGTCGCCGAAGCGATCGGCATGAACGCGAGCTTCGGGGCACTCGGCCCCGGCTGGCAGGCGAATGCCACGATCGGGCGGGCCGTCCGGCTGGTGATGAACAATATCGGTGGCGGCTGGCCGGGGGCGGTCTCCTTCGCCGGCATCGCCCATCCGGGGCGCTATACGATGTGCCTCGCCGAGGCGGGCTCCCAGAGCCCCTGGGAGCCGCTCCATGTCGAGCTCGGCCTGAAGGCGGAAGACAGCGCCATAGTGGTGACCCGGGCGGAGACGATGATCAACGTCACCGGCGGCCTGCCCGATCTCGCGAGCGTGATGGGCACGGCCGCTTCGGGATTCGCGATGCTGCACAACGGCATCGTCACCGTTCTGCTGGCACCGTTCGTCGCGGCCGAGTTGGCGGGCCAGGGCCTGTCGAAGGCTGACGTGAAGCGCCGCCTCTGGGAAACAGCGCGAATGCCGGCCGAGGTCTGGCGCAGGACATGGCTCCGTGAGCGGGTGATCGAGTCCGCCTCGTGGCCCGACTGGGTGCTCGCCGGCGACCGGGACGGCGGGATACCGCCGGTGGAGCGGCCCGAGGACATCAGCCTCATCGTCGCCGGCGGCGACATTCCCATTCCGCAATGCGCCTATTTTCCCTCCTGGGGCTTCCCGCCCTGCCGGATCGCGAAGAAGATCGAGCTTCCGCCCGACTGGCACGAACGGCTCGCCCGATGAAAGGTCGGCATCCATGACTCGGTTCACCGAACGACGGCGCAAGCTCCGCTCTCTCCTCGACGCGGGCGACATGTTGGTCGCGCCCGGAGCCTTCGACGCCGTCAGTGCCAAGCTGATCGAGCGCGCCGGCTTTCGGCTCGTCTACATCGGCAGCTACGCGACGGCCGCGAGCGTGCTCGGTCAGCCGGACGTCGGCATCCTCACGCTCGACGATCTGGTCGACCGGGCGGGCACGATCGCGTCGGCCGTGGAGGTGCCGGTCATCGCCGATGCCGAGAACGGCTTCGCGAACGCGGCGAATATCTGGCGTACCGTCCAGGCATTCGAGCGCGCCGGCATCGCCGCGATCCACATCGAGGACCAGGAGTTCGGCAAGCACGCCGACGTGCCGCAGGTCCTGGCGCCGCTGGAGACGATCGTGCAGAAAATCCGGGCGGCACTCGACGCCCGCGAGGATCCGAACTTCCTTATCATCGCCCGCACCGATGCGGTGCTCGCGCACAATGACGTCGATGAGGCCGTACGCCGGATGCGGGCGTTCCTCGAGGCCGGCGCCGACCTCGTTTTCCCAGCTGGCATGCGCGCCGCCGATCTCGAAAGGGTGAGAGACCGGATCCCGGGAAAGGTGGTCGTGACCGACAAGCCCGGCTGCACGACCGAGGAGGAGCGCCGCGCCGGGGCCGATCTCGTGCTCTACTACGGCTTCACGCTCTACGCCGCCTACGGTGCTGTCGAACGCGCACTCGCGGACTTCCATGCCTCCGGTGACGCAGACGCCACCGGCGTCCGGGAGGCCGCGAGCGATTTCGAGCAGTTCATCGGCTACGACGCGTTCGTCGGACGTGCACGGAAATACGGTCTCGCCTGAACCCTTTATCGCCGGCGACGGCGGCGACCCTCGGCGCCTTCGAACAGGACGCGGTTCTTTATCTCCATGTCCTGGCGGCAGAGCGCGAAGTCGGCTTCCGTCATGCGCGCGGCGGGCGGCTCGGCGATGGTGAAATGGCCGAAGCGATCCTCGCCGCTGACGAGGGCCACGACCGAACGGTCTCCGGAGCGCTGGCGCATCGATGGGGTGATGTAGCGGATCGCGACGCCAATTCGCCTGTCGTCGGTGCGGTTCGGCCCCGAGGCGTGGAACAGGTGTCCATGGTGCAGCGACGCCTGCCCTGGCGCTAGCACGATGTCGACCGCCTGGCTCTCGTCCATCTCCACAGCGAGCTCCTGGCCGCGCGAGAGCAGATTGTCGTCGGCGAAGGACTCCACATGCGGGACGATGCGTTCCTTATGGCTGGCCGGGATGAAACGCATGCAACCGCTCGCTTCGGTGGCCGGCGAGAGCGCCACCCAGGCGGTTACCTCCTGCATGTCGTCGAGGCCCCAATAGGTGAGGTCCTGATGCCAACTGACATAGCTCGGCGTGTTGGCCTCTTTGATGAAGAGGCCGCTGCCCCAGACCATCAGATCGGGACCGAGGATCTGCGAGACGGCGTCCACCAGGCGCGGGTGCCGGATCAGCCGATCGAAAGAAGGGAGCAGGCGATCGGGATAGCTGCGCAGGATCGAGCGCCGCTCCGGGTCGTCCGCGAGCTCGGCCTCGCCCGCCTCCAGATCGGCGCGAAGAGCATGCGCTTCCTCCTGTCCCAGCACGTCGAGCGGAAAGAAAAAGCCGTCGCGCCGGTATCGCTCCTCGACAACCGTCATGCCCGTCTCCTTTCGACTGCCGCAGGCCGTGCACGCATCGGAAAGGTCTCCCCGTCGCATGCACAGAGCAGCCTACCGCCGGATCTTCCGCGCCCGAAGCGGGAATCGGAGGCTACAAGGGCTCGATGTCGCCTTTGGCCTCCCGCTCGGCCAACGCAGCAGCCAGATTATGAACCGTCCCGTCGGTGATCGCCTCGCGCAGGCTGCGCATCAGATCCTGGTAGAAGGTGAGGTTGTGCCAGGTCAGCAGCATCACCCCCAGGATCTCGCCGGCC